>NZ_JXIQ01000023.1 GCF_000934845.1 Mesobacillus subterraneus
AGAGTAGGACGCCGCCGGGCAAACGAAAGAACAGCTAATATAGCTGTTCTTTTTTTGTTACTGGAAAAAAACAATAAAGTCAAAGAAACACCAAAATCATATAAATAAGGGAGGTTACTACTGGAATCAAGGCATCTTTCCGCTTGATAGATACCCTTATAGAGGTGGAAGTGCTCGCAAAAGGGTATCATTCCGCTCGAAAGATACCCTTATAGAGGTGGAAATGCTCGCAAAAGGGTATCATTCCGCTCGAAAGATACCCTTATAGAGGTGGAAGTGCTCGCATGAGGGTATCATTCCGCTCAAAAGATACCCTTATAGAGGTGGAAGTTGCTCGCAAAAGGGTATCATTCCGCTCGAAAAATACCCTTATAGAGATGGAAGTGCTCGCATAAGGGTATGATTCGCATAATAGATGCCCTTATGGTTTTAGTAAAAAAAACATATAAAATTACGGGGAGTTTAGATAACGACCAAGGAGCTTGCCCTTTTCATATATAAAGCTCTAATTTTTCCTTGCGGTTCGCAAATTTGTCCATTTTAAGAAATTTCATGTCGAATAATTCATATATACAGGAAACCTCCGATATATCCTAGGTACAAATTGTTTCTATCATCACAATAATATAGAAACAGTTTCATCAAGGGGGGAAAGTATTTTGCGAAAAAACGGGACGGGTCTAAAATTGAAATTAGGGACGAAAATCAATTTAATTGTACTTGGCACGGTTCTATTGATTTCTGCGATCATTGGTGTCATCGTGACCAGAGAAGTGACGGCAGGGATTAAAACTTTTGCAGTGGAAAAAGCAAAAGGGGACTTGGCTTTAAGCAAGCGATATATTGCTAATGAATATCCAGGTGAGTGGGAAATCAAAGACGGTAGGCTATATAAGGGGGATCAGGTTTTTAATGACCATTTTGAGCTAGTAGACAAAATTGGTGAGGATACAGGGGATACAGTCACTATTTTTCAGGAAAACACTCGGATTGCCACAAATGTAATGCTGGAGGGTAAGCGTGCTGTTGGGACAACAGTTTCCGCAGAGGTTGCTGACGTAGTGCTAAAACAAGGAAAGCCATATTATGGAGAGGCAAATGTGGCAGGTCACACGTACCAAACAGCTTATGAGCCTATAATTGATCAGAACGGCAAGGCAATCGGAATTCTGTACGTTGGTGCTCCAGACGGGATCATCGGACAAATTTTGTCTTCTTTTATGACCAAATTTTTGATTCAGGTCGTTATCGTTTTACTCCTCGCATTTATAGGAATCTACTGGTTTACACGTAGTTTAAAAAGAAGATTGGATGCTATTGCAGCAGCGATGATCAAGTCAGGAGCCGGAGATTTTACAGCTGTGGTTGAAGATAACAGCGGAGATGAGCTTGGTGATCTTGCGAAAAGCTATCATAGCATGAAAAAAAGCTTGAGTACAATGCTGCAGGATGTACTTGAAACTTCAGAGCAGGTTGCAGCTTCATCTGAACAGCTAACAGCAGGCGCTGAACAGACAAGCAGAGCGACAGAGCAAATAACGGAGGCTATCCAACAAGTCGCTAGCGGTTCGGATGCTCAAGCACAAGGGATAGAGGAAAGTGCAGGAGCCCTTGCGGAACTGGCAAGAGGAGTGGCGGAAATTGCAGAGACTTCTTCATTAATTGCTGAGTCAAGTTCACAAGCAAGTGTTCATGCAAAGCAGGGGGAAACATTTGTCGAAGAGACAGCAAGTCAAATGAATCGGATCCACACTTCCGTTGAACAAACAGGAGAAGTTTTTCGTTTGTTGAATAAAAGGTCCAGGGAAATTGATACTATCTCGCAGGCGATTAGCGAGATTGCAGACCAAACCAATTTACTAGCATTAAATGCGGCCATTGAGGCAGCAAGGGCTGGTGAACATGGCAAAGGTTTTGCCGTGGTTGCCTCAGAGGTCAGGAAGCTCGCGGAACAATCGCAAAAATCTTCTTCTCAGATTTCAGATTTGATTAATCAGATACAAATTGATATGGAGCAATCCAATGATTCGATTGAAACAGTAAAACATGAAGTGCTAAGTGGTCTGGAGATTGTGGAAGGGACTCAAGGGAGCTTCCGGGAAATCCTTAACTCCATGAAAGATATGAGTGCGAGAATGGATGAGATGGCCGCTACAGCAGAACAAATGTCGGCTAGCACAGAGGAAATCTCAGCAACCGTCCATGAAATTTCAACTGTTTCGAAGGCATCAACTATCCATACTCAAAATGTTGCGGCTTCAGCTGAGGAGCAATTAGCTTCCATGGAGGAAATCACAGCAGCTGCAAATAACTTGTCTACAATGGCAGAAACTTTAAAAGATACAGTCAGCCGATTTCAAATGTAATAGAAAACCATCAGTGCCATTCTTTGGCTTGATGGTTTTTTTTTCGATCAAATCGCAAAATAGCGCCTTTTCAGTGTGGACATCTTAATAAATTTCTATAAATTTCCTTTTTTGTTCTTTTGCAAGATGCTTTACATGGGACTTGATTAATGGGAACATTAAGGCTTGTAGGATAACATGTCTGGAGGGGTTAGGAAATGCTGGAGAATAGTTTTGTCATGGTATCCATCATCTTAATCATCAATATTGTTTACGTGTCTTTTTTTACCATAAGGATGATTCTGACGTTGAAGGGGCAGCGTTATACGGCTGCGGGTTTAAGCATGATCGAAGTGGTGGTTTATGTTGTCGGCCTTGGCTTAGTACTGGATAATTTGAACCAGATCCAGAACTTAGCTGCCTACGCAATTGGCTATGGGATCGGTGTCATTGTCGGAATGAAAATTGAAGAGAAGCTGGCGCTTGGATATATTACGGTTAATGTCATTACAAAGGAATATGATCGGGATCTTCCTAAAGCATTGCGGGATCAGGGGTTTGGTGTGACAGACTGGGCTGCGCACGGGCTGGAGGGGAACCGGATGGCGATGCAGATTCTTACGCCGAGGAAATATGAGCTGAAGCTATATCACACTATTAAGGAACTGGATCCAAAAGCGTTTATCATCGCGTTTGAACCGAAAGCCATTCATGGCGGGTTTTGGGTGAAATCTGTACGGAAAGGAAAACTATTTTCATGAGCAAAGCAAAAAAGAAACAGATGTATGAAGTCGGTGAACATGAATCGATTGATGATTGCCTTAATAGAATGAAGATGGATGGGTTTGCTCCTGTACGCAGATTGGAAAAACCAATTTTTAAGGAAATAGAAAAAAACGGAACAATGGCGTACGAGCCTGCTGGCCGGAAAATTATTTTTGAGGCCAGATCGATAGAAGAATAATCATTTAAACACGAACGAAAAAAATAAAAGACATATTAATGTTCGATTATTGGTTGACAACAAGGCGAAATGGTTGGTAATATGTAGATGTCGAAAGTGAAATTTAGTTTTCCCTCGTATAATAATGGGGATATGGCCCATGAGTCTCTACCCGGCTGCCGTAAATGGCCGGACTATGAGGGAAAGTAGTTTATAGCGAAGGGAACAGAAATCGCGTTCACTTATGGATTTCTTGCGCACAAACGCACCCGGACAGACTACTTTCTCTTCTTTATGGAGGAAGCAGTCTATCCGGTTTTTTGTTTTTATAACTCCAAAAGGGAGGCGAGAAAAAATGTCGGTTGCGGTCATAATGGGGAGCAAGTCGGATTGGGAAACAATGAAGCATGCATGTGACATACTGGACCAATTGGAAATTTCTTATATAAAAAAAGTTGTATCCGCCCACCGGACGCCGGACTTGATGTTTGAGTTTGCTGAAAATGCGCGAGCGGAAGGAATCAAAGTTATCATCGCAGGTGCGGGTGGGGCAGCTCATTTGCCAGGGATGGTAGCAGCGAAAACCACCCTTCCGGTCATCGGGGTGCCTGTGCAGTCGCGGGCGCTGAATGGATTGGACTCGCTTTTATCAATCGTCCAGATGCCTGGAGGAGTGCCAGTTGCAACGGTAGCAATTGGCAAGGCTGGGGCAACGAACGCAGGCTTGCTGGCAGCACAAATTATCGGAGCATTTGACCAGGAGCTTGCAAAGAGGCTGGAGCGATTGCGGGAAGAGACAAAGATTTCGGTGATGGAAAGCAGTGATGAGCTTGTCTAAATTGATTTTACCAGGAGAGACGATCGGGATAATTGGCGGCGGACAGCTTGGCAAAATGATGGCGCAATCGGCAAAGGCAATGGGTTTTAGGGTCATCGTACTTGACCCGGTAGCGGATTGCCCATGCGGCCAAGTAGCAGATGAGCAGATTGTTGGCGGCTATGAGGACCTTGAAAAAATAAAGCAGCTGTCTGAACAGAGTGACGTGATTACGTATGAGTTCGAGAATATTGACGCGGATGCGCTGGAGTGGCTGAATAAATACGCCTATGTGCCGCAGGGAACAGAATTGCTGCGCGTTACACAGGACAGGATAGAAGAGAAGCGCCATTTGGAAGCAGCAGGTGTGAAGGTGGCACCCTACACGGTTGTTGAAAAAATCGAAGATGTCAGGGCTGGAATCGAGAAGTTGGGAGTGCCAGCTGTTCTGAAAACTGCACGCGGCGGTTATGACGGCAAAGGGCAACTGGTGATCAAGTCCATCGATGATATCGTTTTGGCGGGAACACTTGTCAGCCAGGGGACTTGCGTACTGGAAAAATGGATTTCTTTCGAGAAAGAGATTTCAGTAATCGTCACCCGCGGTACGAATGGCGAAACGAGTATTTTCCCTGTTGCTGAAAATATCCACGAGGAAAATATTCTGCATCAGACGATTGTGCCGGCAAGAATGAGCGCAGAGGCTGGAGCTAAGGCTATAAAAGCAGCCAAACAGATTGCGGAGGCGTTGGAGTTAACTGGGACGCTTGCGGTGGAGATGTTTTTGGCGGCTAACGATGAGCTTTTCATAAATGAACTGGCACCGAGACCGCATAACTCGGGTCATTATACGATTGAAGCATGTGAGACTTCGCAGTTCGAGCAGCATATCAGGGCGGTATGCGGCTGGCCGCTTGGAAGCACAAATTTGCTGAAGCCGGCTGTGATGGTGAATATTCTCGGGCAGCACCAGCAGCCATTGCTTGAAAAGATCGCCGAGCTATCGGATTGGAAAATTCATATATATGGCAAAAAAGAAGCAAAGCATCAACGGAAGATGGGGCATGTGACCCTTTTACGAGACACAGTAGAGGTTGCGCTGGATGAAGCTGAGAGAAGTTGTATTTGGAAAGGCGCAGCACAATGGATCGGAGGACAAAACAAATGATAGATCGTTATACAAGACCGGAAATGGGAGCAATCTGGACGGAGGAAAACCGCTTTAAGGCATGGCTTGAGGTGGAAATTTTGGCATGTGAAGCTTGGGCTGAACTTGGCGAAATTCCTAAGGAAGATGTAAAGAAGCTAAGGGAAAATGCCTCTTTTGATGTGGACCGGATCAAGGAGATCGAGGAAGAGACACGTCATGATGTGGTTGCTTTTACAAGGGCGGTGTCCGAGACGCTTGGGGAAGAGCGCAAATGGGTGCATTATGGCTTGACGTCTACAGACGTTGTTGATACGGCTTTATCTTATGTTCTTAAACAGGCAAATGCGATCCTTCTGAAGGACCTTGAGAACTTCGTTGAAATTTTGGCGAATAAGGCGAAAGAACATAAGTACACCGTGATGATGGGCCGCACGCATGGCGTGCATGCAGAGCCGACGACATTTGGCCTGAAGCTTGCTCTTTGGCTGGAGGAAATGAAACGAAATCTCGAGCGTTTCAAAATGGCTGCCCGTGATGTCGAATTCGGCAAGATTTCCGGTGCGGTTGGAACGTATGCGAATATTGATCCATTTGTTGAATCTTATGTTTGTGAAAAATTAGGGCTGCAGCCGGCACCGATTTCTACACAGACTTTGCAGCGTGACCGCCATGCGTTTTATATGTCGACGCTCGCGTTGATTGCGACTTCGATGGAAAAATTCGCTGTGGAAATCCGCGGCCTGCAAAAGAGCGAGACTCGTGAGGTGGAGGAGTTTTTTGCAAAAGGCCAAAAAGGGTCTTCCGCTATGCCGCATAAGCGGAATCCGATTGGTTCTGAGAACATGACCGGAATGGCGCGGGTCATCCGTGGCTATATGACAACAGCCTACGAGAATGTGCCGCTATGGCATGAACGGGATATCTCGCATTCTTCAGCAGAGAGAATTATTTTGCCAGACGCAACGATCGCGTTGAACTACATGCTGAACCGTTTTGGCAATATCGTAAAGAACTTGACGGTTTATCCGGAGAATATGAAGCGCAATATGGACCGGACGCTTGGCTTGATTTACTCCCAACGCGTGCTGCTAGCCTTGATTGATAAAGGCATGTCCCGTGAGGAAGCGTACGATACAGTGCAGCCACGCGCGATGGAAGCCTGGGAGAAGCAGGTGCAGTTTCGCAGCCTGATCGAGAGTGATGAGACAATCTCCGGGCTATTAAGTGAAGCGGAACTCGATGACTGCTTTGATTACCACTATCACATCAAGCATGTAGAGATGATTTTTGAGCGTTTAGGTCTGTGATGGAAGATTTACCTGCAGGTGACTGAGATTGCCAATTATCTTAATCGGAGGGCGTTAAAATGGAAGAGCAGACATTGCTGTACGAAGGGAAAGCGAAGCGGGTTTATGCAACAGATCAAGAAGGGATTGTCAGGATTCAATATAAGGATTCGGCGACTGCTTACAACGGCGAGAAAAAGGCGGAAATTGCCGGCAAGGGCCGACTGAATAATGAGATTACCAGTCTTTTATTTTTGAAGCTTAGCGAAGCGGGAATCCAGTCCCATTTTATCAAAAAGATCTCCGAAACAGAGCAGCTTGTGAAGCAAGTGAAAATCATACCACTTGAGGTTGTCGTGAGGAATTACGCAGCTGGGAGTTTTTCCAAGCGGCTCGGAGTTGAGGAAGGCGAGAAGCTCCGGCGCTCGATCGTTGAGTTTTACCTGAAGGATGATTTGCTTGGCGACCCGCTCATTACCGATGATCATGTCGATGTACTGAATCTTGCGACTGAGGAAGAAGTGGCGGAGTTGAAGGCAGCGGCTTTAAAAATCAATCAAGTCCTTGGTGGATTTTTCGCGGAAATTGGCGTCAGGTTAATAGACTTCAAGCTTGAATTTGGCAAGGACGGAGACGGCAGCATCCTGCTGGCTGACGAGATTTCACCTGACACATGCCGCCTGTGGGACATGAAAACGCAGCAGAAGCTTGATAAAGACGTGTTCCGCCGTGATCTGGGGAATTTGACCGATGCATACGAAACCATTTTAACGAGATTGGGAGGACAATTGCATGTATAAAGTGAAGGTGTATGTCACGTTAAGGGAAAGTGTGTTGGATCCGCAGGGAACGGCAGTCAAAAATGCGCTTGCGACACATAGGTATGAGGGAATCCAGGATGTACGGATCGGCAAGTATATGGAACTGACTTTAGATGAAAGTGTGCAGGATGTCGATAGTACTGTGAAGGAAATGTGCGAGCGCCTGTTGGCAAATACGGTAATCGAGGATTACAGGTACGAGGTTGAGGAGGTAGTTGCACAGTGAAATTTGCGGTGATTGTCTTTCCGGGTTCGAACTGTGATATCGACATGTACCATGCCGCAAAGGATGAGCTTGGTGAACAAGCCGAGTATGTATGGCATGACACTGAAAGTCTAGAAGACTATGACGCGGTGCTTTTGCCAGGCGGTTTTTCCTACGGAGATTATTTAAGATCCGGTGCAATCGCGCAGTTCAGCAATGTCATGAAGGAAGTTGTGAAGGCTGCGGAAGCAGGGAAGCCTGTACTAGGCGTCTGCAACGGGTTCCAGATTTTGCTAGAGGCAGGACTTCTTCCAGGGGCAATGCGTCGCAATGAAAGCCTTAAGTTCATCTGCAGGCAGGTAGAGCTGAAAGTCGAGAACAACGAGACGATGTTCTCAGCAGGCTATGAAAAAGGCGAGGTCATTACGATTCCGGTTGCACATGGAGAGGGCAACTATTATTGCGATGATGCAACGCTTGCCCGATTGAAGGAAAATAATCAAATCGTGTTCACCTATAGTGGAGAGAATCCAAACGGAAGTCTTGAGGATATCGCTGGTATCATGAATGAGCGCGGCAATGTTCTTGGGATGATGCCGCATCCGGAACGAGCTGTTGATGAGTTACTTGGCGGCGCAGACGGCCTGAAGCTTTTTAAATCAATCGTCAAACAATGGAGGGAAGCAAATGCGGTTAATGCTTGAACCAAGTCCAGCGCAAATTAAACAGGAAAAGATTTATCGTCAAATGGGCCTGTCAGACAGCGAGTTTGCTTCTGCTGAAAAAATACTTGGACGCACACCTAATTATACAGAGACGGGCTTGTTCTCGGTTATGTGGTCGGAGCACTGCAGCTATAAGAATTCCAAGCCCGTGCTGAAAAAGTTTCCTGTCACCGGGGAGCGCGTGCTGCAAGGGCCGGGGGAAGGTGCGGGAATCGTTGATATCGGCGATGGCCAGGCGGTTGTTTTCAAAATCGAGAGCCATAACCACCCTTCAGCCATCGAGCCTTACCAAGGTGCAGCTACTGGTGTTGGCGGCATCATCCGCGATGTTTTTTCGATGGGAGCAAGGCCAATTGCATTATTGAATTCCCTCCGTTTTGGCGAGCTGGAGTCGCCTCGGGTGAAATACTTGTTTGAACAGGTTGTTGCCGGGATTGCTGGCTACGGAAACTGTATCGGTATTCCGACTGTCGGCGGTGAGGTTCAGTTTGACTCTTCTTACGAAGGCAATCCGCTTGTGAATGCGATGTGTGTCGGACTGATCAACCACGAGGATATCAAGAAGGGCCAGGCACATGGAGTAGGCAATCCGGTTATGTATGTTGGTGCGAAGACTGGACGAGATGGTATCCACGGTGCCACTTTTGCTTCCGAGGAATTGAATGAAGCATCGGAAGAGAAGCGTCCTGCTGTCCAGGTCGGAGATCCCTTTATGGAAAAATTGCTTCTGGAAGCTTGCCTGGAGCTTGTGAAAAATGACGCGTTAGTCGGCATCCAGGACATGGGTGCTGCCGGTTTGACAAGTTCGGCTGCTGAAATGGCAAGCAAGGCAGGTTCCGGAATCGAGATGAATCTTGACCTTGTTCCTCAGCGCGAAACAGGCATGACACCTTATGAAATGATGCTCTCCGAGTCACAGGAACGTATGCTGATTGTGGTGGAAAAGGGTCGCGAGCAGGAAATCATCGATCTTTTTTCCAAGTACGAGCTGGAAGCGGTGGCGATTGGCACAGTAACGGACGACAAGATGCTTCGTCTTTTGCATAACGGGGAGGTAGTAGCGGAAGTGCCGGCAGATGCGCTGGCAGAAGAGGCTCCTGTCTATTACAAGCCTTCTAGTGAACCAGCTTACTTCCGTGAATTCCAGGCAATGGATAAGCAAATTCCTAAAGTAGAAAACTATGAAACGACTCTTTTGCAGCTGCTCAAGCAGCCGACGATTGCGAGCAAAGAGTGGGTCTATGATCAATATGACTATATGGTGCGCACGAGCACAGTCGTTTCGCCAGGTTCGGATGCTGCTGTAGTCAGAATTCGCGGCACGGAAAAGGGTCTGGCGATGACGACGGATTGCAATTCCCGCTATCTCTATCTTGACCCGGAAACAGGCGGAAAGATTGCTGTTGCTGAAGCGGCACGCAATATCGTCTGTTCTGGCGGCGAGCCGCTGGCGATCACAGATTGCCTGAACTTCGGGAATCCGGAGAAGCCGGAGATATTCTGGCAGTTTGAAAAAGCAGTCGACGGGATGAGTGAAGCGTGCCGGACATTGAGCACACCCGTCATCGGCGGGAATGTAAGTTTGTACAATGAAACGAATGGAACAGCTGTCTATCCAACCCCGGTTGTCGGAATGGTCGGATTAGTTGAAAACCTGAAGCACGTTACGACGCAGCATTTTAAAAACGCCGGCGATTTGATTTATTTATTGGGTGATACGAAGGATGAATTTGGCGGCAGCGAGCTGCAAAAGCTAGTTCATGGCCGGATTTTTGGCAAGGCGCCTGAACTAGATTTACAAGTAGAAGCAAGCTATCAGGCTCAAATTTTAATAGCAATCAGAAAGGGTGTTGTTGCTTCGGCACATGATGTCGCAGAGGGCGGCGTCGCGGTTGCACTTGCTGAATCCGTGATCGGCAGCAAAGGGCTCGGAGCAGAAGTGAAATTAGAAGGAAATGTTGTATCGGCGCTGTTCAGCGAATCGCAATCCCGCTTCCTTTTATCGATAGCACCTGATGACCAAATAGAGTTTGAAAAGATCACAAATGCGGTCTTGATCGGAAAAGTAACGGAAACTCCAGTCTTAAAAATAGATGTCAACGGTAAGAACGTGATCCATCATGATGTAAAGGGGCTGAAAAAAGCCTGGAAAGGAGCCATCCCATGCTTGCTGAATTAAAAGGCTTGAATGAGGAATGCGGCGTTTTTGGAATCTGGGGACATCCTGAGGCAGCACAAATCAGCTATTACGGTCTACACAGCCTGCAACATCGCGGCCAGGAAGGGACGGGAATCGTTGTTAGCGATGGGCAGCAGCTAAAGGGCAAGAAAGGCGAGGGCCTTGTTACGGAAATTTTTACCGCAGAGGCAATGGAAGATTTGCAAGGTGTCGGTGCCATCGGCCATGTTCGCTATGCGACTGCAGGGGGAGGCGGCTACGAGAATGTTCAGCCGCTCCTGTTTCAATCGCAAAACGGCGGTCTTGCGTTGGCGCATAATGGCAATCTGGTAAATGCTGATTCATTGCGGAATCAGCTTGAAGCTCAAGGCAGCATCTTCCAGACAAGTTCTGATACGGAAGTACTCGCCCATTTAATTAAGCGTGGCGGCTTCAGTCAGCTGAAGGATCGTGTAAAAAATGCCTTGCCGATGCTGAAGGGTGCCTATGCCTTTTTGATTATGACCGAGACGGAGTTAATGGTGGCACTAGATCCGCATGGCCTTCGCCCGCTTTCGCTTGGCATACTTGGCGATGCCTATGTGGTCGCATCAGAGACATGTGCCTTCGATATTGTCGGAGCGGAATTTATCCGGGATATCCTTCCGGGAGAACTGCTCGTGATCGATAAGGATGGTCTTCATTCTGAGATGTATTCAGTGAATACAACGACAGCCATCTGTACAATGGAATATATTTATTTTTCGCGGCCAGATAGCAATATCCACGGGATCAACGTCCATGCCGCCCGGAAAAATCTTGGCAAGCAGCTGGCAAAAGAAGTGCCAATCGAAGCGGATGTGGTCACGGGTGTTCCGGATTCCAGTATTTCTGCAGCCATCGGTTATGCGGAGGAATCGGGAATTCCGTACGAAATGGGGTTAATCAAAAATCGCTATGTTGGCCGGACCTTCATCCAGCCATCGCAGTCCCTGCGGGAGCAGGGTGTGAAAATGAAGCTTTCACCGGTACGCGGGATTGTTGAAGGCAAGCGTGTCATTATGGTGGACGATTCCATTGTGCGCGGTACGACAAGCCGCCGGATCGTAAAGATGCTGAAGGAAGCGGGAGCAACCGAGGTGCATGTGGTGATTAGTTCGCCGCCGATTCAGAATCCATGCTTTTACGGGATCGATACCTCGAATAAGGAAGAGTTGATCGCATCTGAAAAATCGGTGGAAGAGATTCGCGAACTGATTGGCGCCGATTCGTTGACGTTTTTAAGTGTTGAAGGGATGCTAGACGCAATCGGACACAATGAACCAGGCGAAACACGCGGCCAGTGCTTGGCATGCTTTACAGGGAAGTACCCGACGGAAATCTATCCGCAGGCGATTCCTGCAGGACATAAGTGCTGATCAAAGAGTTTATTCCAAATATAGGCAATATTTTGATGTTTCCATTCGGCCAGTTTTACGAAATCTATACTAAACTGGCTCTTTTTTGGACAATAAGTAGAAAAAATCAGCCAAATCGGAGGTAGTGAACATGGCTAATGCGTATAAGCAGGCCGGTGTAGATATCGAGGCCGGATATGAAGCGGTTAAACGGATCAAAAAGCATGTGAATCGGACAGTCCGACCGGGTGTGTTCGGAGCGCTGGGCGGATTCGGCGGGATGTTCGATCTTTCTAGCCTTGAGCTGAAGGAACCGGTGCTCGTTTCGGGTACAGATGGTGTCGGCACGAAGCTCATGCTCGCCTTTATGATGGACCGCCACGATACAATTGGCATAGATGCAGTTGCAATGTGCGTGAACGACATTGTTGTCCAAGGGGCAGAACCACTCTACTTCCTGGACTATATTGCCTGCGGAAAGGCACAGCCTGAAAAAATCGAGGCAATTGTCAAAGGAATTGCCGATGGCTGCGAGCTGGCTGGCTGCGCCCTTATCGGCGGTGAAACAGCGGAAATGCCAGGAATGTACTCTCCGGATGAATATGATTTGGCTGGTTTTTCAGTCGGTGCATGTGAAAAAGCTGCTATCATAACAGGGCAGCAAATTAAGGAAGGCGATGTGCTGATTGGGTTGGCGTCAAGCGGGATTCACAGCAATGGCTATTCGCTTGTGCGCAAGGTGTTTCTCGAGCAGGCCGACTGGAAGCTTGACCGATATATCGAGGAATTCGGCTGCACACTTGGCGAAGAGCTGCTGAAGCCGACCCGCATTTATGTAAAATCATTGCTGGCTGCGATGAAGCAATTCGAGCTAAAAGGACTTGCCCACATCACAGGCGGCGGTTTCATGGAAAACATTCCGCGGATGCTGCCGAAAGGACTTGGTGCAGAGATCGAAGAAGGCAGCTGGGAAATATCCCAAGTCTTTAAGACGCTAGAGTCATTAGCCGAACTCGATCGCCAAGATATGTATCAAACTTTTAATATGGGCATTGGCATGGTCGTGGCGGTTGATTCAAAACTTGCACCGGAACTTGTTGCATTTTTTACCGAAAAAGGGGAGCGGGCTTCAGTAATTGGGACAGTCACTGGTACGGAGGGAATCTTGATCAAACCGGCTGGTGAAGCAATATGAAAAAAATTGCAGTGTTCGCATCAGGAAGCGGCAGCAATTTTCAGGCGATTGCAGTTGCAGCCCAGTCTGGTAGCCTAAACGCTGAAATCAGCCTGCTCGTATGCGACAAGCCGGATGCGTTTGCGGTGGATCGTGCCGAAATGCTGGGGATTCCTGCTCTGGTCATCAGCCCGAAAAACTATGCTTCTAAGGAAGCATACGAGAAAGAAATTTTGCAAAGGCTGACCAGTTTGCAAGTAGACATGATTGTACTTGCTGGCTATATGCGGTTGATTGGCCCAATATTATTGAATGCGTACGTGGGAAAAATCATCAATATCCATCCATCGCTGCTCCCGGCTTTTCCAGGAAAGGATGCCATTGGCCAGGCGCTGGCAGCGGGAGTCAAGACGACGGGAGTGACGATTCACTATGTCGATGAGGGAATGGACACCGGACCGGCGATTGCGAGTGCGGCAGTGGATATCATTGCTGGGGAGACACACGAGTCACTTCAGCGAAAAATACAGCGAATCGAGCACAGCTTATATCCAGAGGTTCTGGAGAAGCTGCTAAATGGAAAAGAGGAGGCAGTACAATGAAAAAAAAGCGGGCACTGATCAGTGTTTCCAATAAAGATGGTATTGTGGAATTTGCCAAGGAACTTGTTGAGCTTGGGTTTGAAATCATTTCGACTGGCGGAACGAAGAATGCGCTGAAAGAAGGAGGGATTCCAGTCATCGGCATCAGCGATGTAACAGGATTTCCGGAAATTCTTGAAGGCCGTGTCAAGACGCTGCACCCAAAAATTCATGGTGGATTGCTTGCAAAGTACGACGATCCTTCCCATCAGGCTCAGATGTCTGACAATCACATTGAAAAAATCGATCTCGTTTGCGTCAATTTGTATCCTTTCAAAGAAACCATTTCCAAGCCCGGCGTCACACCGGAACAAGCGATCGAGAATATTGATATTGGCGGTCCGGCAATGCTGCGCGCCTCTGCGAAAAACCATCTATACATAACCGTGCTCGTTGACCCTGCAGACTACAAGCAGGTGATCGATGAATACAAAAAGAACCAGGGAACGTCGCTGGAAACACGCCGCACGCTGGCTGCAAAGGTGTTCCGCCACACGGCAGCTTACGATGCGCTAATTGCGGAATATATGACAAATCTTGCAGGCGAACAACAGCCAGAGAAAATGACGGTTACTTACGAGTTAAAGCAAAGCCTTCGTTATGGTGAAAATCCGCATCAGAAGGCAGCTTTTTACCAGAAGCCGCTTGGTTCTTCATTTTCGGTTGCAGCAGCAGAACAGCTTCATGGGAAAGAGCTTTCCTATAACAATATCAATGATGCAAATGCTGCCTTGCAAATTGTCAAAGAATTCTCCGAGCCTGCAGCCGTTGCCGTGAAGCATATGAATCCATGTGGTGTCGGCACGGGAAAAAATTTATTTGAGGCGTTTGAGAAGGCATTTGAAGCGGATCCTGTTTCTATTTTCGGCGGCATTGTTGCGCTGAATCGCGAGGTGGATCGAGAGACGGCACGCAAATTGTATGAAATCTTCCTGGAAATCATTATTGCGCCTTCTTTTAGCGACGAAGCGTTTGAGATTTTATCGGCGAAAAAAAACCTGCGCTTATTGAAGGTTTCCTTCGATGGCAAGGGAAACAAGGAAAACACTCTTTCTTCGATTGAAGGAGGTTTGCTTGTCCAGGAGCAGGATGCGTTTGGATTCGATGACGCAGAAATCTCTGTGCCAACGAAGCGAGAACCAACGGATGTCGAGTGGGAGGCGTTGAAACTAGCTTGGAAGGTTGTCAAGCATGTTAAGTCCAACGCAATCGTCGTATCCGATAAAGATAGGACTCTTGGCATTGGAGCAGGACAGATGAACCGTGTTGGAGCAGCAAAAATTGCCTTGGAACAGGCTGGTTCGAAAGCGAAGGGTGCAGCGCTTGCATCCGATGCGTTCTTCCCGATGGAAGACACAGTCGAAGCGGCGGCAAAAGCCGGGGTCACAGCCATCATCCAGCCAGGAGGCTCGGTCCGTGATGCGGATTCCATTAAGAAAGCAGATGAATACGGGATCGCGATGGTGTTTACTGGAGTAAGGCATTTCAGGCATTAAGTTAGTTGGAATAGTGGCAGGGAAATTCGTTAGGAAGCAGGACACGGAGGTGCAGGAAATGAAGGTTCTGGTGGTTGGCAAGGGCGGCAGAGAGCATGCGATTTGTAAAAAAGTGAGGGAGAGTCCGCTAGTTACAGAAGTGTTTGTGGCGCCGGGAAACCCGGGCATGGAGGACTGTGCGAAGCTTGTGGCCGTTAACGAAATGGATGCAGAAGCGCTTGTTTCCTTTGCAAAGGAGCAACAAATTGGGCTGACGATCATCGGTCCGGAAATTCCACTGCTCGCGGGGCTGGCAGACAGATTCATCGAAGAGGGGCTCAAGGTTTTTGGTCCGCGAAAAGCAGCAGCGATGATCGAGGGCAGCAAATCGTTTGCGAAGGACTTGATGAAAAAATATGGCATTCCTACTGCTCAATCCGAAACATTCACCGACTACGGCCAGGCAAGGGATTATTTGGCCATAGTTGGTGCTCCAATTGTCATTAAGGCGGATGGATTGGCAGCAGGAAAAGGTGTCGTCGTAGCAATGACAATGCAGCAAGCGGAACAGGCACTGCAGGAAATGATGCTTGACGGCAAATTTGGGGAAGCTTCCGCAATCGTGGTCATTGAGCAATTTTTAACAGGAGAAGAGTTTTCACTGATGGCGTTCGTGAACGGAGAAACGGTGATTCCGCTTGAAATTGCCCAGGACCATAAGCGGGCGTTTGATGGGGATAGAGGGCCGAACACCGGCGGGATGGGTGCGTATTCGCCCGTTCCGCAAATCAAAAACGATTCCATCGAAGAGGCGGTCGAGAAAATCCTTATTCCAGCTGCAATTGCGATGGAAATGGAAGGAAGAAGCTTTACTGGGATACTATATGCCGGGTTAATCGAGACAGAGGAAGGACCTAAGGTGATCGAATTCAATGCCAGGTTCGGCGATCCGGAAACGCAGGTCCTTCTGCCGAGAATGAAGTCGGATTTGGTTAAGGTGATCATCGAATTGCTTGAAGGCGGCAAACCGGAGATTAATTGGCATAAGGAAGCGATGATCGGCGTGGTGGTCGCAGCTAATGGCTATCCAGATGAGTATGAAAAAGGTGCTGAACTCAAAGGCATTGAAAATATGTCCGATGTTTTTCATGCAGGTACAGCGAAAAACAGCCACGGCAAGTTCGTGACAAACGGTGGCAGGGTGTTGCTAGTTGGCGCTAAAGCAGAAACACTAAAAGAAGCGCAGCAACTAGTATATGCTGAGCTGGAAAAGCTTGACTGTCCGGAGACTTTTTACCGAAAGGATATCGGCAGCAAAGCTATCGCGCACGTCTCTTACTAGAACTCTTTATATAAACGAATAAAATGGCAATGATGCTGCCAATCAATGCGATCCAGACAAAGCTGACGTCAATGATATATTCCCAAAACATTAGAATCATCTCCTTTTTTGAAGCCCCCAGGTAATGGGGGCTTTCTATTTTAACTAGGATTGTACTGGATCCATCCTTCAGAGTCTTGATCCTCCGAATTTTTCTGTTCCATTCTATCTTGGCATTTTTCATAGGCGGCGGTCATTGGACAATAGCGAACGATTCCTTCGCCGACCTTCATGGCGCCGAGCATGGCAATAAAAAGATAGGAATCCTTCCACGGCCGCTTCACCATTTTGGCGGTCGACCATGCCAGAATTGTCAGCCCCGAGGTAATTCGCACAAGGGCATTGAGGATGCCCATATTCGGACGCACGTTCATTTTTCATCGCTCCCTTGATCGCTATTTTAAAATTCTTTAGTGCGTTAAACAGTAAAATATGATACGATAGTACAATAATGTAAAGGCTTTCTTTTTAAAACTTAGAAAAGGGGAACATGGTATGGAACAACGTTACCGATGGAAAAACAAACAATTGCGCAACCATGCTGCTGTGCTGGACGGCACCCTTCCACCGACGATTTTATTGAAAAATGCAACGTATTTAAACCAGACATTCCGCAAATGGATGACTGCGAACATATGGATTTACAATGACAGGATTGTGTATGTTGGTGAAAACCTGCCGGAAAATACGGAGCAGTGTGAAATCGTGGATTGCACCGGAATGAGACTCGTTCCGGGGTATATTGAACCACACGCTCACCCATTTCAACTTTATAATCCCCATTCTTTCGCTGCTTATGCAGCGCAAACGGGGACGACCACATTGATCAATGACAATATGGTGCTTGCTTTGCAATTAGGAAAAAAGAAAGCGTTTTCTTTTATCAATGAGCTTAATGATATTCCCGTTACCATGTACTGGTGGAGCCGGTTTGACGCACAAACAGAGATTGATCACGAGGAAGAGGTATTTTCCAACAGCAATGTCAGAGCATGGCTGGAGCATGAGAATGTCGTCCAGGGCGGGGAACTGACATGCTGGCCAAAGCTGTTGAGCGGCGATGACATGATTCTTCACTGGATGCAGGAAACGAAGCGTTTGCACAAGAAAATAGAAGGGCATTTTCCAGGAGCATCAGAGAAAACCTTGGCAAAAATGATGCTGTTCGGTGCGGACTGCGACCATGAGGCGATGACAGGCGAGGAAGTCAGAAGAAGATTGATGCAGGGGTATATGGTGTCGCTGCGGCATTCCTCCATCCGCCCAGATTTGCCGAAGCTGCTGGATGAAATTCATGAGCTTGATATCGCGGTGTACGACCGGTTTATGATGACGACTGATGGTTCATCAACAGCATTTTATGAAAATGGCGTTATGGATGAATTGATCCGGATTGCCATGGATCATGGCGTTCCGGTTATCGATGCCTATAATATGGCGACCATCAATGTGGCGCGTTATTATAATTTCGAGCATCTGCATGGGAATATCGCTACTGGACGGATTGCGCACATCAATATCCTGAGCGATGAAAGAAATCCAACTCCTGTATCGGTGCTCGCGAAGGGCCGTTGGGTGAAACGAGATGGCGTGGCCATGGATGAAGCAAAAGAGTTGCCTTGGTCGGAGATGGGCTTTGCTCCGCTAGAATTGGATTGGAATTTGACAATGGACGATCTGCAGTTTTCGATGCCATTTGGAATTAAGATGGAGAATTCAGTGATTACGAAGCCTTATTCCATTTCGATCGATGTTTCCGCAGAGCAATTAGCATCAAACCATGATGAATGCTTTTTCACCCTGTTCGACCGCAAAGGGAAATGGCGCATCAATACAGTGTTAAAAGGCTTCGCAACCGATTTGCAGGGGCTTGCAAGTTCATTTTCCAATACCGGAGATATTATTTTAATTGGGAAAAACAAGCAGGATATGATTGCTGCTTTTGACAGACTGAAGGAGCTTGGAGGAGGCATTGTTGCCAGTGAAAATCGAGTCCCTGTCCGTGAAATCCCATTGACTCTTCAAGGAGTCATGTCGAGCCATCCAGTAATGGAGCTGATGGCAGAAGAAAAGCAGTTGCTGGAATATTTGAAGGACAAGGGCTATAAATTTGCGGATCCAATCTATTCCCTGTTATTCTTCTCATCAACGCATTTGCCTTATATCCGAATCACCCAGATGGGCATCTATGACGTGATGAAAAAAACGGTACTCTTTCCAACGATAATGCGTTAAAATATAAAAGTACATCTAAGAAATAGACAGCCATGCATGAACCGTGTTCTAGGGGTGGCCAAATGAGAAAAATATCGATCGCTGTGCTGGCTGTAGCAATCGTGCTTGCAGGAGGATGCAGCAGCAAAGAGACAAAAAAACAAGAAATAGAGAAAGAAAAACAAGCGGAAACAGATAAAACGGAAACAGAAGGATTGCAAGCTCCATTTCCGCTTACCGGAGTGGGCACAACAGAGGTATCGTCAGACCGGGCAGTAGCAGTGGTTGTCAATAATCACCCGCAAGCAAGGCCGCAATCCGGGCTTAATAAAGCAGACATTGTTTATGAAGTTTTGGCCGAAGGAGGCGTAACAAGGTTCGTGGCGATTTTTCAGAGCGAGAAGCCTGAAAACATCGGCCCTGTTCGCAGTGCGAGGGAATACTTCATCGATTTGGCATCGGGGTTTGACAGCTTTTTCATCGCCCATGGTTACAGTCCTGAAGCGAAGGAAATGCTGGAACGCGGCGAAATTGATAACATCAATGGCATGCAATATGATGGATCATTGTTCAAACGTGCTGATTTTCGCAAGGCACCTCATAATTCGTATATAACGTATGAGAATATCGTGAAGGGTGCGGAGATGAGAGGCTATGGAATGGACAACTCGCCTGAACCTGCAGTATTCTTGAGCAGCAAGGAAGCAGAACTGCTCGAGGGAACTCCGGCGGAAGACTTAATGGTATCCTATGGTTCGCCGTCTTTCGATGTTATTTACAAGTATAATCCGGTGGAGGCTAAGTACCACCGTTTTAATGGAAGCGAAGAAACCGTTGACTTTGAATCAAAGGGACCTATTCTACTCGATAATATCCTTATCGTCCAAATGGACCATAAAGTTGTCGACAATGCCGGACGCAGGGAAATCGACATGAACTCCGGAGGCAAGGGCTATCTATTTCAAAAAGGCAAAGTGAATGAGATACAATGGAAAAAGGAAGCTGGCAGAATCATCCCTTATAAAGATGGGTCAAAAGCTGGTTTCGTTCCCGGGAAAACTTGGATCAATATTGTCCCATCAATCAGTGATGTCTCATTCGACTCTCCACAATAAATTCCGAGTGAATTAAGGGGTAGAATATATGCAAATTGATAAATTAAGAGGCAAGGAACTCGACCAATTGTTCAAGGCGATTTTATCGCTGAAGGACCTGGAAGAAGCGTACCGTTTCTTTGATGACCTGGCAACAGTGAATGAAGTCCAGTCACTTGCACAGCGTCTGGAAGTAGCCCGCATGCTTCGAGAAGGGAAGACCTACCACAAAATCGAAACAGAAACAGGCGCAAGCACTGCCACAATTTCCCGCGTCAAGCGCTGCCTGAACTATGGGAACGATGCTTACGAAATGGCACTCGAACGATTGAAAGAGCAGGAAAATACCGAAAAAGCAAATTAGTTTTTCTTGAGGACGGAATCAAATAGGATTCCGTCTTTTTTAAATTATAGCACCAATGCTATAATGGGGAAATGGATAGTTAGAATGGGGGCAATTTTGCGATGTACGATGTTCGCGAGTGGAGACATGTGTTTAAACTCGACCCAAATAAGCAGATCACTGATGAAGAGTTAGAAAGAATTTGCGAGTCTGGAACCGACGCCATCTTAGTTGGTGGGACGGATGGAGTCACGCTGGAAGGCGTCCTCGATTTGATGGCTCGCGTACGCCGGTATACGGTACCATGCATTCTCGAGGTCTCGACGATCGACTCAATCACGCCGGGATTTGATTTTTATTTTATCCCGACGGTGCTAAACAGCAGCAACGCGGAGTGGATTACCGGGATGCATGTTAAAGCGGTCAAGGAATATGGCCATCTAATGGATTGGGCTGAGGTGAAAATGGAAGGCTATTGCATCCTCAATCCGGATTGCAAGGCGGCCAACTTGACCGAGGCGAAGACAGAGCTTTCAGTCGATGATGTACGAGCATACGCGATGATGGCGGAAAAAATGTTCCACTTGCCGATTTTCTATTTGGAATACAGCGGTACCTACGGAAATCCGGAATATGCCAAAGCGGCAAAGGATGTGCTCGACCAAACGGTCCTCTTTTACGGTGGCGGGATTGAGTCCGCACAGCAGGCAGTCGAAATGGCTGCCCATGCCGATGTGATTGTTGTAGGGAATATCATCTACCAAAACATCGATGAAGCAGTGAAAACAGTTGCTTCAATTAAGTCCTAATCTAGTTGAATTGTATGGTTTTATCGGGTAAAATAAGAACAAGTGTTTGTATAGGTGGTGGAGAGTGTGCAGTTTTTAACGGATAAATTATTGAATAGCCTGAATCCGGAGCAGCAAAAGGCTGTCAAGAAAGTCGACGGACCGCTGCTTCTGATGGCCGGAGCAGGCTCAGGGAAAACAAGAGTTTTGACCCACAGGATTGCCTATTTAATGGTCGAAAAAGGGGTAAATCCTTATAACATCCTGGCGATTACATTTACGAATAAAGCGGCGCGCGAGATGCGCGACAGAATTCAAAAGATGATGGGCGGAGCGGCAGACCAAATTTGGATTTCGACGTTCCATTCCATGTGTGTGCGAATTTTGCGCCGGGACATCGATCGTCTAGGCTATAATCGGAATTTTACGATCCTTGACTCAACAGACCAGCAATCGGTCATTAAGTCCATTTTGAAAGATAAGAACATGGATCCGAAGAAATTCGATCCAAGAGCGATCCTAGGGACGATCAGCTCGGCGAAGAATGAATTGATTACACCTGAAGAATATGCGAAAACAGCTGCGGATTATTTTTCGCAGAAGGTCAGCGATGTATATGAAGAATACCAGCGCAGGCTCCGCAAAAATAACGCGCTCGATTTCGATGATCTAATCATGACAACGATCACCTTATTCATCCGCATACCGGAAGTACTTGAATATTATCAGCGCAAATTTCAATATATACACGTAGATGAATACCAGGATACAAACAAGGCACAATACATGCTGGTAAAACTGCTTGCGCAGCGCTTCCAGAATCTTTGTGTTGTCGGTGACTCCGACCAATCGATTTATCGCTGGCGAGGTGCGGATATCACGAATATCCTTTCTTTTGAAAAAGACTACCCGAGAGCCAGCGTGATTCTGCTCGAGCAGAACTATCGCTCGACGAAAAAGATTTTGCTGGCGGCGAATATGGTGATCCAAAACAATATGAACCGCAAGCCGAAAAATTTGTGGACGGAAAATGCCGAGGGCAATAAAATCATGTATTACCGTGCAGATAGCGAGCATGGCGAAGCACAGTTCGTCATTGGAAAAATCCAGGAGCTACTGCGCCAGGGCCGCAAGCTGTCTGATATCGCGATCCTGTACCGGACAAACGCTCAGTCGCGCGTGATCGAGGAATCATTCCTGAAGTCCAACATTGATTACTTGATTGTCGGCGGCACTAAGTTCTATGACAGGAAAGAAATTAAGGATATCCTTGCTTACTTGCGCCTGATTTCCAACCCGGATGATGACATCAGCTTGCAGAGAATCATCAACGTTCCGAAGCGCGCAATTGGGACAACCTCGATTGAAAAAATTTCCAACTTCACAACGATGCATGACCTGTCAATGTTCCAGGCGCTTGAGACGATTGAAATGATTGGACTCAGCCCGAAGGCGGAAAAAGCAGCGGCTGAATTCCGCACCTTGATCAGCCATTACACGCAGCAGCAGGAATACCTATCGGTTACTGAGCTGGTGGAGGAAATCCTTGATAAGACAGGCTATCGCGATATGCTAAAGGCGGAGAAATCGTTGGAATCGGAGAGCAGACTGGAAAATATAGAGGAATTTTTATCGGTAACAAAGAGTTTTGAAGCAAGCAGTGAAGATAAGAGCCTAGTCGCGTTTCTGACGGATTTGGCGCTTGTTGCCGATATCGACCGTCTTGATGATGACGGCAAACAAAAAACCGATGTTATCACATTAATGACCCTGCATTCAGCCAAGGGACTAGAGTTCCCGGTGGTGTTCCTGATCGGAATGGAAGAGGGAGTTTTCCCGCATAGCCGTTCCTTGATGGAAGAGAATGAAATGGAGGAAGAGCGGCGTCTTGCTTACGTGGGAATCACCCGCGCCGAGGAAGAACTCTTCATCACGAATGCACAGATGCGTACTCTTTTCGGCCGCACGAATATGAACCAGGAATCACGTTTTATCAAAGAAATTCCTGATGAGTTAATCGAAGATGCCGTGCCAAGAGGAAGAACATCGGCACCTGCTAGTGGGGCAAGACCAACACCAGCTAACGGAGCAAGACCAACACCAATCCGCGGAGGGAGAACTGGCGCGGCATCTATACCTGCGCGCGGGGCTGTGACTCGACCGGCTGCCGTAGCCAGCGGCGGCGAGGGTCTCGATTGGAAGGTTGGCGACAAAGCCCAGCATGGCAAATGGGGTACCGGCACGGTTGTCAGTGTGAAGGGGTCCGGAGAAGGAACGGAGCTAGATATTGCTTTTCCGAGTCCTACGGGAATCAAACGATTGTTGGCCAAGTTTGCACCGATTACGAAGGCGTAAGTTTCTGCACACAGTTAATATGCTCATCTTAATTATGAAAGGGCTGGATTTATGGATTTTCAAAGCGCTGAGAAAAAAGCGAAGGATTTGCAAAATCTGTTGAATCAATATAGTTATGATTACCATGTTCTTGACCAGCCGACAATTCCGGATGCGGAATACGACAGACTGCTGCGGGAACTGCTTGAAATCGAAGAACAATTCCCGGAACTGCAGACGGCTGATTCCCCGACACAGCGTGTCGGCGGCGAGACATTATCGATGTTCCATAAGGTGCAGCATACGATTCCGATGCTAAGTCTTGGGAATGCATTTGACGACCAGGAACTGCGCGATTTTGACCGCCGTGTTCGCCAGGGTGTTGGCGACAATGTATCCTATGTTTGCGAGCTGAAGATCGATGGACTTGCCGTTTCGCTTATTTATGAAGATGGCATGTTCATCCGCGGGGCAACCCGCGGTGATGGAACAACAGGAGAGGATATTACGTCTAATTTAAGAACCATCCGTTCCTTGCCGATCCGTCTGAAAAAGCCGGTTTCGCTTGAAGTTCGCGGCGAGGCGTTCATGCCAAAGAAGTCTTTTGTAGCCTTGAACAAGGCCAGGAAAGAACGCGAAGAAGAGCCATTTGCCAATCCGCGCAATGCAGCAGCAGGCTCTTTGCGTCAGCTTGATCCGAAGATTGCCGCTTCTAGGAATCTTGATGTTTTCCTTTATGGCATCGCCGATGTCGGCGATACAGGGATCCGTTCTCATAGCGAAGGACTGGATTATCTGGAGCAGCTTGGATTCAAAACAAATAAAGAACGCCGCAAGGTTGACAGTATCGAAGCGGTCATCGAGTATGTGAATGGCTGGGTCGAAAAACGCCCGGATCTTCCGTATGATATTGATGGCATCGTCATCAAGGTGGATTCGCTTGACCAACAGGCTGAACTGGGAACAACGGCGAAAAGTCCACGCTGGGCAATCGCTTATAAATTTCCTGCCGAAGAAGTTGTCACGACTTTGATGGACATTGAATTGAACGTAGGCCGCACTGGGGTTGTGACACCAACAGCCATCCTTGAGCCTGTACAGGTTGCAGGTACAACCGTTGGCCGTGCTTCCTTGCATAATGAAGATTTAATCCGTGAAAAAGATATCAAAATCGGCGACAAGGTCGTCATCAAAAAAGCGGGTGACATCATTCCTGAGGTGGTGAATGTTCTTGTTGAGCAGCGGACAGGCGAAGAAGTAGAGTTCCATATGCCAACTCACTGCCCTGAATGCGGAAGCGAGCTTGTCCGGATGGAGGGGGAGGTCGCGCTTCGCTGCATCAATCCGAAATGTCCTGCCCAAATCAGGGAAGGGTTGATTCATTTCGTTTCCCGTGATGCGATGAATATCGACGGGCTTGGTGAACGGGTAGTAAGCCAGCTGTTTGCTCAGGAGCTGATCAATGATGTAGCCGATATTTACAAGCTGACACGCGAGCAGCTTCTCGCCCTTGAGCGAATGGGAGAGAAGTCCGTCAACAATTTGCTGACTGCGATTGAAGCAACAAAGGCTAATTCGTTGGAAAAGCTGCTGTTCGGACTGGGGATCCGCCTTGTTGGTGCAAAAGCCGCAAAGACTTTGGCACAGGAATTTGAAACAATCGATCAGCTTATGCAAGCATCAAAGGATGAACTGATTGCGATCAACGAGATTGGCGACAAAATGGCTGACTCCATCGTCACGTATTTTGGCAATGAAAAAGTGAAGGAACTGATCTCCGAATTAAAAGCAATTGGCGTCAATATGGAATACAAAGGGCCTAAAAAAGTAACCGCGGAGGAATCAGATTCATTTTTTGCCGGTAAAACGATCGTGCTAACCGGCAAGCTGGAGCAATTGAGCCGAAACGAAGCGAAAGCAAGGATCGAGACGCTTGGCGGCAATGTAGCAGGCAGCGTCAGCAAAAAAACCGATTTGGTCATTGCCGGAGAAGAAGCCGGCTCGAAGCTTGCCAAAGCAGAGAGCCTAGGGATTGAAGTGTGGAATGAGGAGAAAATGCTGGAAGAATTAAATAAATAAGAGGTGTACATGCCATGAGAAAGCTTTCCATAGTCGCTCTATCTCTTGTCCTTTTGCTGACGGCCTGTGCCCCTAATTTTCAAAAGCAACAAGAGGTCGTCCAGAAAAAGGATGATGCTACGAAAGAAAAGGCGATTATCCCGAAATACAAAATTTCGGACAAATATTACCGTACCATCATGCCGTTCGAGCCGGGGTCGGCCCGCGGCATGGTCGTCAATAATTTGAATACTAGGTATGACATCACCGAGTTTGAAACGGGATTGATGCGGATTGCCCAAAACTCTTTTTCGACCGATCAGTACGTTTTTAAAGAAGGCCAGTACCTTGACGGTGACACTGTCTCTGCCTGGCTGGCGAGAGAAATGACGCCTGCTCAGGTAAAAGCGAAGGAAGAAGAACTGCGGGCTAAGCAGGAGAATAAAAATAAGGATGTCACAGTGGAAAATCTTGGATTAAATCCGATCGATACTGGCACAGGAGACATCAAAACTCGAAATGAAAAAAATCCAATTTATCTGGCCCATATCCTCGAGCATGATTACCTCGTCCAGTCCGGGAAAGAGGGAACATACCAGCTTGGCGGCATTGCGATCGGGCTGGCGTTGAATTCCATTCATTATTATCGTACCGAAGAATTTGGAGCTGTATACGAAAAAAACATAACCCGGTCTGAACTGGAAGCAGAAGGGAAGAAGATTGCCAAGCAAATACTGAGCAGACTCCGGAATATCGAAGAGTTAAAGAATATCCCGATTACTATTGGGTTATTTGAACAGGAAAGCCGCTCTTCCGTCGTGCCGGGGAATTTCTTTGCTTTTACAGAAGTTTCCCAAGGAAGCAATGATATCGGCAACTGGAAAGAAGTAAAAGAAGAATATATCCTGTTTCCATCTGACAAAGCGGAGAAGGAACACAGGGATGATCTGACATTTTTCGAGAATTTCAAACAGGATGTCGAAGCATACTTCCCTAACTACAATGGTGTCATTGGCAAAGGATTTTATTTAGATGGCCAGCTGCAGGAGCTGAACATCGAAATTCCTATCCAATTTTACGGAAAGGCAGAAGCAATCGGCTTCACCCAGTATGTAACCGGTCTTGTCATGGAGCATTTCCCTAACTATGTTACCGTGCAGGTCAGCGTCTCCTCCGTCCTCGGGCAAGAGGCGCTAATTGTCAAAAAGCCAGAACAGGATGAACCTTTTGTCCATATTTATGAGTAAAAGCAAAGCAAAGAGCAGAATGGCTCTTTGCTTTTTCCGTATCGTCTAAAATCGTCGAAATAAGCAGGACTTGCTAATACGTTGGCATTGAACACTAAGAGACTCTCATGATAGAATGGAAAGGGAATGAAAACGATTTACTACATAGGAGGGGATCGAATGGTTCAGCCATACAAACACGAGCCTTTCACGAATTTTAAAGTTGATGAAAACCGTGAAGGATACTTAACAGGACTTAAGACAGTGGAAGGTTATCTAGGCAAGGATTACGATTTGGTTATTGGCGGAGAGAGAGTCTCGACAGAAGCTAAAATTGTATCTTACAACCCATCCAATAAAGAAGAAGTTGTTGGACGCGTTTCCAAGGCCAACCGAGAGCTTGCTGAAAAAGCAATGCAGGCGGCTGTCGAAGCGTTCAAGAGCTGGAGAAAAGTGAAGCCTGAAACACGTGCAGATGTTTTGTTCAAGGCTGCTGCCATCATTCGCCGCCGCAAGCACGAATTTTCGGCGCTTTTAACAAAAGAAGCTGGTAAGCCATGGAATGAGGCAGATGCTGATACAGCAGAAGCAATCGACTTCCTTGAGTTTTATGCTCGCCAAATGCTGCGAATCAAAGACGGCGTCCATGTAGAAAGCCGTCCAAATGAAGACAATCGATATGACTATATTCCTCTTGGAGTTGGAATCATCATTTCGCCATGGAATTTCCCGTTGGCGATCATGGCTGGAACAACTGTAGCAGCAATCGTCACTGGAAACACAGTTCTATTAAAGCCTGCTTCGACCACACCGGTTGTTGCCGCTAAGTTTGTTGAAGTCATGGAAGAAGCAGGACTTCCTGCAGGAGTTCTTAACTTTGTACCAGGAAGCGGCGCAGAAGTTGGCGACTACCTTGTTGACCATAAAGACACTCGCTTTGTAAGCTTCACCGGTTCACGCGATGTAGGTCTGCGCATTTACGAGCGAGCTTCAAAATTGAATGAGGGTCAAATCTGGCTGAAGCGGGTCATCGCTGAAATGGGTGGCAAAGACACAATCGTTGTCGACAAAGACGCTGACCTAGAATTGGCTGCACAAGCGATTACTGCATCTTCATTTGGCTTTTCCGGCCAAAAGTGCTCCGCATGCTCACGTGCCGTCATCGTTGAGGACGTATATGACCAGGTCCTTAACCGTGTTGTTGAACTGACAAATGAGCTTAAGCTGGATGATCCTACCGACCAGAGCACATTCATGGGTCCTGTTAACGACCAAAGTGCATTCGATAAGATCATGAGCTATATTGAAATTGGCAAAGAAGAAGGGCGTTTGATGACTGGCGGCGAGGGCGATAGCTCAAAGGGTTATTTTATTAAGCCAACCATCTTTGCAGACGCTGATCCAAAAGCTCGCATCATGCAGGAAGAAATCTTCGGCCCAGTTGTTGCATTCGCAAAAGCGAAGGACTTTGACGAAGCGCTTGAAATCGCGAACAACACAGAATACGGCCTAACTGGAGCAGTAATCACGCGTAACCGTGAACACATCCAGAAGGCACGTGAAGACTTCCACGTCGGTAACCTTTACTTCAACCGCGGCTGCACAGGCGCAATTGTCGGATATCAGCCATTTGGCGGTTTCAACATGTCAGGAACAGATTCAAAAGCTGGCGGACCTGACTACCTACTGCTCCACATGCAAGCTAAGACTACTTCCGAAATGTATTAACAAATAGAGCTGTGACATCCCCCTTCTCATATGAGGAGGGGGATTTTTTTTAATAACAGAATTTATATGTTGACCCTTTTTGTGAAGCCGGAGCACAAACCATTTTTAGCTTTAGAAGGAGCAAGCCCATCATCCTAAAGAGGATAGCCTAGGTCCTATTTATCCCAAGGGCAACCCTTTTAACGAACCTTATAACAAACCGAACAAGAAACCGATCATGATAATTGCCACGATGATCATTAGAATGGTTCCTACCACAAAACATCACCTAATACTATGACTACATTGCCCCAAAAAAACCGGAAATCGGAAAAAGAGGTCACCAATGAGCACTATACTAAGTCTATTTTTCATCAAATAGGGTCTAAAGTCTCAATTTTAGAATCTTTTCAGAAAAATTCACAAAATGGTTGCATTCAAAAAATTCTGTTATATAATACTTATTAGATATATCCGATCTGTACTATAACAAAGGGGTGAAACGCAGAAAAGAAATTAATAGGAAGTATCTATCAGTCTCTCGTTTAGTAGCTGGAAAAATCGTAAATCAGGAGGAATGAAAATGACTCAAGATCGTGTAAAGCAATTGCAGGAAAGCTGGGAATTGGATAACAGATGGGCTGCGGTAGAAAGAACCTATACTGCGGAAGATGTTATCAAGCTTCGCGGTTCAATTGATATGGAATATACACTTGCACGTCGCGGTGCGGAAAAACTTTGGAAACTACTAAATGAAGAAGACTTTGTCAATGCACTCGGAGCATTAACTGGCAACCAGGCAGTGCAGCAGGTAAAAGCGGGCCTTAAGGCGATTTACTTGAGCGGCTGGCAGGTAGCTGCAGACGCAAACCTATCCGGAAATATGTATCCAGACCAAAGCTTGTACCCTGCAAATAGTGTCCCTGCGGTAGTTAAGCGGATCAACCAAGCTTTGCAGCGGGCCGACCAGATCACTTATGGCGAAGGAGAGGATTCTATTGACTGGTTCGCGCCAATCATAGCGGATGCAGAAGCGGGCTTCGGCGGCCAGCTAAACGTGTTCGAATTGATGAAGGGAATGATTGAAGCGGGTGCTGCAGGCGTGCATTTTGAGGACCAGCTTTCTTCTGAAAAAAAATGCGGACACCTTGGCGGCAAAGTGCTGCTTCCAACACAGACAGCAGTACGCAATCTAATTGCTGCACGACTTGCGGCAGATGTAATGGGAACGCCAACCTTGATTGTTGCGCGAACGGATGCGAATGCAGCAGATTTGATCACAAGCGATGTCGATCCGACTGATGCCCCATTCATCACAGGCGAAAGAACTCCTGAAGGATTCTTCCGCACGAAGGCTGGTCTAGATCAGGCAATTGCCCGCGGTTTGGCGTATGCCCCATATGCTGACCTGGTCTGGTGTGAAACATCTGAACCAGACTTGGAAGAAGCTCGCCGGTTTGCAGAAGCCATCCAGGAAAAGTTCCCTGGAAAGCTGCTTGCTTACAACTGTTCGCCGTCATTCAATTGGAAAAAGAAGCTGGACGAGGAAACGATCGCAAAGTTCCAAATCGAGCTTGGGAAAATGGGCTATAAATTCCAGTTCGTTACATTGGCAGGCTTCCATGCGCTAAATCATAGCATGTTCGAACTGGCTCGCGGCTACAAAGAGCGCGGCATGGCTGCATACTCCGAGCTGCAGCAAGCCGAATTCGCAAGTGAGCAGTACGGCTACACAGCAACAAGACATCAGCGCGAAGTCGGAACTGGCTATTTCGATGATGTATCAATGGTCATCTCTGGAGGAACTTCCTCAACGACTGCGCTAAAAGGGTCCACTGAGGAAGCGCAATTTACTGCTTCTAGATGAATTTGTCCGTTTAACGGGTTTTCTTCAAAAGATAAGAAAAGCATAAAATTCACTACGAGAATTGTCTAGCTCCAGCGGCTAGCCCCTCGAGTCGCTAGGCTAGTGTCGCCTCCTAGAAACTCCGAAACTTCAACTCCACCGGCAGAAGCAAAAAGCGCTTCTTCCGGTGGAGTCTCCAGTTTCTGTGTTTCTGGGCAGTCGGCTATACTTATTGGTTTCGATCCGCCCATTCGATCCGCCCAATGAAGTCAAAGAACGACTTCACCGGTCGGCCCTCCGAGGCACAGGACGTGCTAGACCCGCCCGCCACGGGACTTGCGTTTTAGGCGGGCAGCGCTTGTCGGAGCTGACCAAGGCGCTTGCGCTTTTCTCATAATATCAGAATTTATATGTTGCCCCTTTTTTGCAATTGCGGGAAAATCGAGGCGTGGAGCCAAATATTCTTAAACGAATCTATTTTGTTGATAGACCAGAAGGTGAAAAACGTCTCGAGGAGTTAGCGGCAAACGGGTTGCCTAAGCGTTGAGCAATGTGCTAGTGCTGGACAAGACAAGAAACCGACGTTATTTTGACAGGTTTGGGTGCTTGGAGTGAAAAGTTGTCAAGAAAGCCCTGTTATTTTGACAGGTTCTATGTTCTTATCAAAAAAACCGATCCTGTGAGGGTTTGGGGTGAAATTATTTATTCGGATGGTGATAGGCTCGGTTACGATCGGAATAGGTTTGAGCGAAGCGAGGAGGAGGCTCGCCTGACGCCCAACGGAAAGTGAGTGTCTGGAGTAGAAATCGATTATCCGCCAAACCCAAAAAAGGACCGGGCGCAGTTTGCCCGGTTTTTCTCATCCCTGGGTCATTTAACTCAGGGATGGATTTACCATTTGATTTTTTCACCTTGCATTCTCCTATTTGTGTCCTTCTCTTCGATGCGAAGAGAAGGTTTTTTTTGCCCTGAAATAGGTTAACCTTAAACTAGCACAGACAAATGGGCGCGAACATACATAATATTAGCCAAGGTTTTTATTTACGATTCAATCAATGACGAAACGCAAAAACCAAAAAACTGTCGAGAATCGATGTGTGGGAAAGCAGGGGTTTCGCTCAATAGCACACAAAGAGGTAAGATGATACAATAAGTTGGAGGTGGACCAATTGAGCAATAGTAAGATGGATGATTATTTGCAACAAGGGATCCATGGTGCAAAGCAGACAAAACCTGATGAGCGAAGAAGGTTTCTGACAACTCTTCGGGAAAGGGTGGTCATCGCGCTTACACAAAGAGAAGTGATCCGAAATGGCGTTGAACCAGAGGTGGAACAACTGATGGATCAAAATCAAGATGCCCATCTGTTTTTAAATGGCAATCTCTCCTATCCATATTTATCAGAATATATTAAGGCGGCAGAGAAGCGCGGGATCGAGTTTACGATCGTGACCAACAAGGAGTATGACTCCGAGTTGGGGCTAGTTTTAGCGCATGATTATGCGATCGATAAGGAAGATATTTATCTCAGTAAAAAGAAACCAATGCCCAAAACTGCTCCAGTCAAGAAAAAAGGATTCTTTTCTCGATTATTCAGCAAATGAGCAAGCCAGTTAATCTAGGCCTGCTCCTTTTTTTGTCTAGGAAAGAAATAAAGAGTTCCAGTAATAGGTACCTTGTGTAGAAATAGTACAAACGGCAAGGCTTATATTGCTTTAAGGACGAAAACTTTGCTATGATGATTATTATTGACTGACGATTGAACATGGAGGTGCTTATATGTCAAGGATTTCAGAAGGTCAGGTGAAGCATGTCGCACACCTGGCAAGATTGGCGATTACGGAAGAAGAGGCGCAATTGCTGACAGACCAGTTGGATAAAATCATTACATACGCAGAACAGTTGAATGAGCTGAATACGGATAATGTTGAGCCGACTGCTCATGTGCTGGAAATAAAGAATGTGATGCGAGAGGATCGTGCCCAAAAAGGACTGCCACGTGAAGAGGTTTTAAAGAATGCACCGGAACACCAGGATGGGCAGGTAAAAGTACCTGGAATTATCGAGTAGGAGGATCGGCGATGAGTTTATTTGAACATAAGATTTCGGAACTTCATAAGCTTTTACATAAAAGAGACATAAGTGTTTCCGACCTGGTCGACGAATCATACAAGCGAATTGGCGAGGTCGAAGGCAAGGTGCAGGCGTTTTTAACCTTGGATGAAGAAAATGCCAGAACAACCGCAAAAGCATTGGATGAAAAGGCCGTGCAAAACGGTCCAACGAGTAAATTATATGGCCTGCCAATTGGAATAAAGGACAATCTTGTAACAAATGGTCTGCGTACGACGGCAGCAAGCAAGATTCTCGAAAACTTCCATCCTATTTATGATGCAACGGTAATCCAGAAGCTTAAACAAGCCGAAACCGTGACAATAGGCAAGCTGAACATGGACGAGTTCGCGATGGGATCATCGAATGAAAACTCAGGCTTTCAAAAAACACACAACCCATGGGATTTGGACCGCGTACCTGGTGGGTCTTCAGGCGGTTCAGCTGCATCAGTAGCAGCAGGGGAAGTGCTGTTCTCTTTGGGTTCTGATACAGGTGGATCCATCCGCCAGCCGGCATCGTTCTGTGGAGTGGTAGGCATGAAGCCAACATACGGACTTGTTTCCCGTTTCGGATTGATCGCGTTTGCGTCTTCTTTGGACCAGATCGGCCCGATTACACGAAATGTAGAAGACAATGCCTATTTGTTAACAGCAATCGCTGGCTACGATGAGATGGATTCAACTTCTGCAAAAGTTGATGTACCAGACTATATTGCTTCCCTAAATGGCGATATAAAAGGGTTGAAGATCGCAGTACCAAAGGAATATCTTGGTGAGGGTGTGAACGAAGAGATTCGCAAGTCTGTGATGGATGCTCTTGCAGTCCTGGAACAACTAGGAGCAACATGGGAAGAGGTTTCCCTGCCGCACTCCAAGTATGCTCTGGCTACTTATTATCTATTGTCCTCTTCCGAAGCGTCCGCGAACCTGGCACGCTTTGATGGCGTTCGCTACGGTTATCGGACACCAAACGCAGAGAATCTGATCGAAATGTATAAAAAGACTCGAGCAGAAGGCTTCGGTGAGGAAGTGAAACGCCGGATCATGCTTGGAACTTTTGCGCTTAGCTCTGGATATTATGATGCTTATTATAAAAAAGCGCAGAAAGTTCGGACACTGATCAAGCAGGACTTTGAAAAAGTATTTGAACAATATGATGTCATTGTAGGACCGACAACGCCTACGCCTGCATTTAAATTCGGCGAGAATACGAGCGATCCGCTGACAATGTACGCAAACGATATTTTAACGATTCCGGTAAACCTAGCTGGCGTTCCAGCCATTTCGGTTCCATGCGGATTCGACCAGGGACTGCCGCTTGGTTTGCAAATTATTGGCCGTCATTTTGATGAAAGCACCGTGTATAAGGTTGCCCATGCTTTCGAGCAGGCGACATCATTCCATAAACAACAACCTGAGCTATAAAGGGGTGAAACAGATGAAGTTTGAAACGGTAATTGGCCTTGAGGTCCATGTGGAATTAAAAACAGAGTCTAAAATCTTTTCGGCAAGTCCAAACCAGTTTGGTGCCGAGCCGAATACAAATACAAGCGTGATCGATCTCGGCTATCCGGGGGTACTGCCGGTCTTAAATAAGAAAGCAGTCGATTACGCTATGAAAGCGGCTATGGCTTTGAACTGTGAAATTGCAGAGCATACGAAATTTGATCGCAAGAACTATTTTTACCCGGACAATCCGAAAGCCTATCAGATTTCCCAGTTTGATAAGCCGATCGGGGAAAATGGCTGGATTGAAATAGAAGTCAATGGCTATAAAAAGAAGATTGGCATCACGCGCATCCATATGGAAGAGGATGCCGGAAAACTAACTCATGGAGACGGCTATTCATTAGTAGACTACAATCGTCAAGGAACGCCGCTCGTGGAGATCGTATCGGAACCCGATATACGCACGCCGGATGAGGCATATGCCTATCTTGAAAAGCTGAAGTCCATCATCCAATATACAGGCGTATCGGATTGTAAAATGGAAGAAGGCTCCCTCCGGTGTGATGCGAATATCTCCATCCGTCCAGTTGGCCAGAAGGAATTTGGCACAAAGACAGAGCTGAAAAATTTGAATTCCTTTAACTTTGTGCGCAAAGGGCTTGAGTATGAGGAAAAACGCCAGGAACAGGAAATCCTAGCTGGCCGCAAAATTCAGCAAGAGACAAGGCGATATGATGAAGCCACGAACACGACACTGCTCATGCGCGTGAAAGAGGGATCAGATGATTATCGCTATTTCCCTGAACCGGACTTACCTGATCTTTACATCGATGAAGAATGGAAAACAAGAGTCCGTGCAGAAATTCCAGAACTCCCTGACGAGCGGAAGAAGCGATATGTCGAGGAAATGGGACTGCCGCCTTATGATGCTGAAGTGTTGACTGTTTCAAAGGAAATGGCTGATTTCTTTGAATCAGCAGTGCAAGCAGGTGCAAACCCTAAGCAGGCATCCAATTGGCTGATGGGAGAGGTTTCAGCTTATCTGAAATCCGAATCGAAGGAGCTTCATGAAACAGCACTGACATCTAAAACACTTGCCGACTTAATCAGTCTGATCGAGAAAGGCACGATCTCTTCCAAGATCGCCAAGCAGGTTTTCAAGGAATTAATCGAAAATGGCGGTGAGCCGGCGCAAATAGTCAAGGAGAAGGGTCTTGTGCAAATCTCTGACGAAGGAGAGCTGCTAAAAATCATTACTGAAATCATCGATGCCAATCCACAATCTGTTGAAGACTTTAAAGGTGGAAAGGACAAGGCAAAAGGTTTCCTTGTCGGTCAAATTATGAAAGCGACAAAAGGCCAGGCGAACCCGCCATTAGTTAATAAACTGTTGGTGGAAGAACTGAATAAAAAATAATAGCGAAGGCTGGCGAATCAATCGCCAGCTTTCTTGTCGTTATTTCCCGAGAAATGATGTCGAAATTACCCAATAAACTTTCAAACTTGATTCTTTTTTTATAGATTAAGAAAGTAGAAAAGTTGTTTGAGAACTGTCCAGCTCCAGCGATAGTCGGGACACGCCAAGGCACTTGCGCTGTTCTTTATTGGCAGGTTCGATGTTCTTATCGAAAAAAAACCCGGTCCTATGAGAAGGTTCGGGTTGAAATTCTTTATTTGGATGGTGAAATGACGAAATGTCAGTGGACCTCGCTCGGTGCCATCGGTTTTATTCCGATTTTAAGTTCTCTACACTCTGATTAAATTCCTTTTCTATCTCCGGGTTTGTCTTAAAAGTAACCAGGCTGACGACGATGGATACAATCAGATTGATCAGGAAGCCAGGGACGATTTCATACATGGTGTCGCTCAGACCGGCATTGCTCCAGATGACGACGGTGGCTGCGCCGGCAACCATCCCGAATATCGCTCCCCAGTTGGTCATCTTACGCCAGTACAGGCTTAGCAGGATGATCGGTCCGAACGCTGCACCGAAGCCTGCCCATGCGTATGCCACCAGTCCAAGAATGGTATCGTTCTGAGCCCATGCAAGCACAGCGGCTACGATTGCTACTAAGAGCACAGCCAAGCGTCCGAAAAATACATATTGCATATCGGATTTCTCTTTTTTGAATAAAATTTTGTATAAATCTTCCGTAAGGGCGCTGGATGTAACAATCAACTGAGAAGAAATCGTGCTCATGATCGCAGCCAGCACCGCAGCCAGCATGAATCCAGCAAACAATGGATGGAAGAAGATTTGCCCGAGCACAATGAAAACTGCCTCAGGGTTATCCAGTTTCACATCTGGGTTCTGATTGAAATAAGCAAGACCGACAAGAGATGTTAGAACAGCCCCAATTAAGGAGAAAATCATCCAGCCCATTCCGATTCTTCTGGCACTTTTTATTTCTTTTATCGATGTAATCGCCATAAAGCGGGTGATGATATGCGGCTGGCCAAAGTAACCAAGCCCCCATGCGGAAGTGGAAATGATCCCGAGTACGGTAGTCCCTTTAAATAAATCAAGCAAGGAAGGATCAATTGACCGGATTGTGTTGAACGTCTCGGCAGTTCCGCCTGTTTTTGAGAAGCCGATGATCGGTACAAGCAGCAGAGCGAGGACCATCATCATTCCTTGAATGAAGTCGGTGTAGCTTACCGCGAGGAAGCCACCAAATAAGGTATAGGCTACGACAACAACGGAAACAAGCAGCAAGCCGGTATGATAATTAAGGCCGAAGGAACTCTGGAAGAACACGGCACCGGCGACCATTCCAGAGGAGACATAGAAAGTGAAAAATAGTAGAATAACAATGCCGGAGATAATTCTTAAAAGCTTTGTATCATCTTTAAAACGGTTTTCAAGGAAGCTTGGGATGGTGATCGAGTCATTCGCTACAAGTGTGTAGGAACGAAGTCGAGGCGCAACATACAACCAGTTCAGGTATGCACCTACCGTAAGGCCAATCGCAATCCATGCATTCGCCAAACCACTAACATAAATTCCTCCTGGAAGACCCATCAAAAGCCAACCGCTCATATCGGCCGCTCCGGCACTAAGTGCGGTGACTGCTGGACCGAGCGATCTCCCGCCCAGCATGTAGTCTGTCAGATTGGCAGTCTTTTTGTAAGCGTACCAGCCGATATAGAGCATCACGGCCATGTAAATTCCAATCGCGATAATTTGATACATTTCATTGGACATCATCTTTCCTCCTTTATTTTTGCTAATAAAAATAAAAAAATATTGCCAATACATGTAATATTCTATCATTTTTTCTGAAAAATTAACACTCTATTTTTCTGCAAAAAAACTATTCATTTCATAGTAATTTTCTCTATTACTATACTAAATTGATGTTAGCGTTTTTTAGGAGGAATGCGATCGCGGCCTTTCTTATCAGTGATCTTCGGTTCACTGCCATTAAAGAAATTCTGGATGTTTGACCGGTGCAAGAAAAGTAACAAAATAATAAATGCAGTAAAAATAAGTGGTTCTTCGATGTTCGGTGAGAAGAATGAATAAATAAGCATCGCAATTCCAACTGAAATAGAGCCGATAAATACATATTTGGTCAAAAGAATAACGGTGAAAAAGGTAAGATAGACGGCCAGGAACATGCCGACATCAGCAATCAGCAGCACACCTGCTGTTGTTGCGATTGCTTTGCCGCCGCGAAATCCGGCAAAAATTGGGAAGCAGTGACCGATGACCGCAATTAATCCCGCATACAAAGGTTCGACCGGGACATTGAAAATCAACGGAAGGGAAGCAGCCAGCACTCCTTTTCCCCCATCAATCAGCAGGACAATGATCGCAGCCTTTTTGCCCATCACTCGAAGTGTATTCGTGGCACCAGGATTTTTGCTGCCGTGGTTCCTAATATCGACTTGGAAAAAATATTTTCCCATCCATAAGGCTGTTGGAATCGAGCCAATCAAATAGGCAGCTAGGACCATCATCCAAATCATGAAACATCCCCCTTTTTCCCGTATAGATTTTTAAAAGATATTGCCAATAAATGTAATCGCTCTCTTTGTATTGTACGGAAAAAAGAGTAAAATGGAAAGAACATTTCTGGAGTGCTTTTTTGGCAAATAGTTTTGAAGTAGCTTATGATAGATCTGGTAGTGTCTCGGTGATTGCATGGACGAGAAATATGAGCTATGATGTAAAATGATGGAACAAAATTAAAAACCAAGGTAAATAGGATGATGGGTATGAAAAGAGCAAGAATCATTTATAATCCGACTTCCGGACGGGAAGCTTTTAAAAAGCATCTTGCTGATGTTTTAGTGAAACTAGAAAATGCCGGCTATGAAACCTCTTGCCATGCAACAACAGGGGAAGGGGATGCGACGCATGCAGCGAGGATTGCAATCGAGCGGCGCTATGACCTGGTGATTGCAGCTGGCGGTGACGGGACGATCAATGAAGTGGTCAATGGCATTGCTGACCAGGAATACCGCCCGAAAATTGGTGTCATTCCAGTAGGTACAACGAATGACTTCGCCCGCGCACTGCATATTCCTCGTGATATCGATGCGGCAGTCGACATCATTGTAAATGGCGAAACGATCCCGGTGGACGTGGGCCGGATTAACGATAGATATTTTATTAATATTGCAGGCGGCGGCAGGATGACTGAGCTGACATACGAAGTTCCAAGCAAACTCAAGACGATGCTTGGCCAGCTCGCGTACTATTTAAAAGGAATAGAGATGCTGCCATCCATCCGTGCGTCCCATGTGACGATAGAGTACGATGGCAAGCTGTTTGAAGGCGAAGTGATGATGTTTCTCGTCGGACTTACAAACTCAGTCGGCGGCTTTGAGCGCCTTGCCCCTGATTCATCGATCAATGATGGCTTGTTTTCGCTGTTAATATTAAAAAAGACAAGCCTGGCTGATTTTATCAGGATAGCTTCGCTGGCAGTGAGGGGCGAACACATCTATGACCCTGGGGTGATCTACACACAAGCAAATCGGATCAAGGTGCAGGCGAAAGAAACGGTGCAGTTGAATCTGGACGGCGAATATGGAGGCAATCTTCCAGCTGAATTCGAAAATTTGTACAGGCATATCGAAGTTTACGTCCCGCTTGATGAAATCCGTCCTGAAGATCGTCCGGAGAACCTCGAAAGGAAGTTTATAGCTGAATGAAGAAACGGGGGAAAGGTGCTTCCCTCTGTCCCTTCGAGGGCTCGATTGGTTAGATGGGAATGCGGCATCATTGAAATAGATCAGTGCATCAGCAAAGACAAATCAGATGCAGTAATTTGGGGGTTTTTTTTTGAGTACGAAATTTATAGATGACAGCTTAATGCTCCATACGGACTTATATCAATTAAACATGATGGAAACTTACTGGCGTGATGGCGTTCACAATCGCCGGGCGGTTTTTGATTTGTTTTTCCGCAAGCTTCCTTTCGGCAATGGTTATGCGGTTTTTGCCGGGCTGGAAAAAGTCATTCATTATATCAAGAACTTTGGCTTCACAGAAAGCGATATCCAGTATTTAAGAGAGGAAGGGGAATTTGGAGAGGATTTCCTAGCCTTTTTACAAGATATGAAATTCACTGGTTCGATCCGCTCGATGCAGGAAGGGGAAATTGTTTTTGCCAATGAACCGCTGTTACGGGTGGACGCTCCACTTGCCCAAGCGCAGTTAATCGAGACGGCGCTGCTGAATATCGTTAACTATCAGACACTGATTGCAACAAAAGCCTCGCGTATCAAGCAGGTCGTGAAGGCTGAGGTGGCGATGGAGTTCGGTACGCGCCGGGCACATGAACTGGATGCGGCGCTCTGGGGCACTCGTGCTGCCTATATTGGAGGATTTGACTCGACAAGCAACGTACGTGCAGGCAAGCTTTTCGGTATTCCAACTGCTGGAACCCACGCGCATTCCATGGTTCAGGCGTACAAGGATGATTATACCTCCTTTAAAAAATACGCGGAAACCCATAACGATTGCGTATTCCTCGTCGATACTTACGATACGCTCAGATCGGGTGTGCCGAATGCAATCAAGGTCGCCAGGGAATTTCGCGACAAAATCAATTTTATCGGAATTCGTCTCGACAGCGGCGACCTTGCTTATCTTTCAAAGGAAGCGCGCAAGATGCTGGATGAAGCAGGTTTTAAGCAAGCGAAAATTGTCGCTTCCAGCGATCTGGATGAATACACGATAATGAACCTGAAAGCCCAGGGGGCTAAGATCGATATTTGGGGAGTCGGCACCAAATTGATCACCGCTTATGAACAAGCTGCGCTCGGAGCTGTTTATAAAATTGTTGCAGTGGAGCAGTCTGATGGAAGAATGGAGGACACCATCAAAATTTCCTCCAATCCTGAAAAAGTAACCACACCGGGAATTAAAAATGTATACAGGATCATCAATAATATCAATAATCGCTCTGAAGGGGATTATATTACACTGGAGGATGAAAATCCGCAGCAGGAAAATCGCCTGAAGATGTTTCACCCTGTCCACACTTTTGTCAGCAAATTTGTCACTAATTTTTCAGCACGCGATTTGCATCATGATATATTTACGGATGGCCAGCTCGTGTACAATCAGCCAAGCCTGGGGGAAGTCCGCAAGCATTCGACATACTGCCTCGGTGTGCTTTGGGAAGAATACACACGTATGCTCAATCCAGAAGAATATCCGGTTGACCTCAGCCAAAAATGCTGGGACAATAAAATGCGCAATATAGAAGAAGTGAAAGAAAAGATCGCAAAAATGACTGGTGAGAGTATGTAAGGGTATATGCTGCTTCCTGAGGGAGGCAGCTTTTTCCTTTTAAGACGGGGGCATTTTTGCATGTTTTCTGATACAATGAAAGAGTATTTCCTCAGCCAATCCACATTTTTTCTCACTGAAAGGAGCCCACAAATGCTGCAAAAAGCCATTGAATTATTGCAAAAATATTTTGGTTATACGACATTCCGCCGAGGCCAGGACGAGGCGATCGCCTCCGTGCTGGATGGGAAAAGCACGGTCTGCGTTATGCCAACCGGCGGCGGAAAGTCAATTGTTTACCAAATTCCTGCTCTTGTGATGCCGGGAACGACTCTCGTTATTTCCCCGCTGATCTCGTTGATGAAGGATCAGGTGGATACGCTCAGCCAGCTCGGTATTCCAGCTGCCTATATCAATAGTTCGCTGACTGCCCGCGAAGCTGCATCAAGGATGAATGATGCTAGGAATGGAAAGTACAAGCTGCTGTATATTGCACCCGAACGCCTTAGTTCCTGGGAATTCATTCAAGACTTGCAGGAAATGGACATTCCGTTGATCGCGGTCGATGAAGCGCACTGTATTTCCCAGTGGGGCCATGATTTTCGCCCAAGCTATCTGCAGATTTCCGGGCTTGTTGACCGTCTGCCGCGAAAACCGATTGTACTGGCCTTGACGGCTACCGCAACTCCAAAGGTTAGGGAAGATATTTGCGCCTCGCTAAAAATAGACCCTAATCATACCGTGATTACCGGGTTCGAGCGCAGCAACCTGAGTTTTTCTGTTGTTAAAGGACAAGATCGCCAAGTCTTTTTAAAAGATTTCATCAAAAAGAATGAAAAAGAAGCAGGGATCATTTATGCGGCGACACGCAAAACGGTTGACCAGCTTTATGAGTGGCTGCACAAGGAAGGCTTCCATGCTGCCCGCTACCATGCTGGCATGAATGATGAAGACCGGACTCGTGAACAGGACCGCTTTTTACAGGACGAGGCCACCGTAATGGTCGCGACATCGGCGTTCGGAATGGGAATTGATAAGAGCAATATTCGCTACGTCCTCCATTTTCAGCTGCCTAAGAATATGGAAAGCTATTATCAGGAAGCTGGCCGTGCCGGTCGGGACGGCCTGAACAGCGAATGTGTCTTGCTGTATTCCTCTCAGGATGTCCAGGTACAGCGCTTTTTGATTGACCAATCAGCGGATCGCGAACGAATAGCACCCGAACTGGAAAAACTGCAGCAAATGGTCGGGTACTGCCACACCGAGGAATGCTTGCAATCCTATATCCTCCATTATTTTGGTGAAAGGGAAACGGAACCATGCGGCCGCTGCGGAAATTGTACGGACTCACGTGAAACGGAAGACGTCACAAAGGATGCCCAAATGGTGCTGTCCTGCATCATCAGGATGGGGCAGAAGTACGGGAAAGCGATGACGGCGAATGTTTTGACTGGATCGCGAAATAAAAAAGTGACCGAGCTGCGCCTCGATAAACTGCCGACGTACGGATTGATGAAAAACCGCAGTTCCAAACAGGTGAACGACTTGATCGAGTTCCTGATTTCGCAGGAATTAATTGGCGTTGAGCATGGAACCTACCCAACCATCTATGTCCCTGAAAAGGGGAAGGGTGTATTGCTCGGCAAGACGAAGGTGTTTAGGAAGGAAGCAGTTCGAGTCAAGCAGGTTTCAAACGATGACCCGTTATTTGAAGAACTGCGAGAGTTACGGAGAGAGATTGCTTCAGCCGAAAAAGTTCCGCCATTTGTCATTTTCTCCGATTCTTCTTTGAAGGATATGTGCCTGAAGCTGCCGCTGACGAATGCGGATTTTCTTAATGTAGCTGGTGTCGGAGAGCACAAGCTGCAGAAGTACGGGGAACCATTCATTCAACGGATCATCGAATTCTGCAAGGAATATCCAGAGCGTCAGCCTGTGATGAATGCCGTTGTCGAGGGCGGAAAGAAACCGGCGAAAAAAGCTGTTGGCGACTCTCATCTTGAAACCTACAAGCTGCATCAGTCGAAACTGTCAGTTGCTGAAATTGCCGCCAATCGCGAACTTGCGGAAAGTACCATCGAAAATCACTTGATTCAATGTATCCAGCAGGATATGGAAGTTGACTATAACGTGCTGATTCCAGCAAAGTTTATGAACGACCTCGAGCAGGCCGTATCTGAAGCCGGCCGCGACAAACTCAAGCCAATCAAGGAACTCCTTCCCGATCATATCAGTTATTTTATGATCAAAGTCTTTTTGTACATGTCTAAAAAGAAGGTACATTAAGAGAGACGCAGCTTAGTTGTCCAGTTCCAGCGTTAGCCCATTCGAGACGCCACAAGTACAATGATAGTTGCAGACTGTGCCTTTCGCAATCATACAAGCAATGTGATAAACTCTGACTTAGCTAATTCACAGCAAAGGACGGAAATGATGAGCAAAACAATCCCGGTTAAAAAGAATGATTATCTAGAGGTTGAGTTTGAAGATTTGACGCATGACGGTGCTGGTGTCGCAAAGATCGATGGCTACCCGATTTTCGTGCAGGGCGGTCTCCCCGGAGAACATGCGAAAATAAAAGTTACCAAGGTAAACAAAGGATACGGCTTCGGCCGGCTGATAGAAATTCTTGAACAAAGCCCATTCCGTGTTGAATGTCCGGCTGAGGATGCCCATAAGTACGGAGGCTGCCAGCTGCAGCATATTAGCTATAAGGGTCAGCTTAAGTATAAGGAAAATATGGTGAAGCAAGTGCTGACACGGATTGGAAAGCTTGAGGATGTTGTGGTGCACCCGATTATCGGGATGGACAACCCGTGGCATTACCGAAACAAAGCCCAAGTGCCAGTTGGGGAGAAAGACGGCAAGCTGATCGCCGGCTTTTTCAAGCCGCGAAGCCACGAGATCGTCGATACAGACGAGAGCCTGCTTCACCTTCATGAAATAAATGAGGCAATCAAGGTGGTAAAAGAAATCGCCAGTGAGCTTGGAATCCAGCCTTATCAGGAAGAATCGCACAAAGGTGTGCTACGCCACATCATGGCCAGGTATGGCAGACAAACCGGTGAGTTGATGGTGGTTATGGTAACGAGGACAAATGAGCTTCCTCAGCGCGCGAAACTGGTTGAAAAGATTATCGAGCGGCTTCCTAAGGTAAAATCAATCGTTCACAACAGTAACTCCAAAAAAACAAATGTCATCATGGGCGATCAAACAGAGGTACTATGGGGCAGCGAAGTCATCTATGACTACATCGGAGACATCAAGTTCGCCATCTCAGCGCGGTCTTTCTATCAAGTTAACCCTGAACAAACAAAAGTACTCTACGATAAAGCACTTGAATATGCAGAGCTTACAGGCAAAGAGTCCGTTATTGACGCCTATTGCGGCATCGGCACCATCTCGTTATTTTTAGCACAAAAAGCCAAAAAGGTATTCGGAGTCGAAATCGTTCCCGAAGCCATCGAAGACGCAAAGCGAAATGCCCAACTAAACGGCATCATAAATACCGAATTTGCAGTCGGTGAAGCAGAAACAGTCATACCTGCCTGGTATAAAGAAGGGAATAGTGCCGATGTTTTGGTTGTCGACCCACCGCGCAAAGGCTGCGACGAAGCACTTCTGCAAACCATCATAGACATGAAACCGAAGAAGGTAGTGTACGTCTCATGCAATCCAGCCACCCTCGCAAGAGACCTGCGAATCCTGGAAGAAGGCGGGTTCAAAACCCTTGAAGTACAACCGGTTGATATGTTCCCGCAGACGACGCATGTGGAGACGGTAGTATTGTTATCAAGGGTAGAGAAGTAAGAGTGTAAAAAGGTAAGTAAATAAGCACTTTCTGTGATTTGAGATCTGGTTTCATGCCGGAAGGATAATCACGGTTTTTTATTTTGTGGGAACTTATCTAAGAATGCGGAATGCAAGGTTTATAGGTTAGATTTACTTTAGGGCTCGTGAGTTGATAAGATTGCTGACAAAAATGCGGTGAGTGGATAGGATTATTGTCAAAAAATTAGAAAACATTTACACTTTTTATTGACCGAGTCAATAAAATGAAGTACAATAAATATTAGGTGGGATTATAGCCCTGCACCAGGAGGTGAGAACTTGATAGGATTAGAATATATTTTAAACCTCTATAACCTTCAACATATAGAACTAGCTGAAAAACTTGGCATTAAAAAACAAAATATAAACATGTGGGTGAAAGGGCGACAGAACATTCCAAAGAAATATCTACCGGTTTTAGAAGAACTCTTTGGCATTGATCAGTCCTACTTTGGGCGTGAGCTTACAGAAATTGATCAGTTGGAAATCCAAAAGGAAAAGCTGAAAAGAGATCTTAAGCCTGTAATCAAAAAGCATGAGCAGCAGTTTTCACTGGGAGAGATTAATGATCTCATTGAAGTTCCCATCTATGATAAAGAAGAAATGAATGCAATAGAGCGAGATATTGAAAAGGCCAAGCTTGTATCTAAGTTTAAGGCCGCGATGGATATAGTGGATAATAATCCATACTTGGAGACTTATAAACTGATCGTAGAACTACTTGAAAAAGTGCAGCATGAATCAGTTCTGCACAAAACAATTGAAGCATTGGCTCACTATTATCAAGTCTTACCTGATTGGGTAAGCAGCGAACCTGAACAAGAAGGCTTTGAAGGTGAAATATTTGAAGTCTTTGATGATCATAATTATTAAACATTTGGAGGGAATATATAAATGGCTGAGAACACAGGGAACATCGGATTTGAAGAGACACTTTGGAAAGCGGCAGACAAACTTAGAGGGAGTATGGATGCCAGTGAGTATAAACATGTGGTACTGGGATTGATCTTCCTTAAGTACATATCCGATAAATTTGAAACAAAGTTTAACGCTCTAGTGGAAGAAGGAGCAGGCTTTGAAGAGGACCGAGATGAATATGAAGCAGAGAATATTTTTTGGGTTCCCAAAGAAGCTAGATGGTCATTTATCAAAGACAATGCAAAAGACTCTAAAATTGGCCAGTACATTGATGATGCCATGATTCTTATTGAAAAAGAGAATACATCGTTAAAGGGTGTACTAGATAAGCGCTACGCAAGGCCAGAAATAGATAAACGGAGGCTTGGAGAACTGATTGATCTTATCTCAACCATCAAGCTTCACCAAAATGGAGAAAAGGACTTACTTGGTAGAGTTTATGAGTACTTCCTTGGCCAGTTTGCAAGTGTTGAAGGAAAAGGTGGTGGAGAATTCTATACCCCTACCAGTGTTGTTAAGACTTTGGTTGACATGATCGAACCATACCAAGGTAGAGTCTACGACCCCTGCTGTGGATCGGGCGGTATGTTTGTGCAGAGTGAAAAGTTTGTGGAAGATCATCAAGGGAAAGTTGAAAATCTCTCCATCTATGGTCAGGAGATGAACTCAACAACGTGGAAACTTTGTAAAATGAACCTCGCTATCAGAGGTCTTGATGCCAATTTAGGACCACACCATGATGATACGTTCCATCACGACCTTCATAAGACTTTAAAGGCAGACTATATCCTTGCTAATCCCCCATTTAACATTAGTGACTGGGGAGGAAATCAACTTACAGATGATGTGAGATGGAAGTTTGGTATTCCACCTGCAGGGAATGCGAACTACGCATGGCTTCAGCATATGGTTTATCACTTGGCCCCTAATGGAAGCGCGGGTATTGTTCTCGCTAACGGATCATTAAGCACAAATACATCGAACGAAGGTGAGATTAGAAAGAATTTGTTAGAAGGGGATATAATCGATGCAATTGTTGCGCTTCCTGATAGATTATTTTATTCAACAAGCATTCCTGTCTCGCTTTGGATTTTAAATAGAAACAAGAAGGATAATCCGAGGTTTAGGCCAAGAGATCACGAAGTTCTCTTTATTGATGCTCGACAACTAGGTGTAATGATTGACAGAAGACATAGAGAACTATCGGAAGAAGATATCACTAAGATATCCGAAACCTATCATGAATGGCGAAATATAGATGGAGACTATGAAGATATTAAGGGGTATTGTAAGTCAGCAAAGATTGAAGATATCAGAGAGCATGAATATGTCCTAACGCCTGGAAGGTATGTAGGCATTGAAGATGTCGAAGATGATGGTGTACCATTCGATGAGAAGATGGAGAATATGACAGCAGAGCTGGCCGAACTATTTGCAAAATCCCGACACTTAGAGGAGGAGATAAGAAAGAATCTTGGGGGTATCGGGTATGAGTTCTAGTAACCCCAATAATTATGTCATAATATTTGATACTAATATTCTATATGAAAAAGCGGAAAATGGATGTGACTTTTGTGAATTTAAGTTTAATAGACTTTTTCAAAATATCGTAGATGAGATTGAAGAACGTGATCTTGTTGAACATATTACTATTGCGGTACCTGATGTGGCTTGGAACGAGTTATATCAACAAAGGATACAATCATATAACCGAAAGAATCAAGAGTTGGAAAAGTTATTAGAAGCTTTTAAGTTTCCAAATTTTCAGTATGAAATGTCATTACTCGATTATGAAATCTACTTAAATGAGCAAGTTGACTTATTTAAAAAAAAGCTTGATAACTATTCAATGAATGTAATCAGTATAGATTTACCTAGTGAAACAAGATTTAAATCAATTGTAAAACGTGCTTTTTCTAAACTTCCCCCATTTGAAGGAATTGACAAAAAAAGTGATAAAGGATTTAAGGATGCTTTAATATGGGAGAGTGTATTAGAATTTAAGACGAAGTGTTCTGAATCTAAAGTAATATTATATTCTCGAGATGGATTATTCAACGATGTGCTTGCGGAAGAATACAATGATCTCTTTAAAGATTATTTGATATTGTTAAATAAAGAAGTTGATGTAATAAAACAAATTGCGGAGATTCAAAAGACTGTAAATCAGCTTCGCAAAATAGATATAGATGAAGTTAAGTATTACGAGGAGATAAGACTTCTGACAAGCTTCGAACTAATAAAAGATGTGATTTTTGAAACTGAATTATATAAAAAAATCGGTTCACAAATTTATGATGTTAGTGATGTTAGGGATAGTGAAATCAAGAATGTTATAGAAACTACAGATATTAATTCTAAAGAGTATATTAATTTTGAAATAAATATTCAACTCAGTTTGACATTCTCAAATTCTGAAAAAGAAGAAGATATTGATTTAGAAAATGAAGAAATCGTGTTTTATGTTGAGTATAGCTTTTATGAGAAGTGTTTTTATATCACAAAAGTTTATGCATTAGAAAACTTTTATGATCTTAATAAAAGGCAGTTAGGCGGTGGAAAATTTGTTTAGAAGAATGAAACTTTCAGAGATAGGTCAAATAGTTGCTGGTGGAACACCAAAAACAAAGATTGAAGAATATTGGAACGGAGATGTCTCTTGGATAACCCCCAAAGACTTATCTTCTCATGCAGGCATGTATATTTCAAAAGGAGAACGAAATATTAGCCAGAAGGGACTAGACAACTCCAGTGCAAAACTTCTTCCCAAAGGGACCGTTTTGTTTACTTCAAGAGCGCCTATTGGTTATGTTGCTATAGCAAGGAATGAAGTGACTACTAATCAAGGGTTTAAGAGTATTATTGTGGACGATGAAAACGATAATATATTTGTATATTACTTGTTAAAAAACAATATAAGTCTAATAGAAAATCATGCAAATGGATCAACATTTAAAGAAATATCTGGCGCAGTTATGAAGAATTTAGAGTTTGACATTCCATCGCTAATGGAACAAAAATCCATAGCCCACATCCTTTCAACTTTAGATGACAAAATTGAAGTCAACAATAAGATTAACAAAACACTTGAAAATATGGCACATGAAATCTTCAAGCAATGGTTTGTGGATTTCGAATTTCCCAATGAAGATGGAGAACCTTATAACTCCAGTGGTGGAGAAATGGTTGAAAGTAAGCTTGGATTGATTCCTAAGGGATGGGAAGTAAGCACATTAAAAGACGTGATCAATATAATTGATAATAGAGGAAAAACACCTCCACAGGAGCCCAACAAAACAATCTACCCAATAATCGATGTGAAGGCTTTGTCAGGTGATATTAGAGTAATTGATTATAATAATTGCATGAAATATGTTAGCAAAGAAACTTATGACAATTGGTTTAGGAGTGGGCATCCGAGCCAAGGAGATATTCTTTTATCAACTGTGGGTAGTTTAGCAGAATTGAAAATATTTATGGGGAATACAGGATGTATTGCTCAGAATGTCGTTGCTTTAAGAGCTATAAATATTTCCAATCTTTATTTATTTGAGTTGCTGAAAAATATTAAAAACGATTTAGTATCTTATAATATTGGATCAGTGCAGCCTAGTATTAAGGTAACACATATTGTTAAACATAAGATTCTTATTCCAAATAATATTATTGTTGAGAAATTCCATCATTTTATTGATAGAATTACAAATAAAATATTTGTTAAGCATAATGAAAACGTGTTATTAACTTCAATGAGGGATTCACTTATCCCTAAACTAATGTCCGGTGAAATCAGAGTTCCCTGCTTGCTTGACGGCGCAGGTAAACCTTGTGATGAAGAAGGTGCCGCATCGTGAAGTTTGGGTTCCGAAAACCAAGTTTAAAAAGAAGAATCTCTGCAAGAACCAGCATCAAAAGACAGCTGGTGCATCGAGCAGGGATAAAGATGCCGCGGGGATATGGATTTCTGAGGAATCCCAAGAAAGCAGTTTACAACAAGGTATATAATCGGACATCATTTGATATATTTAAGGTCCTTAAAAGGCTATTCAAATAATCACTCATTCAAGGCGGATTCGTTGAATGGAGAAGTGGAGGTGTGGGGTGATCAATAAATTAATAGAATTAAATCAAAAGACGGTATTGGAAAGGCTAATCAAATTTAAAGATTGTCTGGGAGGTGGTAGTGATGAGTAGTAAAAATAGTATTTTTACAGAAGCGATGCTTGAAGAAGCAGCTATTGAAATATTAGAAAGTCTTGGCTACGATTATGCCTTTGGCCCGGACATCTCTTTAGGTGGAGATTATGAAGAGCGAAAAGATTATCGTGAGGTGATCCTTCCACATCGAGTAAAGGAAGCGCTCTTTAAGATCAATCGAGATCTACCAAGGGAGGCACTTGATGATGCCTATCGTCAACTGATCACATTCAATAGCCCAATGCTGGAAGAAAACAATCGATATTTTCATCAGTTAATGACAGAGGGGATAGAAGTATCCTTTAATGAAGGTGGACAAATTCGCACCAAAAGAGCCTTCATCATAGACTTTGAAAATATGAATAATAATGAGTTCGTGGTCGTCAATCAATTTACAATTATTGAAAATGAAGAGAGAAGACCGGACCTTATTGTCTTTGTGAATGGTCTGCCTCTTGTGGTTATTGAATTAAAGTCTGCCAGTGATGAAAATGTAGGGATTGATGGGGCCTATAATCAAATACAGACCTATAAACTAGACATTCCATCCCTTTTCAACTATAACGCTTTTTGCATCATCTCAGATGGAATCAATGCAAAAGCTGGCACCATTACCTCTAATGAAGAGTGGTTTATGAACTGGAGAACCGTTGATGGAGAGGATATCGCACCTTTGTCCCAGCCTCAGTATGAAGTACTGCTAAATGGCATGTTCCATAAGGACAGATTACTTGATATTATTAAAAACTTTCTTCTTTTCCAGGAGTCAAAAGAATCTGAGAAGGATATCGATGGGAAGAAGATAGGGGATAAAAAATCCATCATCAAAATTCTGGCAGCATATCACCAGTACTTTGCTGTTAAGAAAGCCATTGAAAAAACAAAAGAAGCAACAAAGGAAGACGGCGATCGAAAGATTGGTGTTATTTGGCATACACAAGGTTCTGGAAAGAGTTTTTCTATGGTGTTTTATACCGGAGGACTTGTGAGAGAACTTAACAATCCTACCATCGTGGTCATAACCGATAGAAATGACCTGGATGATCAGCTCTTTACAACCTTCACCAAATCGAAAGATATCCTACGTCAGACACCAAAACAAGCAACCGTAAGGAAACTTTCAGATAACCAAAGAACGAATTATGCCAATGGAAATAGCACTGAGGTTAATGGACTTTATGACCTTTTAAATGATAGAGAGTCTGGTGGGATTATCTTCACCACCATTCAAAAGTTCAAACCAGAAGAAGGCGAGATGCCAGTACTCACTGATCGTAAGAATGTCATCATCATTGCAGATGAAGCCCACAGAAGCCAATATGGCCTAGAGGCCAAAGTGGACTCTAAGACCGGAGAAGTGAATTATGGTTATGCGAAATACCTAAGAGATGCACTACCCAACGCCTCTTTTATCGGCTTTACAGGAACACCGATTGATCTAGAAGATCGATCAACTGTAGCCATATTTGGTCATACCATTGATACATATGACATGACCCAGGCGGTTGAAGATGAAGCAACGGTTCGAATTTATTATGAAAACCGCATCATTAAACTGGAAACCGATGAAGAAGAACTGACCAAAATCGATGATGAATTTGAAGAAATCACAGAAGGTCAGGAAGAATTTGAGAAGGATAAGAACAGGGCCAAATGGTCCAGAATGGAATCCATTGTGGGATCTCCAAACAGAATCAAAAAGCTTGCTGAAGATGTAGTAAATCACTACGAAGAAAAGGCTAAGAGCATCGATGGCAAAGCTATGGTGGTCTGCATGAGTCGCAGAATCTGCGTTGAGCTCTATGATGCCGTAACAGCGCTGAGACCCGATTGGCATAACGATGATATTGATAAAGGGAAGATAAAAGTTGTTATGACCGGCAGCGCTGCAGATAATGAAAAGCTACAGAAGCATCTAGGTGGCAAACAGCGTAGGGATTTGCTGGCCAAACGAATGAAAGACAACAGTGATGAGTTGAAAATCGTTATTGTAAGGGACATGTGGCTCACGGGATTTGACGTTCCTTCCATGCATACCATGTACATTGATAAACCCATGAAAGGGCATAACCTGATGCAAGCCATTGCAAGGGTTAATCGCGTCTTTAAAGAAAAATCTGGCGGTGTAGTTGTTGACTATATTGGGATTCTAGAAAGTTTAAAGAGCGCCTTAAAACAATACACCAATACGGATCGTCTAAATACCGGTATTGATACGGATGTTGCTGTTGCTGTAATGCTTGAAAAACTGGAAGTCTTAAGAGACATGATGCATGGCTATGATTACTCAAAATATATGGGCAACTCTAAAGTGGAAAGAATGAGGACCATTGTAGGCGGTATGGACTTCATTCTCGGAAAGAAAGAAGAAGAACAAAAGGAATTTAAAAAGACAGCTCTTGAACTAGGCAAGGCTCATGCCCTATGTGCTGCGACTGAAAAGGGGAAAGAGAAGGCTCTTGAAGTCAGCTATTTTAAAGCAGTTAAAGCAAGTCTAGTTAAACTGAAGGAAAAAGACAAAGCGCCATTATCCAAAAGAGAAATTGAAGCAAGACTTCATCAAATGCTGGAGCGCTCCATTATCTCAGAAGATGTTATCGATGTATTTGATGCCATGGGAATCAAGAGGCCTGAGATCTCAATCCTTTCTGAAGACTTCTTAAAAGAAGTTCAGCAAATGAAGCAGAAGAACCTAGCACTGGAAATGCTTAAAAAATTATTAGAAGGCAACATCAAAACCATGGAAAAGAGAAACCTTGTGAAGTCTGAGAAGTTCTCGGAAAGGCTCACAAAGGCTCTAAACAAGTATCGAAATCAAGCACTTACAAATGCTGAAGTAATTGAGGAACTTATTCGAATGGCCCACGATATTAAAAAGATGCGAGAGGAAGAAACAGAACTGGGACTAAGTGACGATGAAATTGCTTTTTATGATGCACTGACAGCGGATGATATAGTAAAAGAACTTATGGAAGATGAAACGCTTAAGAAAATCGCTCATGAATTGACTTTAGCCATAAGAAACAACATTACCATTGATTGGAGTGTTCGTAAAAGTGCTAGGGCAAGCATGAGACGTGTGATTAAAAGGCTTCTTAGCAAGTATGACTATCCACCAGATCAAGCATTAAAAGCGATGAATATCGTTATGCGGCAAGCGGAGAAAATGGCCGGAAATGTTTATGAAGAAGTTATCTGGTCAGACAGAGTTGCAGAAGAACCTGGAAAATTCACAACGGATTGATGAAAGGATTGAAGAATAATGGCAGAAATAAAATATGAAATCAAAGAAACCGTGGGCGCTCTCTCAGAAAACAATAAAGGCTGGTCAAAGGAATTGAATTTGATTAGCTGGAATGACAGGGAGCCTAAATACGACATCAGGGATTGGTCGCCGGAACATGAGAAAATGGGCAAAGGTGTAACCTTAAGCGTAGAAGAACTTAAAAAGCTGAGGGATTTACTGAATGAGATGAAACTTTAGGGAGGTTGAGAGATGAGCAAATTACAAAAACCGGGTGAAAAACCTGATCGATCTGGTGAGTATATTGAGAGAGGACCACGAGGTGGAGAAGTAAGTAAACCTAGACAAGTAACAATTGAACCAGGAGATGATAAACTTCCGCCTACAGCTGAAAAAAATAGAAAGTGGGAGAGAATTGGTCCTGAGAAGAAATAGGCATTGATACAGTATTGATATGATCTGTGATGAAGAAGAGTCAATGCTTATTGTCGGTAGACAAGTCAGAAATGAAAAGAATGGAAGAAGTGATTTGACTGCAGTAGATAACAATGGAAATATTGTACTCATTGAAATCAAGAGGGACCGTAAGGATATTGAACACCGCAAAGAAGCGTTTGAATTCCAGGCAATAAGATATGCTGCCAGTTATGCAACAATAGATAAGACCGATGATTTAGTGAAAAAAGTTTATGCTCCCTACATTGAAAATTATAGAAGTGAGTTTGAACTTGGAGAGTTAACCTCATTTGAACTTGGTATTCGCAAGTTGAACGAGTTCCTTCAGGTCAATGATGCACAAAAGAACTTCAATGAAAAGCAAAGGATCATCTTGGTGGCGTCTGATTTTGATGAGCAGACATTGCCGGCAGCTGCGTGGCTAAATAGTAATAATGTTGACATGAGTTGCTATAGATTAACTCCATACAAGCTAAATGAAGATTTGTTTTTCTATGTGGAAAAGCTACTCCCTGTGACCAACTATGATGATTATTATGTGAATTTGATGGATAAATCAATCGTGACAACAGTAATAGGAGATAAGAAAATCACACGGAGATCTTTGCCTAAAATTGACATAATGCTCGAATGGGGTGTTGTTAAAGAAGGCGACATCATTGTTGCTAAAGGTAGCGGTGTGGAAGATTTTAAAAGCTTTTTGATGACATCCAATTGTTGATTATGAAAGAAAATAGTAATGGGGTTTTATAAATTTACCAAACTATTTAATAGGTTTTATTTTGTCTATCTCTAAAAATTCAATTAGTTTTTGTGGGATTAACTCTTCACCAAAAGTTTCAATTTTATTTATGGTATCCCAGATCCCAAAACTATCTTTATCATTTTTATTGTAACCAATTACATTCTCTAATTTTGGTATATTAAAATGTATTTGGTCAGGTTTAGATTCCTGTATTAATCTCCAATTAGTTGTTATCATTGCTCTTTTTGTTGTAACACTTAATTCTTCGCTTTTAAGGTTAAATGCTTGGATTTTTTGGATTTCATTTTTATAAAAATTACTACTCTTATATTCATTTTCAGTTTTAAAGTCTAGTTTACAGATGAAATCGTCATTAAAATCAAAATCGTTAATCACAAAAAAGTTTAGACCTAAGTGCTTGCAAAGCTTGATGAGTACCAGTGCTGTTATTTTACCGTGATGTGGAATTATGGCTATATTATTAAAATTTAGATAAGCATCTGAAAACTTTGCATCATTTGTTATTTTCAATACTTTCTTTCTTATAACTTCTTTATATACCAACATATCATTTGGACCTTCAACAAGGAGTACTTTTCTACTAAATATTATTTTATTTAGATTAGGTTCGATAATCTTAATGTAATTGTTATAGTCTCTAACCTGTTCTACTAATTCATCGTCCTCAATCTGTGAAATTGTAACTTCAGATGAAAAATCCGCCTTAGCCTTATTATATTTTATTTCAGTTTGCTTACTATTTTCATCGAACTCTAATCTTATCAAACCTTTTGTATCGAAAATATCAATCATCTTATGTGAATGTGTAGTATAAATGACTTGATGATTATTTTCTGCTAATCCACATAAAACAATTTTATAAAAATACTCTTGGTGATTTTCATGTAAAAAACTTTCAGGTTCTTCAAATAAAAATAGGCATCTATCATCAGAATTAGTTTCTGCTATGGCTTGTATTACAGCCATTACAAACATTGAAATATAACCATCACCAAAATGTTCAATTGGAATCAAATTTCCAGAATCACCGTTCAATCCGATTTTGAACATCATTTCTAAAAAAATTTCTTCATAGTCTGGCAAACCAAACTCAATATTACAATTGTTATTTCTAAGATTTTTTGAATAATTTATTTGAATTTGTTTAATAAACGTATTTAGTTTGGAATCTATAAGGACATTTTTAGTAGAATCTTTTATTTGATCTTTAAAAGTATTTTTTTTCTTTAGCATATCTTTATCTGAATCTACAATACTTTTAATATGTTTTGCGAGAAATGATGTGAGATTCCCCCAACTGGTTTTTTTAGTAGATATCTCTTTTTTTATCTCATGGAAATTTACATAGAAAATCTTATAGTATTTTGAAGCTCCAAATGCATTCCAATTTTTATCCTGTTGCTCCCAATCTTTGTAAGATTCGATTTTTGCATTTTCTATCTCAGTTCCATCTAAATCTATGTTGAGAAAATGATATCCTGTTAAATCAGCATATTTACCATCAGGTTTTAATTCTGTACTACTTTCTATACCTGTAATAATACCTGGTACATTATTAAAATCTCTATTATGGAAGTCATCTCGAGTAAAGGTATTCCTGTTAACATATCTTTCCGTAATTCCATATAGGATAGCATTTAGTAAATTGGTTTTACCAGCATTATTGTATCCTACAATTGCAATTGGTTTCTTATAGTCTTCTTTAGGAAATACAATATCTCTTTTTTCTCCAAATGAACGATAATTTTTAATTGATATTCCGTTTATTCTAATGCTACTCATACAAGAACCTCCATAATAGAATTCATTGTAAATAATTGTCTTATTATAACATATTAAACTGACATCAATAATCGTGACTTAGGCTTATTAACTATCCTAAATTGTTATACAAATATTCAAACAAAATGTATTTGCTTCAGGTTGACTCCTCGCATGATTGTAATTTATTGTGTTGTTTGCTATTACCCTATCATTTTTTCTCTTATAATAGATAGTGAAAAAAGGAGTGTGAAATAAATGGGTGTGCCAATCGGAATTTTTAAAAATGGTGAGTTTTTAAAAGAATGCTCCAACATACAAGAAGCCGGGAGCGTCACTTCGTTCATCTTGTCGATGATGAAGCACAGATTGATTTTCTAAATGTCATAGAAAATATTCCACAGGCATATGTGTTGGCTGATGTTTGGAAAATAAGAAAAACTTGGATAACTATGAGAAAACGCCGGAGCTATATGGAGACAAACGATGAGTAAAATTACTTTTTCAGTGAAATCAATAAAAGATGTTCTACAGAATGAAAGTCTTAAAATCCCAGAATATCAGCGACCATACAAATGGGAACGCAGGCATATTCGCAACCTTTTTTATGATATACGAGAAGCCATTGACAGAAACATGAGTGAGTATCGAATCGGCTCTATCATTTTGCATAATAAAGACGATGAAAACATAGACATCGTGGACGGGCAGCAACGTTTGATTTCAATTTCATTATTCATGTATTGTGTTGCAAAAGACAATCTGCCTGATGGTGCTAGTAACTTATTAAACGGCAGTTATGTAGGCATCTCACAGCTTCACGCTAAAGAGAACTATGATGAATGGCGTTTTCTTTGTGGTTTAATTTCGAAGGAAGAGGTCGACGTCATAAGCAACTTTATGATGAACCATTGCAAAGTTTCTGTTATAGAGATGCCATCAGAATGCTTATCAGAAGCTTTTCAGCTTTTTGATTCGCAAAATAACCGTGGCAAGGCCTTAGAACCTCACGATTTATTGAAAGCCTATCATTTAAGAGCAATTGAAAATCCGTCCGAACTCACGGTAGAAAACTGGGAAAAATTTGTTAATGACAGAGAACTTAATCTCCGCGATTTGTTTGACAAGCACCTATTTAGAATAAGACGCTGGATTAACGGCGATACAGGATTGTATCAAAAAAAGTATGGCAGTGAGCTAAAATTCACTGAGCGTTTTATCGAAGATTTCAAGGGTGTTAATCTTCAAAATGCGTCATACCCCTATTTGCAGTTATACGAGGAATTACTTAAACACGACATTTCTTTCCCAAATTCTATTTGTATGCCAATAATTAATGGAACGCCTTCTTCAATTTTATTGAATTCTCGTATGTGCTTTTCAAAAACAATTTTTATAAGAACAGTATAGTAGACGGCTTCCTTTCAGATGAACTCAAAGATATAGTGAACAGTAAGAAAAGCAAATATTCAAGAAACATCAATCTGTATACTAACCTACTAGCAACATTTATTGATCGTTTTGGAGTGGAAAAACTCGACAGAGAAACGTGTGAAAAGGTGTTTGTTTGGGCGTTTTATCCAAGAACTGCCGCAAAAGCAATATACGATACAACACTCGCAAATTATGCAGCAAGCGGGACATTCCAGAAGAAAAAATGGCAGAAGCTATTTCAAGAATTAGCGGTTTCGGCTACTCCACGTGAATTTGTTGCTCGAATTGATACAGATATGCTTGGCAATCTAACCGCTGAAGACATCATAAATAAGCTTAATGAGGGGGTCAAAAGGTGAACAATCCTCTGTCTATATTTGATTTGCTGAACGATAATAGCTATTCAATTCCGCTGTACCAACGAAATTTTGCGTGGACTGACGTGGAAATAACACAACTAATAATAGATGTGCTCGATTCTATCAAAGAAAATCGTCCCGAGTATTTCATAGGGACTCTCGTCGTAAGCAAAAATGGAAATGAATATTCTATCATAGATGGGCAACAGCGATTTACCTCAATACTACTTATTGCTCTTGCCATTCAAAATGAATATTCTCCTTCCACTAAGCGCGTTGAAAAAATCAACTTGTGCTTTTCAGCACGAAAACGGTCGAATGATACGTTAAGTAGTTTATTTTTAAACGATATCAATACTGGAAAAATTACTAACGACGAGTTGCGTCGTGGTTATGGTGAAACAGTGAGCGCTATTAAAGAGCATATTGGGTCTAGCGATTATCTAGACATTTCAATTGAAGACTTCTATGGATACCTTTTTGATAAGGTAAAAATTTTCATTAGCGAAATGCCTGAAGACTTAGATGTTAATCTGTATTTCGAGCGATTCAACTCGCGCGGTGAACAATTAGAATATCATGAAATTATAAAAGCTGAGCTTATGCAGCGCCTTGTAGCAAATGGTATCGCTTTTGCCAAAGTTCAAAAGTTTGCTAAAGTTTGGGATGCTTGTTCCGAATTCGAAACCCCTTGTATTAAGTTTTTTAAGAAAAAGACAAAGGGATCAGATGCTGATGAAGAACGAGAAAAAGTATTTAAGTGCGAGTGGAGCGAATATGAGCCAGGGAGAAATTCTTGGAGGTATGGATATAGTCTTAAAAACATCTATTCGAAAATGGTCGTTAACAAGGAAAGTAAAAAATCACTAATTAGCGCCATTGAAGAAACGGTTGAAAGTGGTGCCGATGCAGGTATTGAAGCTGTAGAGAACGAAGATTCCAATAAATATCGTTGTATTGTGAATTTTAATACATTCCTTTATTATGTTTTGTATTTGACTGATAACGTAGGTGCAGATTCAATCCAGCTGGATGATAAAAAGCTGAAATCAGCTTTTAAAGTATCTTCAAGAGATAGCCAATGGATATTAAGTTTCGGGGAAAACTTGCTAAAAGCGAAATTCATCTTTGACAATTTGATCATCCGGAGCTCTCTTGAAACGACCAACAGGCGCAAAGAGGGGGAATGGTTTCTACAAAAGGCCTATCGCGAAGACAAGAATGAAAAAGCGAGAGGGCATTTATATGTTCAAACACGGTTTGATAAAAACTCTTTTCCGACCAATAATCACGAAATACTTATGTTGCAGTCGATGTTTGCTGTCACCTTTACTGCCTACAAAGATACTAAATGGTTATATTCAACGCTCAAATACTTGTTTGAAAATGCAGACAAGTTAAATGAGGCTAACTTCGGTGATAAATTCTACGCTTTTCTGGAGTCTATGTCTAAGAGATTTGCGATAGAAAGAATATGCAATAGCAGCGGACTTGATGCTGAGAGATTGAGGTACAACAATTTTGTGCCTGTGTACGCTTTTAACTTAACCGATTATGTGTTATGGAAAAACAGAGAAAAGTTGGGATTAGGCTATACTGCAATCAAGTTTGATGATTTCCGCTTTACATACAGACGTTCAATTGAGCATTGGTATCCGCAAAACCCAAACGAGACCGAAGGAAAATCAAAATTACCTGATGATTTGCTACATTGTTTTGGAAATCTATGTTTAATAGTGGCTAGTCAGAATTCTGCATTCGGCAATTTATATCCACTTGCAAAACTAGCAAACTGGCGAAGTATTTTTAGTACACAAAGCCTTAAATTACAAATGATGGCAGCAAACACTGATTCTTGGAGTTGTTGGGACGAAACGAAGCGCACGGAAATTTTAGAAATGGAAAAAGATATATTGCAATTGCTTAAAGAATACATCTATTGAGCTATAGCCTTTGCTCGCTAACGAAAACCCTACTCGTGTCCATGTGATATATTGAAAGTATTTAGGATGAAATAGGTAGTAAACCATTGCAATTGATTTTCTTTGTAAGAAGGGAAAATGGTGCGAATGTTCTTGTGATTTGACTTTTTCTGTTTTCAGAGCATTACTACTTGATAACGAAATTCAAGGAGTGATGCTTTTTGAAATTAACAGATGAAGTTAAGAATGAAATTAGAACCTTGCGTATGAAAGGCTTAAGTTATCGGCAAGTTGCTGCTGAAACCAGTTTGAGTAGAGATTGTGTCAGGAATTATTGCAAATTGATTGGTTTAGATGGTTTGGGCAGTGAATTGCCAGCGGTGTTAAGATGTAAATTTTGTGGCAAGCCTATAGATAAAAAAGCAACAGGAAGGAAGCCGGTTTATTGCTCTGTTGACTGTAAAAGGAAATGGTATCAAGCCAACCCAAAAATGCATGGACATACATGCTATTACTGCGGTAAAGAATTTAATAGTGTGGCTTCTATAGCCAAGTTCTGTAGTCACAAGTGCTATGAAAGAAACAGATTTTATCAAATGGAAGATATACAAATGATTATCGAATATCTTGAAAAGAAAGAGCCTGTGCCAAACGCTCCTGGCTGGATAAAAGAGCTGATTAATGGAATATCAATAACAGATGATAAGGATGATGTTTAGCACTAAGGTAAACCGACTAAAGGGTGATTTCCGTTTAGGAGGGGTGTTTTGCCAAAAAGTGAGGTAAATTACAACATATAGTGGTTGAAAGCCAAATTCTTTTGCGTAATTGTATAAGAAATAAGTTATCACACATGTTGAGACAGTTGCACTGTTGGAGCGAAAATAGACCATGGAATCAGGGTTTTGTAGAGATTTTTACAACGACTATTTCCTATCTTATTAGTCTAGGAAAACAGAAAACGGATAAAAATGTGCAGGAAAAGGGTGTGCAGTTTTGCAGATTCATTTAACTGATTGGCTAAAGGGAGTACAGTTTAGCAAAAGAAGAAGTTCATAGAATAAAAATGAACAATTTTTCTTACTCCTGAGTTGCGCCCTTTTCTTGAATAAATAAGAAGTTAGTCATTGTCATACAGAAGTAAATTTAGCCAATTTCAAGATCGATTAAAGTAACTTAAATTTCGCTTTTAGATTAATGATATGCAATTAGTTATAGCTTATAATAAAGGAAATGGGAGGGATGAAATATGAAGTGGCAGGAAGTTAGAGAATTATTTCCTAATCAGTTTGTTTTAGTATCAATTCTTGATTATCATGAGGAAGATGAAAAAAAAATTATTGATGAAGTCGCACCCATTCGTTCCATTCCAGATGAAAATGCTAATAAAGAGTTTTTTAAAGTAGAACCAGGAAACATTGTTTACCATACATCAAATGAGAACTGTATCGTTCATATACGTAAAGATCCGTTGATGAGAGTGAGACGAATTTAATGAAAATATCGTTTGATGGACAGCTTATTACAACATCACTTATTATTACTTTTCGAGGAAAAACGCTACAAATCGATGATATAATTATTGATACAGGCTCCTCTCACACGGTTATTAGCCCAGATGTTTTAGAAGAAATAGGGGTAATATATGAAAATGGCGACGACATTTATGAAGCATATGGGATAGGCGGATCAGTTCCTTTCTATACTAAAGTAATGGATGAGATTCAAATTGATAAATTTAATATAAAGAATATTGAAATTGATGTGGGAATTCTTCCAAAAGATCATAATGGACTTCTAGGGTTGGATATTTTAATGACCTACAATTTTATAGTGGATATGGACAAGTTAGAGTTATATACATCAAGGATGAAAGCCGAGGATTCGGTAAAAAATGAAGTGTTTCTTATGCAGACTTTAAAAAGGTGTCTGTCGTGCCCAGGATTTGTCGAAATGCGACATTATTCGGGGTGTGACAGGCACCTTTCTAATGGGTTCTAGAAATATTCTGTATAATTATAAAGTAGATTATGGGTAAGAATTTAATGAGAAAATAAATAGAAACCCTTTCAGGATAGTGTTGAAATGTTTCTGTATATTCGTTTTAATCCGTATCCATCTCCGAGAGTTGGTGAACCTGATCACGTTTTCCGTAAACAACAGCAGTTACCTGAACCTTTACATAATCCTCGTCTATCCAGAAGTAGACTAGAAAATTTTTAACAGGCATTTTACGAATTCCGTAGCTGTGCCACGGTTCTTCTTCAGTAAGGGCAATTCGCTGTGGAAATTCGGAGAGAGAGGAAATTGCATCCTCTAATGCCTCCAATAGATTTAGTGCTGCATCCGGAGCTTTCAGTTCAGAAGCAATGTAGAGTGTAATTTCATGCATCTGTTCTTCTCAAGAGTGGTAATTTTTACAGCGTAGGTTTCAGCCATCGTTTTATAACTCCCGTTTTAAGTCGGCAAATACATCGGCTGCAGGACGAGATCGGTTCGCTTTTGCATCTTTAAACCCAGCTTGCATCATGGCATCGAATTGTGCTGCATCCATTTCATCGAGAGCAATCGGTGCAGGGGGAACGGATAGAGAGAATGGAATGCTCTTTGTCATAATGATTTGTTTGTATAGCATATTGATGACAACTGAAGCTGGCACTCCCAATTGAGCCATGATAGCTTCCGCTTTTTCTTTTACTTCCGGTTCAACACGAGCAAGGATATTTGCAGTTTTAGCTGCCATAAAAATTCCGCCTTTCTTTTTTCTTTATTGTATGCTTTTGTATAACTGTTAGCAATACAAAACCTATACTTCTACAAGAAGGAGTAGGGGCAGTCTGAATCTCTACAGGCCAAAATCCTAAAGACCGGCGCCATATTTTGTAGAAAAATCGCAGAACTAATAGGGGGGATACCCAATAACCCTGGAATGACTGAAAAAAAGAATAAAAATTAACGAAAGTGCCGTAAAGATGGGAAGTTTAAATTGCGGTAAAAAAATCAAACAACCGAAAATAGGTCGGTCGGAAATCAGCACATAATTTCAGGAAGTAGAAACCCTTTCAGGATAGTGGTAAAAGGTTTGTTTATATTCAGCAAAAAAATCTACCCATAAAAAGGATGCAGGGAAAATGATAAGAATTCCCCACTAGGAAATACTGTTATGAACAAGTATAGGGGGACAGAATGATGCCTGAATTGCCAGAGATGGAAACATATAAAACTTTGCTCGGGTCGTTGATCGGTGGGCAAAAAATTACGAATGTTGAGATCGGGCGGGAAAAGTCGATTAATGTACCAGTTGAACGATTTTCAATGCAAGTTTCAAATCAAGCTATAAAAACGATTTCCAGAAGAGCTAAGTATTTAATATTTCAATTGCAGAATGGGAAATGTTTATTACTGCACCTGATGCTTGGCGGATGGATGTTTTTTGGCAAAGAGGAGGATAGACCAAACAGGACCATACAAGTAAAACTGTCATTCGGAGAACAACATTTATATTTTATTGGACTTCGATTGGGCTACCTGCATCTTTTATCACCTGAAGAGGTCCAGAAAGAGTTTGAAAAACTGGGACCTGAAGTGCTTGATCCTCGTTTTACATTGGATGCTTTTCATCAAATCATGCAAAAAAGAAAAGGTACAATTAAAACAATATTAATCAATCAAGAAGTGCTGGCTGGAATAGGGAATGGGTACTCTGATGAGATTCTTTGGCATGCAGAGATTCGCCCTGATAAAAAAAGAACCGATCTGGACGATCAACAACTATCACGGCTATATGATTCGATTCAGTTTATTTTTAAAAGAGGAATCGAACAAGGTGGTTATATGGAAAACCCGCTTTTTAAAGGAGATGGCAAAACAGGAGGCTACCAGTTTTATGTATACGACAGAGAAGGAGAAGCGTGTTCTCGTTGCAATGCTTCCATTATAAAAAGCGAAATATCTTCACGGAAAACGTACTTTTGCCCCAATTGCCAACGATGAATGACGGAGTTGAAATTCCGCACTAATAGGTCTAAGGAGAGAGGAAACAGGATAACAATATGGAAAATGGGATGCCCGTCAATTAGGAGAAGGGCTTTTGGTTTTAATTTTTCAAATTTCGTAACGTACCAAAATGAAATTTTTTTAATCCATACCGTCTGCCTTTTTAATGAAATTATGTGATAATAAAGTTGGATTTTTGACAATTATATTAGTACATAAGACGGAGGATATCATGAAAAATGTTTCGGTAAAAACAAAATTAGTGATTGGTTTTTCAGCAATTTTATTGATTTTTGTTGGTGGTTTTTTCATTTTATTGAATGAATTACATACGATTAATATGGATTTCACTAAAATCCATCAAGATATGAATGTACTACAACAATTAAATCTAAATGAAAATGGCGAAATAGCCACCAGGGATGTTGTGAGTTCAATTGGAAATGGTGAAAACAATGTGGCGTCTTCAATCAATACTTTATATAGTATTTTGGTTGTGGCTGTTCTCGTTAGTTTTCTAGTTATTTTCTATATCACCCGCCTGTTGACGAAACCAATCAATGAAATGGTCCTTGTGGCAAAACAAATTTCTAGCGGGAATTTACGGGTTGAGGAATTAGATGAAAATCGAAAGGACGAAATGGGAGCACTATCTAAAACAATAAATTCGATGTCGAAAAGCTTGAGATTGCTTATTTCAAAGATTCATGAAATGTCGGGAAACGTAACAGCTTCCATCGAAGAAATTTCTGCCACATCCACTAAACTTCAAAGTGCAACTAAGCAAGTAACTTCGGTGATGGAGGAAGTCGCTTCGAGTACGGAAAACTTATCAAAAGGAGCACAGGAAGGGGCAAAATCCATTGAGGATATGAATACAAGGATCCTAAGTGTTGTAGATAAAACGATTAAAGTTGCTGGAAATTCAGTTGATATGAAAAAAGCAGCAGATGAAGGGAATCATTCTATCCAAAAAGTAATCGATCAAATGCAATTAATCCATTCCTCAGTTGAAAATACTGCTAATACCATTTCTTTTCTAGGAAAACGGTCAAATGAAATAGGAGAAATTGTTAGTGTGATAAATGGTATTTCTGATCAGACCAATTTATTAGCCTTAAATGCTAGTATTGAGGCTGCAAGAGCAGGGGAGCATGGAAAAGGATTTTCCGTTGTAGCTGAGGAAGTGCGAAAGCTTGCGGAAGAATCCAAACAGTCCGCTGGGAAAATAGCAGGGCTAATTGCCTTGATCCAAAAGGAGTCATCTGAATCAATTCAGAATATGACGGAAACGAAACAAGAAGTAACTAATGGCGAAGGAGTTGTCCACCAAGCGAAACATTCGTTTGAGATTATATTAGATAAAATCCATGAAATTACAGATGAGCTGCAAGAGATTTCTGCTGTGACAGAAGAAGTATCAGCAGGAACGGATGAAGTGGCAGCAACGGTTAATTATACATCAAAAACTACGAAACAAACAGCGGAAAGTATCCTAAACATATCTGAGCTTAGCCAGGGACATTATGCATCGATCGAAGATATTAGTTGTTCCATCACTCAACTTACAAACATGGCGGATGAATTAGAAGAGTTAATAGGGAATTTTAAAATTTAGGCCCTTTTTCTGACCAATCCATTTAAATTTTGCAAGGCTTAGTCTGCAAAAATGACAGAAAGATAAAATTACCATTTCAATCAATTTGATAGAAAGTGCTCCTGCATGGTATAAGTGTAAAAGGACTAGGAGCACTCTGCTTTTTGATTTTGGGATCAAATATTAGAATATCCCTGAGAGGAATGGAACAAGGATGATAGAAAATTTCTGGCGTGCTTTGCCACGGCCTTTTTTTATACTGGCACCAATGGAGGAAGTGACGGATGTCGTTTTTCGCCATGTGGTGAGTGAGGCAGCGAGACCTGATGTTTTTTTTACAGAGTTTACAAACTCGGATAGTTATTGTCATCCACAGGGGATCCAGAGCGTGCGCGGCCGTTTGACTTTTACCGAGGATGAACAGCCAATTGTCGCTCATATCTGGGGAGATAAGCCTGAATACTTTCGGCAAATGAGCATTGGGATGGCGGAAATGGGCTTTAAAGGGTTGGATATCAATATGGGCTGTCCAGTACCAAATGTGACACAGAACGGGAAGGGGAGCGGCCTGATTCGTCGTCCGGATGTGGCAGCAGAATTAATCCAGGCTGCAAGGGCAGGTGGTTTGCCGGTAAGTGTTAAGACAAGGCTTGGGTTCACGGAAGTAGACGAATGGCAAGCTTGGCTGAAACACATCCTTAATCAAGACATTGCTAATCTGTCGATTCATCTGCGCACAAAGGAGGAAATGAGCAAAGTGCCTGCGCATTGGGAGCTGATTCCGGAAATTAAGAAGCTTCGCGACGAGGTGGCGCCTGATACCCTTTTGACGATCAATGGAGACATACCTGACCGTCAAACTGGCTTAAAGCTAGTGGATCAATATGGTGTTGATGGGGTAATGATCGGACGCGGCATTTTCCACAATCCATTTGCCTTTGAAAGCGAGAAGAAGGAACATAGCACGGAGGAATTGCTTGATCTCCTAAGCTTGCATATGGATCTCCATGATGAATACTCTCATTTAGAACTGCGGCCGTTCACCGCACTTCACCGCTTTTTCAAAATCTATGTCAAAGGATTCCGTGGAGCAAGCGAGTTGAGGAATCAATTAATGAACACGAAGTCGACAGATGAAGTGCGTGAATTGCTTGGTAAGTTTGCGTCAAAGAATCTGGATTAGTGGCAAAATAAACGAATGGGCGGAATCAGATGACATGGTTCCGTCTTTTTGTGTAAAAAAGATAAAAAAATACTTAAGATGATAAAAGATTACTCTATGTTAACGCTTTCAAAGAGGATGTTCCGCTATATGATGGAAATGTAGTAAATCAATTTCAACTATAGGGGGAAATAGTAGTGAAAAAAACTTGGAAGTTATTTTCTATTTTCATCGTTATGACCGTGCTGACTGGAATGTTGGCCGCGTGCAGCGGAACAACTGGCGGAAGCAGTAAAGTAAGTGTAGGCATTGTTCTTCCGACAAAGGATGAGCCGAGATGGGTGCAGGATGAGCAACGCTTTAAAGATGCTTTAGCTAATTCAGATTACACAACAGAAATTTTGTTCAGCCAAGGGTCTTCGGCAAAGGAAAAAGAAAATGTAGAAACTTTGCTTAACAAAGGGATCCAAGTATTAATTATTGCTCCACATGATGGTGCTGCAGCTGGTGCAGCGGTTGAAGCAGCGAAAAAAGAAGGCGTAACCGTTATTTCTTATGATCGTTTAATTACAGAGACAGATGCAGTCGATTATTATGTAACGTTTGATAGTTTGGCAGTAGGTGCTGCACAAGGTCAATACTTACTAGATAGTGTAAAAGGCACGAACGTCCCGTTATACCTTTATGCTGGTGCTTCATCTGATAACAATGCATTTTTATTTTTTGAAGGTGCCTGGAAAGTTCTTCAGCCAAAAATTGCAGATGGCACTTTTGTAATCGCTAACTCTACAGAAGCAGAAGCATTAAAAGATAAGCAAGAACTTACTCGTGATGAGTTAGGAAAAATTTTGGGGCAGGTTACAACAAACTGGGATCCAAACGAAGCAAAAAATAAAGCGCAAACACACTTAACAGCAGCTGGAGCGGATTTAAAAGGGGATGTAGCAGTCTTAGCTCCAAACGATGGAACCGCTCGTTCTATTGCTGATGTTTTCGGAACAGACTCTGACATTTCGAGTTTCGTAATAACTGGTCAAGATGCCGAGAAAGCTTCCGTTCAATACATCCTTGATGGCAAGCAATCTATGACAGTATTTAAAGATGTTCGAACACTAGTTGCAGACGCAATGGGTATGGCGATCGACATTTTAGATAAAAAAACACCAACTACAACTGGATCTTACAATAATGGGAAAGTCGATGTAAAAGCGAAACAAACAAACGTGATCGTCGTAGACAAAGAGAATGTTAAGAAAGAATTAATTGATTCAGAATACTATAAAGCCAGTGAATTTAAAGGACTGTAAAAAATAAAACTACGTGATCGCATTCAATTAGATGCGGTCACGTAGTTATTATAGCTGTATTGGTTGGAGGGAATGAAGATGAGCGAATATATTCTGGAGATGAAGCAAATTTCAAAGGAATTTACAGGAGTTAAAGCGCTCGACAATGTCAATTTTAAAGTGAAGAAGGGTGAAATTCACTGCCTGGTTGGAGAAAACGGGGCGGGAAAATCGACTCTGATGAAAGTGCTTAGCGGGGTTTATCCTTACGGGACGTATGAAGGGGAAATTGTCTACGAGGGGAAGGTACAGCAATTTCATAAGATTAACGATAGTGTAAATACAGGTATCGTGATCATTTACCAGGAGCTAGCTCTGTTTCCTGATCTCACCGTGTATGAAAATATATTCACTGGCAATGAGATCAAGCAAGGGGCTTTGATTGACTGGAATGAGACGATTGTGGAAGCAAAAAAAATGCTTGAAAAGGTTAACCTCGACGTTAACCCGGAAACACTTGTTAAAGACTTGGGAGTAGGGAAACGACAGTTAATTGAAATTGCCAAAGCGCTAAGCAAAGACGTAAAACTTCTTATACTCGATGAACCTACTGCAGCTTTAAATGAGGATGACAGTGAAAATTTATTAAAGCTGCTGAAAGAACTAAAGAAACAAGGGATTACCTGCATCATGATCTCACATAAGCTGAAGGAAGTCATTACGATAGCAGATAGTGCGACTGTCATTCGTGATGGACAAACAATCAGAACCTTGGATGCATCAAAGGGAGAGATAACAGAAAACACCATTATCAAAAATATGGTAGGAAGAGAAATTCAAGATATCTATCCAAAACGGGTGAAGAATTCCCATGATGAAAAAGTACTAGAGTTAAAGAATTGGTCTGCCTATGACCAAAAGCTTGGCAGACATGTAGTGAAGAATGCGAATTTACATGTTAAAAAAGGTGAAATCATTGGTTTGGCAGGCTTAATGGGCTCTGGTCGAACGGAACTTGCCCTTAGTATCTTTGGAAACGCGAAAGCTTATAAACTGCAAGGTGACTTACTGTTAGATGGAATGCCAAAAGCGTTCAATCATCCGAGTGAGGCAATTAAAGCTGGGATTGCGTATGTAACCGAGGACCGCAAAGGGGATGGGTTGTTTTTACTGCAAGATATTAAAAGCAATATTTCTGCCGCGAATTTACAAAGAATTTCTGCCAATGGAGTAATCAATGAGAATGAAGAGATAAAAGTAGCAGATCGCTATAAAACTTCATTACACATTAAAGCAACTTCTTTAGAACAGCTTGTTGGCAAATTAAGTGGCGGGAACCAACAAAAGGTTTCGCTCGGCAAGTGGCTGTTTGTTGGCCCTAAACTCCTAATATTAGATGAGCCTACCCGAGGGATTGACGTAGGCGCTAAATTTGAAATTTACACGGTGATGAACAAGCTGATTGAAGAGGGAATGAGTATTCTCATGATTTCTTCTGAGCTTGGCGAAGTATTGGGAATGAGTGACAGAGTTTATGTCATGGGCGAAGGAGAAATCAAAGGCGAATTGCCAATAGAAAACGCCGACCAAGAAAAAATAATGCAACTTGCAACACAATAGGAGGTTAAACCAATGACTTTAATAAACGACTTAAAAACGTTAATCAGTAAAAACATTCGTGATTATGGGATGTATATTGCCTTATTGGTGATTTTTCTCATATTTACCATATTAACGAATGGATTGTTTATTTCTTCTCGAAATATTAGTAACCTACTAGATTCTGCCGGCTATATTGCGGTTTTGGCTGTCGGAGTTATGCTGGTCATTGTCATTCGTCATATTGACTTATCGATTGGATTTTTAGCGGGTTTCCTTGGAGCGATAGCGGCGATTTTACTCATGCAGTATCATCTGCCTGTATACATTGTGCTTCCGATCATTTTAATTCTTGGTACGATTGCTGGTTTATTTACAGGCTTTCTTGTAGCAAAAGTAGGGATCCCAGCTTTTGTTGCAACATTGGCAGGCTGGTTGATTTATCGCGGTGCGATTCTTCAAGTAACAGAAAAGACTGGAACCATCATCGTTCAAAATGATGCTTTTAATGCAATTGGGAATGGCTATATTCCCTCTATTGTGCAAATTAACGGGCTTCACTTGCTATCTTTATTAATTGGTGTACTTGGAATAATCCTTTACAATTTTAGTGCAGTCTCCACTCGCCGAAACAAAATGAAGTATAATTTTGAAGTAGTTTCCAAGCAGATTTTCATTTTACAGCTTGTATTCGTTTCGGCTATCATTGCTGCAATCACTTGGATCTTAGCTGGCTATAATGGCTTCTCTTGGACAGTGATAATTATCTTATTAGTCGTGCTTGTCTATCATTTCCTGACAACAAAGACGGTAATGGGAAGACATATTTATGCGGTCGGAAGCAATCCAGAAGCTGCTCATTTAAGCGGAATTAACGTGAACAAGATTACGCTCATTGTATTTGGTTCAATGGGTTTGCTATCCGCTTTATCAGGTATTCTATTTACCTCACGCCTTCAGTCGGCAACAACGACTGCTGGAACACTGTTTGAACTAGATGCCATCGCAGCTGCCTATGTTGGTGGTGTATCTGCTGCAGGTGGAGTAGGGAAAGTAACAGGAGCGATCATCGGAGCGATTGTAATGGCCTCCTTAACGAGCGGAATGAACTTGCTCGGTGTAGGGATTTCTTATCAATATATGATTAAAGGCGGCGTATTAGCCTTAGCGGTAATCTTCGACGTAATCACAAGAAGAAAAGGAAACTAATCGCCTCTTTTTACAGGCTTTCACCAAGATCATTGGGGAAGCCTTTTTCCCTTTTACAGTACCAACGCCAAGGAATCTATCCGACGGAGGGAAATCCGCGTCTTTTAGGGCTAGGAGTCTGTTCGATAAAAATTTTTTAGCGTTTAGTTATGCAAGAATGCTTTCTATTCATCCGTTTTATTGTATGAAAACATTCATCGAGTCGCTTGTCTAGCTATGGCTCCTAACTCCTCAAGACGCTTCGGTCCTCCAATGAAGTCAAAGGACGACTTCATCAGTCGGACCACTGAGGCACAGGATGTGCAAGACCCGCCAGCCACAGGACGTGCAGACCCGCCAGCCACAGGACGTGGCGTTCTAGGCGGGCGAGGCACAGGATGTGCAGACCATGCCATCAGCGTTACAATACATTTCCATTGTACTATGTTAAAAAATAATAGGTTCTGAGGAGTCTACGAAATGTTCTTTAAATTTGTTTCAAAGCGTCTCGAGGAGATAGCGGCCAACGGTTTGCCCAAGTGTTGGACTATGAGCTGGTGCTGGACAAGAATACGAAGTTATTTTGACAGGTTTGGGGGTTGTGAGCGGAAAGTTGTCAAGAAAGCCTCGCGGGTTGAAATTCGTTTTTTGATGGCGGTGTGGCATGGTACGATCGGAATGGGTTTTGATTTCGTTAAATCTTTACCATATTTTTTTAATGAAGTTTACTAAACAGGCTGATAGAATCAAGTTAACTACCATGATCGAAAGACGAAGGGGAGATAGGAATATGAAAAAGTATATGTATGTGATAATGGGCCTTGTCTTTGTCTCCCTTGGGTATCTTATTTTTGTATCAGCCAGTATCGTCTTTAGCGATGACATCGCTTTACCGAAAGCAAAAAAGCAATCAGATACTCGCTTCCGTTTAGTTCTCATCACGAGAGACATGGATACTGCGTTTTGGAATAAGGTTAGTACAGGAGCATCTAGACAGGCATTGAAAGAAGGGGCGAGCCTGGAAGTTTGGGGAAGCTATAGCAATGATTCAGAACAATTTTTAAAACAATTTGAACTGGCAATCCATTCAAAAGTGGATGGAATCATCATACAGGGACTTGATACAGACGAGTTTAAAGAACTCACCAAAGTAAAGGCTGCTTTTAATGGAATTCCGATTATCACAGTTGCTAATGATGTTCCAATGAAGGAAAGCTTAAGAAGGACCTACGTGGGTTCTGATCAATTTCGAGCCGGTGGTTTAATCGCAAGGCAGTTGCTGAGTGATATGGGAACGGAGGGAAAAGTGATCCTGCTGGCAGATAAGCAAAATGAGTATTACCAGAAGGAAAGATTAAAGGGCATCTATGCCACATTAAAAATGTATCCGCAAATTAAAATTCAATATGCCGAAACAGGAGAGTCAAAAGACCAAGTCATTACGACGATGAGGGACCAGTTAAATAAAGTGCCGGATGTGGATGGATTTATCGCTGTGAACGCAAAGATGATTGGTCCAATGGTACAGGAAATAGGAAACCGATTCCAGGTTGAACCATATTTTATTTATACCTTTGATGAGGGACCAGAATCGTTACTGCTATTTGAAGATGGCAAAATTGACGGAGTCGTCGAGCAAGATCCGGAAACAATGGGGGAAATAAGTGTAGAGCAAATTATTAATTGGCTAAATGGAAAAACGGTCCCGCTGGATAGTAATGGATACTTCACAAACATTCACATGTTGAAGGATAACAGAAATGAAGAGCATTAGAAGGAAAATACTAACATTTTCAACGATCGTCATTGTTATTATGTCCATCATTTGGATTGCGCTGACATTCTATAACTACAAAACCCAAGTGAAGTATAATGATATTATAAATCGATACTTAATATTAAGTGAAGTTTCTGGTGCTAGTAATCAAGTAATTACCGACTTGAATAACTATATGAACCAGTCTACTCCAGAAAATTTACAGAAACTAGAAAATAGCAAAAAGGCATTAGAATCTTCTAGATATGAAGTATTTAAAGTGAGAAATGAAGTGAATGACTTTACTTTAACAAATTACATCCATTTAATGGGCAGTTTAATAGAAACAATTGACAGATTAATGGGACAAGAACGAGATTCCGAGGCAGCGTTGAAGGACCTTGCTGAAACAACCCGGATTCGTAACTATATTTCGGAAATGACGCTCAACTTGATTGATATGGAACTTAAAACACATGAGCCATTTTACCGAAGCATAATGGAGCAATCCATTGAGTTAGTAAAACTGGCGATATGGATGGTTTTACTAACATCCTTGCTGCTTATCATGGCTTCTTATTGGTTTTCCCTAAGTATCACAAGTCCAGTCAATCAGCTGACTAAGGCTGCAAGTGAATTAGCAAAAGGAAAATTCGATAATGAAATTACCGTCAAATCGAATGATGAAATTGCCTTTCTTGCTAAAACATTTGATCATATGCGGATAAACATAAATAATTTAATTCAGCAAATAAAGGAAAAAGCAAAGCTTGAACATGAGCTGCAGCAGAACAAAATTTTGTTGCAGGAAAGCCAATTTCGCAGTCTGCAAAGCCAGATGAATCCCCATTTCCTGTTTAATACACTTAATACGCTATCGAAAAAGGCATATCTAGAAGGCTCGGAAGAAGTGAGTGATTTGCTCGTTAGCGTGGCTGACCTTCTGCGTTATAATTTAAAGCAAATGGACCGATCCGTTACATTAAGGGATGAATTGATGGTTGTTCATCAATATATGCAGATTCAAAAGGCACGGTTTACAGATCGACTTCAACTGAAATTAGACATCGATGATTCATGCTTAGATGTTGCTATTCCCGCACTCACCCTGCAGCCGATCATCGAGAATGCTGTTATCCATGCAATAGAGCCCAATATTAGCGGGGGGACCATCACCATTCATGTGAAGGACATGAATGAATATGTGCAAGTTGAAATAGAAGATGACGGAATAGGAATGTCTGAGGAGACCATCACGCAAATTTTAATGGAACGTCAAGTGCAAACAGCAGGACATTCCACAGGAATAGGTTTCAGTAATGTTGTCAAGCGCTTGCGTCTTTTTTATGAAAGGGATGACGTCATTCAGATCGAAAGTTCCTTGGGCAGCGGGACGGTTGTCCTTTTAAAAATTCCGAAACAAAGAGGCGAAGTACATGATTAAAATTTTAATTGTGGATGATGAACAAATAGAACGGGAAGGGATGGAAGCAATCCTAAACAGGGCATTCCCGGATTTGATTATTGAACAAGCCAATAATGGAAATAGTGCGGTAGAATTAGCTGCTAGCTTTAAACCTGATTTAGTGTTAATGGATGTCCAAATGCCAGGCATAAATGGCCTGGAAGCTGTAGAGCAGATTCTCGCTGAATTTCCTCAAATAAAATTCATCATGGTAACCGCTTATGATACTTTTCAGTATGTGCAATCCGCCTTAAAGCTTGGAGCGAAAGATTATATCTTAAAACCAAGTAAGGTGAGTGAAATTAGAACAACGATTGGGAAGGTATTGAAAGAAATAGAAAACGAAAGGGAGCTACAAGCAGAAAGCAGCTTGCAGCGAGAAATGCTACAACGAACATTAGCTCTCGTTGAAACAGACGTTGTAACACAGCTGCTGTTTGATCATGTCCATGAAGTTCACTTAAATATGCTCCTGGAAATGCTTGAAATTCAATCAACAGGACAAGTATTCGTTATGAATGTTATTGTACCTGAGGGAATGGAACATTTTTACACAAAAATGAAAACAATAGTCAGGAAAACGAAAAGCGGTTGGATGGGTGCACTCTATGATGGACAGCTGCCGATTATTATTTTCCGAAATGGACAATCGTATCGATCACAAGCAATTTCTCTGGCAAGAGATATTTTGTTGACTGTAAACAAGGAGCAGAAAGCAGGATGGTTTATTGGCATAGGGAATGTCTGTCCCACATTAGATAAGATCCGTCCATCTTATCAAGAGGCAATCATTGCTTCCAGCGATCGATCACTGCCGGTTAAATACCGATTTTATCAAGATATACCTGTTATGAATGATTCGGTCAGCAGCCAGCAGGTGCGGTATTTAAAAAAAGATCTTTCCGACCAAGTGCGCCTGGGACAATGGGACCAAATTAAAACAAATCTAAGCCAGCTAATTCACGCTTACGAGATGGAAGGCATAGAAATTTTGCAAGCACAACAATTTATCTTAGCAGCGTTATGGTCTATCTGGTCGGTTATCAACAATTTAGGGATTGAGGCCGCAACGCCGTTTTTTCATTACCAAGCGTCAAATTATCGTCATTTGCGTTCGGAAACCATCCATCTTTTGATGGAGATGAAAAATTCTTCTGATAGACATTACCTTAGTTTGGAAGCGGATACAATTTACCAAGTCAAACAATATATTATGGAAAATTCCCAACAGGATATATCGTTAGAAACGCTTAGCATGAAAGTAGGCCTAAGCCCCATTTATATTAGTAAAATGTTTAAAGAAAAATTAGGGATTAATTACATTGATTTTTTAACGGAGTGCAGGATTGAAAAGGCAAAGAAAATGTTAGCCGATCCCGAAAAGAGTATTAAGGAAATTACCATTGAAGTGGGCTATCATGAACCAAATTACTTCAGCAAAGTATTTAAGAAGCTATGCAATGTAACACCGAGAGAATATCGTAAAGCACTGCTTGGTTTGAAGGAGACTGAAAGATAAGCCCTGATCATACAAAGTTTTACAGTGGAGGAGAAGCTATGGCAACAACATTAAGGAAAGTTGGTTTATGGATCCTTTTGTTCCTCCTAATGATATTGACGGCATGTGAAGAGGAAGTATCTCCAAAAAACGAGAAGAAAGAACCGGAAAATGAAAGGGTTGCCGATTCTGGCGACAAGCTTAAGATCGGTTTTTCGATGGATACGTTGGAAGAGGAGCGCTGGCCAAGGGATAGAGACTTTTTTAAAGAAGCAGTCGAGTCATTAGGAGCGGACGTCATGATTCGTGAAGCAAGGGGAGACGATAGCTTGCAAATTGTCCACGCAGAAACGTTAATCAGCGCGGGAGTGGACGTGCTTGTAATTGTTCCGCACAATGCGGAGGCGGTGGCGACCATCGTTAATAAAGCCCATAATGCAGGCATTAAAGTGATCTCTTATGACCGGTTAGTGAAAAATTCCTCCGTCGATTTATATATTTCTTTTGACAATGAGTTAGTAGGAGAACTTCAAGCGAAGGCAATAACAAAATTAGTTCCGAAAGGGAAGTATGTATACATCGGCGGAGCCAATACGGACAATAATGCTCACTTATTGAAACAAGGTGTTTTTAATGTCCTCCAGCCGCTTATAGATAAGGGAGACATACAGATTGTGTATGATCAGTGGTCCGAAAATTGGACTCCTGAAAATGCATATGCCAATATGCAAGCTGCACTGAAAACGAATAATAACGAGATAGATGCTGTTATTGCTGGAAACGATGGGACAGCAAGTGGTGTCATTAAAGCCCTTGAAGCACAAGGGCTTGCGAACAAAATTCCAGTTGCCGGGCAAGATGCAGAATTAGCGGCTGCTCAGCGAATTGTTCAAGGAACTCAAGCAGTAACAATTTACAAACCGATAAAAACATTAGCATACGAAGCAGCAAAAGCAGCGATAAAAATGGCAGAGGGAGAAACCGTTAAAACAAATAGGAAGATGAATAATGGGAAATTAGAAATCCCCTCCCTCCTGCTTACGCCCATTGCTGTTGATAAAAATAATATAGACGACACAATTATTGCTGATGGATTTCATCAGCATGATCAAGTATATGAAAAACCAGCGGAATGAAAATAAGGCTCGTTTGGCTGTGCGTCTCCATATATTGAGAATCCTAGAGATAGCCAAGATGATAAACTTGGAAATACCTCCCTTTTCGCAAAAATTGATCTCACCTGATTTAAAATAAACTTCTTTATTAATTAGTCAAGTTTTTTCTCATCCATTCTTTTATATGGATAAGAAATAATTTGTCCAAATTATTCAGTTCTTTTTTATTGTGAACAAGGAAGGTTTGTCTTGTTGGGAAAGGATTATTTTTAACGGATTTCCGAAAGAAGTCTCCCATCCTCAAGGAATGGGAAGGGCTAAAGCCCAATGA
>NZ_JXIQ01000195.1 GCF_000934845.1 Mesobacillus subterraneus
AATCTTTAGTTCCGTCTATATATCTAAAATAATATATTATTTAGTATAATATATTATTTCATCAACCAACATGAGGACATTAACATAGTTAAATATTTACCAAAGTCTTTGAAGGAAATAATTGGTCCTGTAATGATCTGAGTTTCCAAACTGTTGTGGAAGGATCTAACTCCACATCATCATTGGTCAAGAAATGCCCCGCTTTTATATTCCGTTTTGCCACTACCTTTCCACTAATTAATCCAATAGGAATGTGGTTATTTTTCCGCATATCTTCATGAGTTTCCAGAACCCCTCGTACACAATAGCCTCCAATTCCATCCAGGGGTTCTCCAGCTTTGATGTCCTTTTTGGTTACAGTTACAGTTTCTGAAATAGGAGCCCCTAATGGATGAATTGAGGTACTATGTTCTAAGACCGCTTTTGCAATTGTAATTGGTGTTTCCAGACTTGCTAGATGATATGGCCGATACAAAGTGTAATGAGGACCATGATTTGGATGTACTTTTAGCAAGTATTTTAGTTCCTCATTAACTGGTTCTAGCTCACTCTTAACGATGACAAAAACTCCTGGAGCTAAACCATTTACATATTCAACAACACCCAAGTTGTTCAATACCCCGCCATTTTCCTTTAGATTTAATTTTTCAGCAACATTATTTAGATTAGCATCTACACCATGCATTCCGACTTTATCTGGAAGAAGACCAATAGCATTACTCAATAAATTCATTTCTGCCATTGTCTTTGTTCCATCTTGGAAGGCAGCCAACATATGTGCACTCATATTTTTTTGGTTTGCCTCAGCAGTACAACTATCTGGATTAGCCGTTGGGATTAATGGGTTATTTTTCCCTTTACCAGCTACAACAACATCAAATCCCATTGTCTTTGCAAATTCATACAACTCAACAATAGCCGCTGGCTCGTCTCCCGCTGATCCTGAATATACTAGTCCTGCAGAGGTAAATAATTGATTCATAACAGATCCAATGGTAATATCAACTTCAACATTTAATAGAACTAAATGTTTTTTGGACAGTAATGCTTCCAAAGAAATATTGGCCCCTACTTCAGGGACACCCGTAGCATCGACAACAACCTCCACCTCATTAGATTGCACAATTCTTCGAAAGTCATCTGAAACAAGCGTTGCAACTATTCTTTTTTCTTGAGATTGATAGAAATTCTTTGCTTTAAGAGCAGCACTTTTGTTAACATCACAAATTCCTGTTACTACCATTCCTGGAATCTTTGATATTTGAGAGATTAAACCATACCCCATCTGCCCAGCTCCAATTATGCCTACTTTAATTGGATGGTTTTCTTTGTCACGCATTAACAGCTTTTGATAAATAGACAAAGCATTATCCCCCCATCTAGTTAATAAATGTTTCCACTTTCATTCCGTTACATTTGTTACAAGTTAAAACATATGTTACAATTCGGTTTAATTGTAAAACCAAAAGAAAACGCTGTCAATACTTTTTGAGAAATTATTTAGATAATTCTAAAAATATAGTTAGGATGCTCAGGAAAATACCTACAACGCAAATGTTGTAGGTAATTTAATGCATAATGCTTTTTTAAAATGCTTATATTCAAATAAACACATCTGATATTTATGTTGTTTATTAAAGGCAGCATCAGTCAGATTACTTCTTTCAATCAACACTCCCACAACTACTTTTTTAATAACTTACCTCTATTTTTGCATTCCAGATCAAATTCAGTGAGAGGATGCCCTTCGCGTATTAGGAAATTATTGAACTAAGAATAGAGAGAGCTTATCTATATTTTGATTTCAATTCTCACCGGGAGGGCACTCTAGGTTTGAATAGGTGCTGATAGCAGATGCGGTTCTTGACAGAAGCATAGTGTATGATTCTTATAAGATTCTAGTCGATATTGAAGTGGCAATATAGGGACGTCATGGTTTGTGGGGTGAGAAAATCATTCCAAGAGAAGTTAAAAGTGAGTATCAAAGTATTTCTTTCACAGATATTTGCCAGAAGAAGTGATGATGAAATAGCAGATAGTTTAATAACAACTTGTGTATGAGACGAGTAAGCTTGTTTTGATGAACTGGTTCATTGGGCAATTTAAGTATAAGGCGAACTATTAGAAGATAAACGATTTAGAAAGAATCAGCAGCCATTGAAATGTGGATAAAACCATTTCGCTGGCTGTTCACCTTTTTTTCATGATGCGTGGCGCTCCTTTACTGGCTCAAACTTTCGCACTTCCGGGTCAATCTGTCTGCAATATTCAATTAGCAAAGTATCAAATTAAGTTATTGATTTCTTCACTCTTCTTTCAACAAATTCATGGCTGTTTGTTCATCGGTTATTAAAACGTTGATGTACTTCCCTTTTAAAGCAGCAAGAATACTTTCTGTTTTATGAGAACCAGCCACCACAGCTATTACTGTCTTTATGTTTCTTAATTCTTCTAAAGAGATACCAATTGTTTTTTTATCGAGTAAGTTATCTACAGTATGACCATTCTGATCGAAAAATCTAAACCCCATATCGCCTGCAACACCCATACTTTTTAACCGATCAATTTCATCCCTTTGTAAGTAACCAATTTTCTCCAAGGTGGAAGCTTTATATGGGTTTCCAATACCGGTAATTGCAATATCTGCATTTCTTCCTTCTTCTAATACTTCGTTTATATCCTGCATCACCATTAGTCGCTCTCTTAATTCCTGTGTTTCTACTATCGCTGGTGCGTAGAGGTATGAGCATGTCCCACCCATTTTTTTAGCGAGTTCATAGGCAATTTGGTTTGCATGAATTTCAACTCTTTTTCGGCCCATGCCACCTTCTAAAGGAACCACTTTTACAGCTTCTCTTAATTCATAAGGATACTCCTTGACAAGGGCAGCTAATGTAGTTCCCCATGATACAGCTATTGTTTTAACATTTTTCATATTTTTTGATAAATAATAGGCCCCTGCCTGAGCAACTGATTTGGTAACCATATCAGGAGTAAGACTAGATATTGGTACTACTACAACATCAGTTAAATTAAACCTTTTTTCTAAGCTTTTTTCTAAATTGACTGTATGAACACTTTCATCCTTAATAAATATCTCTATTATTCCTACCTCTTTTGCTTTTTGTAATGACTTGGAAATAACGGGCCTTGATACACTGAATTTTCTAGCGATTTGTTCCTGTGTCCAACTGTCATTGTAATAGAGATTAGCAATCTTTACTAACTGTCTTCTCTCTTCCCAGCTTAGCATTATTTTACACTTCCTTTAATTTGGCAGATAAATTAAAAATGTTTATCCTTAATACATTTGTAACAATAGAATATTAATTATATAAATAAATGATAATACAATGCATTAGTTTTGTCTATATCCTGTAGTTTTAAGATAATTCTTACAAAGGTATTAAATACCTTGACTTGAATTAATAAGGAATATATTATAATAACAAAGGTAACTATTAAGAACATATGTAATTAGGAGGTAAAGAAATGAACAAAACAGTGAAGCTTCCCCCACAAATTACTAAGGAAAGGTTAGCGGATTTGTATAAGGAAATGTGGTTGATTCGGTACTTTGATGAAAAAGTAGATGAATTTTTTGCTAAGGGTATGATACATGGAACCACCCATCTTTGTGTTGGTCAGGAGGCAACAGCGTCGGGTGCTATTTCTATGCTGAAAGACATCGACAAAATCACAAGTACACATCGTGGTCATGGACACTGTATTGCCAAAGGTGGAGACGTTAATAAAATGATGGCTGAGTTGTTTGGCCGGACTACTGGATATTGCAAAGGTAAAGGTGGATCGATGCATATTGCAGATGTTGAAACTGGAAACTTAGGTGCAAATGGTATTGTAGGTGGAGGAATTCCTTTAGCCGTCGGTGCCGCATTAACATCGAAAATGAAAAAGGAAGAATACGTTGTCCTTTGTTTCTTTGGGGATGGTGCATCTAATGAAGGGAGTTTTCATGAATCTATTAATCTTGCATCCATTTGGGATTTACCAGTTGTATTTTTTTGTGAGAATAATCAATATGGAATGTCTGGTTCTGTTAAGGAAATGACAAATATAGAAAACATTGCAGACAGAGCAAAAGGATACGGTATTCCTGGGGAAGTAATTGATGGGAACGATATTCTAGAAGTTATGAACGCTGTAGATGAGGCTGTATCAAGGGCTCGAAACGGGAATGGACCATCAATTATTGAAGCCAAGACCTATCGTTGGAAAGGTCATTCCAAAAGTGATGCTAAAAAGTACAGAACACGTGAAGAGGAGAAAGAGTGGAGACAGAAGGATCCAATTGCTCGTTTTAAGAAAATGTTACTCGATAAAGGGATTGATGAAAAGTACTTAGATAGTTTGCAAGAAGAAGCCAAAAAAACGATTGAAGACTCTGTTGAATTTGCGACTAATAGTCCAGAGCCTTCATTGGATTCTTTGATGGAAGACGTGTATGCCTAATATTTGAAAAGGGGGAAACCTTCGTGAGGGAAATAACTTTTTTAGAAGCTGTTAGAGAAGCAATGAGCCAGGAAATGCGACAAAATCAAGACGTTTTTATCCTGGGTGAAGATATAGGTGTATATGGAGGGGCATTTGGAGTTACTCGAGGAATGATTGAAGAATTTGGACCGGAGAGAGTTAGAAATACTCCGATTTCTGAATCGGCGATTGCTGGTGCTGCTATAGGGTCTGCTTTAACAGGTATGAGACCTATTTTAGAACTGCAGTTTTCTGATTTCATTACAATTTCGATGGACCAAATGGTTAACCAGGCGGCAAAACTTCGCTATATGTATGGTGGAAAAGGAAAAGTCCCTATGGTTTTAAGAACGCCAGCTGGGTCAGGAACAGGCGCAGCGGCACAGCACTCACAAAGCTTGGAAGCATGGATGACACATATCCCTGGGCTGAAAGTTGTTCAACCATCAACAGCCTATGATGTAAAGGGACTTTTAAAAGCTGCTATTGACGATGATAATCCAGTTATTTTTTATGAGCACAAGCTTCTTTATAAAACTAAGGGTGAAGTTCCTGAAGAGCAGTACTCCATTCCGTTGGGGAAAGCGGATGTAAAGCGTGAAGGGACAGATGTAACTATCGTTGCAACCGCTATTATGGTTCATAAAGCCTTAGAAGCAGCTGTTGAACTTGAAAAAGAAGGAATTAGTGTGGAGGTCGTTGACCCTCGCACATTAGTGCCATTAGACACAGAAACTATTATTGAGTCTGTGAAAAAGACAAGTAGATTAGTAGTTGTTCACGAAGCTGTAAAACGAGGAGGATACGGTGGAGAAATTGCTAGTGCTATCGCCGAGAGTGACGCATTTGATTATTTGGATGCACCAATTAAACGAGTTGGAGGTAAAGCCGTTCCAATCCCTTATAGCCCGAAGTTAGAAAAAGCAGCGGTACCGCAGGTGCCTGATATTATTGAAGCGGTAAAGGAAACACTAAACAAACGTATAGTAACATATGCGTAAAGAAGGGGGAGAGTTGGTTTGGCTAAAGAAGTTTTTATGCCCAAATTGAGTAGTACAATGCAAGTGGGGACCTTACTTCAATGGTTTAAAGAAGAAGGTGACAGTGTGGAAGTTGGAGAGCCCCTTTTTGAAATCATGACAGATAAGATTAATATTGAGGTTGAAGCATATGAGGAGGGAATCCTACTTAAACGTTATTTTGATGAAGATGCGGAAGTCCCGGTTAACCATGTCGTCGGGTTTATCGGAGAAGAAGGAGAAAAGGTTCCTGATTCTCCACCTGGTGAATCAAGTTCATCTATCCAAACGGTAGAACAAAGTGACTTAAATAATGAAGAAGCGAAGCGTAAATCCACAGAACCAATTATTGAAATAGAGGAAAGGGAATCAGGAGAAAAAGTGCGCGCTACTCCAGCAGCTAGGAAATTAGCTGGAAAAGAGGGTGTTCGATTGTTTGACGTTTCTGGTTCTGGACCTAATGGCAGAATCCATGTAGAAGATGTGATTGATTATCTGCGTTCTAGTCCGAAAGCCACTCCATTGGCAAAGAAAGTGGCAGATGATAAAGGAATTGATATCTCACAAATAGCTGGCACGGGACCTAATGGTAAAATATATCGTTCGGATGTAGAAGGGAACGAGGTTGTGCCTTCAACTGATGAAGGGACAGATAGTAAACGAGTGAAACTAGACAATATAGGTAAAGTAGTTGCGAAAAGGATGGTTGAAAGTGCCCTAACCGCACCTCATGTGACCATAACGACTGAAATTGATATGACTGAAACAATCTCGATGCGTAAACAATTGCTAGATAAAATAGAAAAGAAAAATGGCTACCGTTTATCCTACACAGAAATTATTATGAAAGCCGTAGCGTACACACTAAAGAAACATCCAATCGTTAATGCTTCCCTTCAGGACGATGAGATTGTTATGCATAAAGCTATTAATATTGGATTAGGAGTAGCGGTAGGTAATGGATTACTCGTTCCAGTTGTAAAACATGTTGATCAAAAAGGATTAGCTAGATTGACGGAAGAATGTAAGACATTAGGGAGAGAAGCGAGAGATAATAAGCTGAACCCTAACTCAATGTCAGGTGGTACCTTCACCATTAGTAACTTAGGAATGTATGCTGTTGATACATTTACACCTATTATAAACCAACCAGAATCAGCAATCTTAGGGGTAGGGAGGATTAATGATAAACCAGTTGGTATTAACGGTGAGATAAAGCTAAGACCAATGATGACACTTAGCTTATCGTTTGATCACCGTATCATTAATGGTGCACCTGCGGCCGCCTTTTTAACTGATTTGAAGACCGTTCTTGAACAGCCATTTGAATTATTAGTATGAGGGGTAGATAATCTTGGAAAAATATGAAGTAGTCATAATAGGCGGCGGTCCTGGTGGGTATGTTGCTGCGATTAGAGCAGCAAAACTAGGAAGAAAAGTGGCCTTAGTTGAAGCGGATTATTTAGGAGGAACTTGTTTAAACCGTGGATGTATTCCTTCTAAAACCTTGCTAAGACATGCAGAGGTTATAGAAAATATCAAAAAAGCAAAGGCTTGGGGAATTGAGACAGGGCCGGTGACCTTTTCTTTCCCGAAGATGCTAAAACGTAAAGACCAGGTGATTAATCAGTTGAGAACCGGGATAGGTTTCTTATTAAAGCAGGGTAAAATTGATGTGTACAATGGCTACGGTGAGGTCCAATTTAACAAGGAAATTACGATAAAATCTAAAGATAAACAAGAAACGATTTATGGGGAAAAGATTATTCTGGCTACTGGATCAACACCAATTGTACCGCCAATTGAAGGGGCGAATGAAACACCTTATCTTACAAGTGACACGGTATTTGATTTAGAGAAAGTGCCAGAATCCATTGTTATTATCGGTGGAGGTATTATCGGGGTTGAATTTGCAGGTATTTTCTCAAGCTTAAATGTGGATGTGACCATTGTCGAGCTGGCAGATCGGATTATCTCTACGGAAGACCCTGAGGCATCAAAAGTTTTAAAAAGGTCGTTAGAAGCAAAAGGTGTTAATATTTTTACGAAAACAAAGGTTGTTAAACTAGCGCAATTCGAAGGGAAAAAGCAAGTGCACATTGAAAAAAACAATGGCAGTACCGAAGTGATTAATACGGATTCGATTTTGCTATCTGTTGGTCGTAAACCAAACCTTGCTGCTTCTAAAAAATTATCTTTAGAATTGGACGGTCCATTTATTAAAGTGAATGAAAAAATGCAAACAAGTATTTCGTCCATCTATGCTGTCGGTGATGTGATTGGAGGTTATCAACTAGCTCATGTTGCTAGTGCTGAAGGACTTGTGGCGGCAGCGAATGCTAGTGGTGAAGAAGAAACAGTCAATTATAAAGTAGTTCCACGTTGTGTTTATACAAACCCAGAGATAGCAAGTGTTGGGCTATCTGAGGAAGAATTGAAGAAAAAAGGCATCAAATACAAGGTGGTAAGAGTTGATCACAACAGTAACGGAAAAGCATTAGCCCTTGATGAAAAAGAAGGGTTTGTAAAGCTTCTGGCAGATGAAAAGTATGGTGAAATACTAGGAGTAACTATGATTGGTCCACATGTGACAGAGATGATAACCGAACCGTCTGCATTTATCCACTTGGAAGGAACAGTTGAAGAGTTGGCCAGTATGATTCATGCACATCCATCTATTTCTGAAACTCTCTATGAAGCAGCAGCTTCGTGGTTAGGAAAAGGAGTGCATCATTAACGTTAGATGGTCGTTCGGAGGCCCTTCGTTTTTGTATGAACGTTTGAGAATACTAAACGGAACTAAATATTTAGCCAACTATTCCTCTGTGTCAATAATTGATTAAAAAGTAAGACAATTTCAGGGATAAAGTTCTTAATTTGAAAGCGCATACAAAACTGGTTTACGATGATAAAATAATGAGTAAGGAGAACTCTGAATGTATCTTGATAAGAGAAGTAAAAATATTCTGGAAGACCTGATCAGTCATCCGAATATGTCTAGTAAAGATATAGAGAGTAAAACGGGACTTACGAGAAGACAAATAAAATATAGTGTGGAAAAGATTAATAGTTGGCTCAAGGTTAACAATTATCCTACAATATCAAGGTTAAAAAATGGAAAATTCATTATTCAACCAGTGTTAGCTGAATTGCATGCAAATGACAAGTTAAGGATTGCGAAAAATTATATATTATCTGAAGAGGAAAGGGTTTTATTGATCCTTTTTATACTCTTAGCTCAAGATGATTTGTCATTAATTCATTTTACACAGGCTTTGAAGGTTAGCAATGTAACGATTCTAAGCGATATGAAAGAAGCCAAACAAAGAGTAAAAGACTTTGGTTTAGAGATTATCTATTCCCGAACGGAGGGATACCAACTATTTGGGGAGGAGTGGATTCAACGAAATCTTTTGTATTACATTTTGAACGAATTAAGTGACAGGTATGCTGGGCTCGCCTTAATTCAAGACTTTGCTATGTTAGATGAAAAGAAGCTTGATTTTATTTTTTTACAGTTAGAAAAGATCGAGGAATTTCTTGGAATTAAGTTTACAGATGAAAAGCTGCAACTCTCACCATACTGCATAGGAATTATTTTAGAAAGGGTAAATAGAGGAAACATTATTACTTTTGATTTCCAGATTCAGTATAAAGAACTTTCTGATACGAAAGAATACGAAGCCACTGAACACCTTATTAAGTATGAAAAAAACTTACCTGAAGTCGAAAGGCTCTATATTACATTACAGCTTTTAGCTACAAATATATTTTCGGGCGAAGTCCTATCCGAAAATGGTTTAAAAAATGCTTTGATAGAAACCATCCAATTGTTTGAAAAAAATGCTTTTATTGAGCTAAGAAATAAAGATTATTTAGTCAATCGACTAATGTTACATTTAAAACCAGCTTATTATCGAATTAAATATAATCTAACTAGTTTTCATGACACAGTAGTTCAACTAGACAAAGCATATGTAGAACTTGATTACATTGTTGGAATTTCTTTAGGTCCACTTGAAACATATATTAATAGTGAAATCCCGACAAATGAACGATTTTATATAACGTTATTTATTGGCGGGCACCTAATTGAAACCAAACAAAGTTTGGTGGAAAGAAAGAAAGCGATTGTAATTTGTCGCAATGGTGTCACGGTTTCGAAACTACTGAGAAACACGTTAACAAAATTGTTTCCAGAGTTTTATTTTTACGAAACAATGTCTGTTAGAGAATTTTACGAAAGGAACCCAAATGATGTAGAAATTGTTTTTTCTCCAGAACCAATTAAATCTAATGCAAACGTTTTTATTATTAATGTATTTTTATCTGAAAAAGATCAGGCTCTACTAAGGCAAAGAGTAATGAAATGGATGTATGGTTTCAAAAGTGAAACCCTAGATTTACAACGATTACTTAGTATTATTGAAAAATCTGCTGATATTCACTCTACCGAAAAACTAAAGGCTGCTATCCAGGAATTTTTTTACCCAAGCAAAAGTGAACCTTTTATTGAAGCGCAACAAGATAGGAACCCGGATTTAAATCAACTCATTAATGAAAATACAATTCAAATGATAGATACAGTCTCGGATTGGAAAACCGGCATACGTTTCGCGGCAAAACCATTGATAGATAATCATTCAATAACAAAAGATTATGTAGAAACAATGATTATGTCGCATGACTTTAACCACCCTTATATGATTTTAGGGAAATCAATGGCTATCCCGCATGCAAGTCCAGAACATGGTGTGAACAAACTAAGCATGAGCTTGTTAGTTGTGAAGAATGGTGTGTTATTTTCGAAAGATCATAACATTAACTTTATTGTTATTATTGCACCAACCGATGCTACCCAGCATGTTAAGGCAATTTATCAACTTAGTAAGCTCGCAGAAAATGAATTAACATTACAGAAACTTCTTGTTGCAAATAGTAGTAGTTCCATTGTGGAGACCATAGAAGATTTTCAATTAGTTATTCAAGATAAAAAGGAGGGCTCATTATGAAAATAGATGATGAATTAATCTTAATTAATCTTGAAGCTGAATCAAGAGAAAGAGCTTTGAGTGTACTAGGTAACCGATTATATGAAGAAGGTTATGTGACTGATGATTTTGTTGCAAGTGTAATGGAAAGAGAAAAAGTGTACCCGACAGGATTGCCGACAAATCCATATGGGTTAGCCATCCCCCATACGGATGCGGACAAAGTGATAAAATCCAAGATAGCGTTTGCTACATTAAAAGAACCGGTAAAATTTTCATCGATGAACAACCTGAATGAAGAAGTCGATGTCAAAATAATCTTTATGTTGGCTTTAAACAATCCTCATGAACAACTAGAAATTCTACAAAAGTTAACTGGAATTTTTCAAAATAGTGATGCTGTTGAGAGAATTGCTAAGGTAGAAAGTTCTGAAGAATTTCATGAATTATTAGGGTCGTATAATTAAAAAAGGTGGTAATGATTTATCCATATAGAAATGCTAAAGGGAGGATTATGTAATGGGTGTATTACAGTGGTTTGTTGACCTAGGTGCAAGCGTTATGTTACCAATCATTATTTTTGTTTTCGCATTGGTATTAGGAACAAAAGTAGGTAAGGCGTTTCGTTCTGGTTTAACTGTTGGTATTGGATTTATTGGTATTAATTTGGTTATTGGATTATTAGGAAACAGTTTAGGGCCGGCCGCTCAAGCAATGGTAGAAAATTTTGGTGTGGAATTGAGTATAATTGACGTAGGATGGCCCGCAGCTGCAGCTATTTCTTACGGTACAGCATTAGGAAGCTTAGCAATTCCGATTGGTATTGGATTAAACGTAATATTGCTAACTTTTGGTCTTATGCGTACGCTTAACGTCGATGTTTGGAACTATTGGCACGCTGCTTTTACGGGTGCATTAGTGTATGCTTTAACTGGTAGCTTTCCAATTGGAATTGCAACAATTGTTGTTCACTTAATGCTATTATTCTTGCTTGCTGATTTAATACAAAAAGATATTGAAAAGTTTTACGGATTTAAGAATATTACTTTCCCACATGGAACATCTATACCATCCTATATTATAGCTAAACCATTAAACTGGGTGTTTGACCGTATCCCCGGCTTTAATAAGTTAGAAGCAAATCCAGATACAATTCAAAAGCGTTTAGGAGTTTTAGGAGATTCAACTGTTATGGGTGTTTTGATTGGTTTGATCATTGGTATTTTAGCTGGATATGATGTTAAAGGAGTGCTAAACTTAGGGGTTCAAACTGGTGCGGTTTTGTTACTACTCCCACGTATGGTATCTTTACTTATGGAAGGGCTTTCGCCAATTTCTGAGGCTGCGGGTAACTTTGTTAAGAAGCGCTTTCCAGGAAGAGATCTATATATTGGTATGGATAGTGCACTAGCAATTGGACACCCTGCAGTATTATCAGCATCTTTGTTAATCGTGCCAATTACCTTATTCTTAGCGGTTATACTTCCAGGAAATAGAGTACTACCATTTGCTGACTTAGCAACTATTCCATTTATTATTGCATTAATGGTACCTGTATTTCGAGGTAATATTATTCGAACCATCATTGGTGCTTCTTTATACATCGGTGTAGGTTTATATATTGCCACTTGGGTAGCTCCATTGTTAACAAGTGCAGCAAAATCTGCGAACTTTGATATGGGCAACAACCAAAGTATATCTTCTTTAGTAGATGGCGCTGTGTGGACAACATTCCTATTTGTTTGGCTTCCTAAGATTTTCAGTTGGTACAGTATTGCATTAATCGGGGTAATCGTATTAGGATTAATGATTTATATTAATAAAATTAAAGTAAAAAAAGTAATAGGAGTAGCTGAGGATCCAACGGCAAAACTTAATTAAATGGGTAGGGGGAAAGCAACATGAAAAAACTTTTGATTATGTGTGGAACAGGAGTGGCAACTTCCACTGTGGTTACGGGAAAAGTAAAAGAGTGGTTAGAACAAGAAGGTTTAAAAGATAAGGTAACTCTTTACCAATCTAAGGTGGCAGACGAAATTAACAGAATTCATGAGTATGATATTGTAGTTTCAACTACTATCGTCCCAGATCATGTAAGAGACCATGTAATTGACGGACTTCCACTACTAACAGGAATGGGAATTGACGAGATGTATGATGAAATAAAAAAGAGAATTAATAATTAATAAACTATGAAAAAGCAGGCTTTTGTTAAAACGTAAAGTCTGCTTTTTTTTTAAGATAACCCGAAATTTTATAAGGATTCCCGTATTCGCAAAAATGGAGGACGGCAATACCTCTGAAGTGAAGTGGAACATGAAATTCATCAAAAAGCTCCGGGAAGCCTTAAGCAAGGAAGATTGGTTCAAGCTCCTGTATCAGGCGGATTCTGCTCTAGTGACGAAGGATAACCTTGATGGGCTCGTTGACCATGAGCTTAACTTCCTTTCCCGGCTTCTAATACAATCAGCCTTTCAGGAGAATTAAAAATCAAGGCATGGGAAGAAGGAAACTAGGTGGATATCGGGAAGCTGTCTGCCAAAAAGGACGGGGCCCATTACCGTTTCCATGCCTATGAATGGGAACTCTGGTGGCCGTGGGCTTAAGAGATTCCGTAAAGAAAAGGTTCGCAAAAAGAAAAAGAAGATAGTAAACAAAATGTATGCTCCAATAGTGGTGGAGGATAACTATCAAGAAGGGAAGTACGGCTCTTTTTTACGATTGCAGTAACTTCCCGAAATGTAGGTATACTAAGCAAAGCAAGTTTCATAACGCATTTTGTTATTAGGAAAAAGCTCATTACTATAGAAGAAAAACGACCAATTAGGCTTTTCTCATTCAGGTAGAGAAGCCATTTTTTTCGGTTTATGGCGGGAAAATTGCTCTAAAATGAAACGAGAAACTATCAGGAAAAAAGGGAAAAAAACCGCATTATATAATAATTGAGAGTTATGGAGAAAACCATTGTTTTTAATGAAATCTTGTCCATGATCTTGTCCTTTTTTGATGGATTTAGAGGAATACACCACCTAACTCCAGATTAAGCCCCACGCTAAGCGTGGGAGATCAGAAATGGAAGTGCCTTTACGTATAAAAAAGTCCTCCTCTGCTATAAAAACAAAGGTTTCGCAGGCCAATGTCATGCAGAGGAGGACGTCCATAATGGATAAATCAAGTTTATCATATACAAAATGGAATTACTTGTACCATATTGTGTTTATTCCTAAATATAGGTAGTAATGTATTGTAATGTATGGAAAACTCAGAGAAGATATTCGAGAGATCATTAGAAAACTATGCGACTATAAACGCGTAGAAATAGTGGAAGGGGGCGTTTCAGTTGACCATATCCATTTATGTGTAAAAATTCCGCCTAAAATAAGTGTATCAACGTTTGTGGGGTATTTAAAAGGAAAAAGTGCTTTAATGAATTTGATCAGCATCCAGAATATAAGCAGAAAGGAAATAGGCACTTTTGGGCACGAGGTTATTATGTGGATACGGTGGGAAGAAATGAAGAAGTAATAAAGAAATACATTAAAAATCAAATTGATGCAGATTTGATAGAGGATAAAATAAATCATTGATAGTGACCGGCCTGCGAATCACGTCTTTAAGGCGTTGAAAGTATCATGCCCTTATAGGGCTAAATCAAACCACCTGTTGAACAGGTGGTTTGTGACTTTATCAATTTTTAAAGGACTTTTTATTAAAATAAAAAAATATTGGTGAAAATAATTGAGTTTTTTTAAATTAATTCCATACTATATAAATGGAATTAAAGGATTTTAGGAATATTCGTCCAATTATTATAGGTAAATAAAACCTATGG
>NZ_JXIQ01000196.1 GCF_000934845.1 Mesobacillus subterraneus
TAAAAACCCGTGGCCGTAATCAGATAACACATTATAATCCTCATCTTTAAAATATGATTGGCTTGCCCACCAGCGTCTCGAGGAGTTAGGAGCCGTAGCTAGGACAAACGACTCGAGCGGCTGGAGCTGGAGCTGGACAATTCTCGAAGTGAATTTTATACTTTTGTTTGGAAATAGAAATTCATTTTCAATGTCGATGGTGGCTACGGATTCGTAGCCATGGTGAGTTCTTATTTTATAAAAAAAGCTGGTTCAATTCCAAATAAATGGAATCGAACCAGCTTTTTTGTTTGGTCGATAAAATTTTCAGTGACTTTTGAACTTTAGTTATTTTTAAGTTTTTCTAGTTCGAACAAGAATTTATCGTTCAATACTTTAATGTATGTTCCTTTCATTCCTAAGGAACGTGATTCTATAACGCCTGCACTTTCAAGCTTGCGCAATGCATTTACAATGACTGAACGAGTGATGCCGACTCTGTCAGCGATTTTGGATGCAACGAGTAAGCCTTCTTTTCCGTTTAGTTCTTCAAAGATGTGCTCGATTGCTTCCAGTTCGCTGTAGGATAGGGAACTGATCGCCATTTGAACGACAGCTTTGCTTCGTGCCTCCCCCTCGATCTCTTCGGCTTTTTCGCGCAGGATTTCCATTCCAACGACCGTTGCGCCGTATTCAGCGAGGATTAGATCATCGTCATGGAACTGTTCTTGGAGACGAGCTAGGATTAAGGTTCCGAGGCGATCACCACCGCCAATGATTGGCACGATGGTAGTCAATCCGCTTTTGAATAAATCTTTGTTTTCAACCGGGAATGCTGTATACTCACTGTCCACATCCAAATTTGGTGAAGTCACCTGGATGTTGAACAAGTTTTTCGTATAATCCTCTGGGAATTGACGATCTTCAAGCATTTTCACCATTCGCTCGTTTTCAATCTGCTGGTTAATTGCGAAGCCAAGCAGTTTCCCTCTCCGGCTGACAACAAAAATATTTGCTTCGATTACTTCACTAAGTGTCTCTGACATTTCTTTGAAGTTCACTGGTTTCCCGGCAGCTTTTTGGAGCAGGGCATTAATTTTTCTAGTTTTCGTTAGTAAGTCCATTGTTTCTTCCTCCTATTTTGCTTTAAACAAAATAACATTATTTTTCTTATTTAGCTAATTTCGATTCCTTAGCACAATAGGCAGCTTTTATTTGTCTACCCTATTGAGTATGCTTTAAAACGAGAACATTATAAGATGAACTGGCTTAAATCTTTATTCCTTGAGATAGCGCCTAGTTTTTCTTCCACATATTGTGGAGTGATTGCCACTTTTTCCATATGGATGTCTGGCGCTTCAAAACTCAGATCTTCGAGAAGCTTTTCTAGGATCGTTTGCAGCCTTCTAGCTCCAATATTATCCGTATTCTGATTCACTTCATATGCGACTTCTGCTATCTTACGAATAGCATCGTCAGAAAATTCAATTTGTATACCTTCAGTTGCCAATAAAGCTTCATATTGCTTTGTTAAAGCATTATCTGGTTCAACCAGAATTCGATAAAAATCATCGACTGTCAGTTTAGTTAATTCGACGCGGATCGGGAAACGACCTTGTAGTTCCGGTATCAAATCGGATGGTTTTGCCGTGTGGAAGGCACCCGCAGCGACAAATAAGATGTAATCCGTTTTTACCGGACCATATTTTGTATTAACCGTTGACCCTTCTACTATTGGCAGGATGTCTCTTTGAACACCCTCTCGTGAGACGTCCGCGCTGGAACTGCCAGAATTCTTGCTGGCGATTTTGTCGATTTCATCAATGAAAATGATCCCCATCTGCTCAGCTCGATAAGTAGCTTCCTGAGTAACCTCATCCATGTCAATCAGCTTTTGTGCTTCCTCATTGATCAGTAACTTTCTCGCCTCACGTACTGGAAGTTTTCGTTTCTTTCGTTTTTTCGGCATTAAGCCGCCTAATGCATCCTGCATGTTCATTCCCATCTGTTCCATTCCAGAACCTTGGAGCATATCAAACATAGAGGGGGCCTGTTCTTCGACTTCAACGGTTACCAGCTCATCTTCCAGTTCTCCTTGTTCGAGTCTCTGCTTGATTGTTTTTCTTTTTTCTAATAAACCCATATCCTCTGACTGGCTTGTTTCTTGCTCAGGCTGTTGCTGATTCCCGCCAAAGAGCATTTCCAATGGGTTTTTATAATTTACCGTTTTTTTCATTGATGGAACCAGAAGCTCGACAAGGCGGCGATTAGCATTATCTTCTGCTGGTTCCTTGACTTTCTCCATCTTCTCTTCTTTCACAAGTCTGATCGAGGTTTCCACGAGATCCCTGACCATTGATTCCACATCTCGTCCCACATAGCCGACTTCGGTAAATTTAGTGGCTTCCACCTTGACGAAAGGAGCGCCAACCAATTTGGCCATCCTTCTTGCTATTTCCGTTTTGCCAACGCCTGTAGGTCCGATCATCAAGATGTTCTTAGGAATGATTTCATCTCTGATATTTTCAGCGAGCAATCCACGGCGATACCTGTTCCTAAGAGCAACTGCCACTGCTTTTTTTGCATCTTTTTGTCCAATTATATACTGGTCCAGCTTTTCAACGATCTGCCTCGGAGTTAAATTTGTTGGTTGTTTCACACTCTTCACTCCTTCTTTCATTACAGTTCTTCCACAATGATATGGTGATTTGTGTAAACACAAATATCAGCTGCAATTTCCAATGAAGACTTCGCGATTTCTTTTGCTGTCAAATGATCCCCAGCATATTGTTTTAACGCACGGCCTGCTGCTAAAGCATAGTTGCCGCCAGAACCGATGGCAAGAATGCCGTCATCAGGTTCAATTACTTCCCCTGTTCCGGAAATCAGCAGCATGTCTGTGTCATTCATCACAATCAGCATCGCTTCTAGCTGCCGAAGGACTTTGTCACTCCTCCACTGTTTAGCGAGCTCTACCGCTGCCCTTTGGAGATTGCCATTGTATTCCTCCAGCTTTCCTTCAAACTTCTCAAACAAAGTGAATGCATCAGCAACCGAACCTGCAAAACCGGCAATTACTTTCCCATTAAACAACTTGCGGACCTTCTTTGCTGTGTGTTTCATCACTACAGCATTGCCCAAAGTAACCTGACCATCGCCTGACATGGCGCATTGCCCTTTGTGTTGAACAGCAAATATCGTAGTGGCATGGAATTCCGACATCTTAACGTCCTCCTTTTGGCTTATGCCCTCGGGTGGTGTGCTAAATAAATACTGCGTAAATGTTCCTTTGTAACATGGGTATAAACTTGCGTAGAAGACAGGAAAGCATGGCCAAGAAGTTCCTGGACTGTTCTCATATCTGCCCCGTTGCTCATCATATGTGTCGCAAAGGAATGTCGTAATTTATGCGGATGGATTTTTCCGGTAAGAGCAGACTTTTCAATCAGCTTATTCAGAACGTCCCTGATCCCTCTATCTGTAAGCGGCCCGCCTCGAAAATTCACAAACAAATAGCCGTGGTCATCCTTTCCGTTCAGCAAGTCTGGTCTCCCATTCTTTATGTAGTCTTCCATCGCATCTTGAGCAAAACTTCCGAAAGGTACATATCGATCCTTTTTCCTTTTTCCATGAATCAAAACAGTCGATAGCGATAAATCTACTTCCTTCACCTGGATGTTACTGCACTCACCTACTCGGATTCCCGTCGCATAAAGCAGCTCCAGAAGTGTTTTGTTCCGTTTTCCAAGAGCTGTTTCGGTTTCACATGCTTCGAACAGTTGAGCAAGCTCCTCTTCATAAAAAAAATCCGGCAGCCGCTTTTCCAGTTTTGGGATGGATACAAGTGAAAATGGATTGTCTTCGACCATTTTTTCACGCAGCAAAAACTTATAAAAGCTGCGCATGCAGGAAATTTTCCGTGCAACTGATTTTCTGGAGAGCTGCTGATCAAACAATTTTGTCAGGTAAATTCTTATATCCGCATACTCCACATCATTCAGACCTGTAAGCCCTTGTTCAGACATGAACAAAAAGAATCCCCTAATATCCTGTTGGTAATGTTCAATTGTATATTGTGAGTAGTTTTTCTCAATTTGTAAATATTCAATAAATAACTTTAAAGAATTGTTCACATTTGCTTCCATCTCATCACCTCACAAGGGCTATTAAATAGTATCATATTTGTATAGCCACCGCAACCAACTTTACAAATTTTTCACAAAGTTCTGAATTGTTCCCAATGCTCTGGAAGCATGTTGCTCATTTCGTTCCTGCTTCGATCTGATTTTATCTGGAAGATCAGGGAAAAGACCGAAATTTGCGTTCATTGGCTGGAAGTTTTTCGCGTTTGTAGTTGTAATATATCTAGCCATGCTGCCCATAGCTGTTTCATGCGGGAATTCTACCGGCGCTTCACCTTTTACAAGACGTGCAGCATTTATTCCAGCAATCAGGCCGCTGGCTGCTGATTCAACATAACCTTCTACACCTGTCATTTGTCCGGCAAAAAACAAATCTTCTCTTTTCCTGAATTGATAGGTTGCTTTTAACACCTTAGGTGAGTTGATAAATGTGTTACGATGCATCACACCGTAGCGGACGATTTCAACGTTCTCCAAACCGGGAATCAATTGAATTACTTCCTTTTGTGGTCCCCATTTAAGATGTGTCTGGAAGCCAACAATATTATAAAGAGTTCCGGCTGCATCATCCTGGCGAAGCTGCACCACGGCGTATGGTCTTTTCCCTGTTCTGGGATCTTCTAGACCTACTGGCTTCATCGGGCCAAATAACATCGTTTTTCTTCCTCTTTGCGCCATTACCTCAATCGGCATGCATCCTTCGAAAAAGACTTCTTTTTCAAATTCCTTTAGCGGAACTGTCTCAGCGGAGATCAGAGCGTCATAAAAACGGTCGAATTCTTCTTCTGTCATGGGACAGTTTAAGTATGCCGCTTCTCCTTTATCATATCGGGATTTAAGATAGACCTTATCCATATCAATACTATCTTTCTCAAGAATTGGAGCTGCCGCGTCATAAAAATAAAGATATTCTTCCCCAGTAAGCTGTTTCAATTGTTCTGACAAAGCCGGGCTTGTCAATGGCCCCGTGGCAATGACGGTCGGTCCTTGGGGAATTTCCGTGATTTCTTCCTTAAAAACAGTAACATTCGGATGATCCTTCACACGGTTCGTAACAAGTGCTGCAAATTCATGCCGATCTACCGCCAAAGCACCGCCAGCTGGAACAGCACAGGCATCTGCAGCTCCGATAATAACAGAGTTTAACATTCTCATTTCTTCCTTCAACACTCCAACCGCGTTTGTTAACGTATTCGCGCGTAAAGAATTACTGCATACAAGCTCGGCAAATTTATCGGTATGATGGGCAGGTGTCTGCTTCAATGGCCTCATCTCATATAGGTTGACTTTAATGCCTCTCTCAGCAAGCTGCCAAGCCGCTTCACTTCCGGCCAAACCAGCACCAACGACATTTACTGTTGCTTCTGTCATATCTATTTCCTCCATTGATATAAAAAAAGTATCCTTTTTAAACTTCGCGTATTTCTCCAATGACAGGCTATGTCACATGAACAATGATCAAAAATCTAATTATACCATCTGCCTTTATTTAAAGCTTCCATTATCTATTCATCTTACTTATTTTTCCCTTGAATCCGATAGTATTTCTTAACAAGTACTGAGTGGCCAGACAACGAAATCGTGCCTCTTACAACCATAAAAAGTGAGCTCATGGCTCACTCTAGCTTTGTGGTTCTTCTTTGTAATCACATTCTGTGCATTGAACCTGGACACCTTTTTTAAGCTTTTTCTCGACTAGCATATTGTCACATTTCGGGCATTTCCTTGCAAGTGGTTTGTCCCAGGAGAGGAAGTCACACTCTGGATAGCGGTCACAACCGTAAAAAATCCGGCGTTTCTTGCTTTTTCGCTCGATGATGTTTCCTTCTTCACATTTCGGGCACTTGACTCCTATATCCTTGACAATTGCCTTCGTGTTCCGACATTCAGGGAAATTGCTGCAGGCCATGAACTTTCCGTAACGCCCCATTTTAAAGACCATTGGTGAGCCGCACAGATCACAATCTTCGCCGGCAGGTTCATCCTTGATTTCGATTTCCTGCATTTCTTTCTCCGCTATTTCAAGACTTTTTTCAAAATCCCGATAAAATTCATCAATGACCTTGACCCAATTAATTTTTCCTTCCTCGACGTGGTCAAGGTTATCCTCCATTTTCGCTGTAAATTCCAAATCAAGGATCTCTGGAAAAAATTCCAACATCAATTCATGAATAACCTCGCCCAGTTCCGTTGGTACAAATCGTTTATTATCAAGGGATACATAGCCTCTTTTCTGGATTGTATCCAGAGTAGGCGCATAGGTTGATGGCCGTCCAATCCCCATTTCTTCCAGCGTCCTAACAAGTCTTGCTTCTGTATACCTTGGAGGAGGCTGTGTAAAATGCTGCTTCGATTCGAACTCTTTCTTGATGACTTCGTCTCCTTCCTGCAGATCAGGAAGGTATTTATCTTTCTCTTCAACCTGGTCATCCGTTCCTTCTACGTATACCTTCATGAACCCGGCGAATTTTACCTTTGAACCAGTCGCACGAAACGTAATCTCCCCATTTTTTAAATCAACGCTCATCGTATCCATAATTGCAGAGGCCATTTGGCTTGCGACAAACCGTTCCCAGATCAATTTATAAAGCCTGTACTGATCTCTTGAGAGAAATTCCTTTACCTTATCAGGAACTTTCATCGTGCTCGTTGGCCTGATCGCTTCGTGAGCATCCTGGGCATTTGTCTGCTTTTTCTCTTTCCTTGGCTCGGTTTGGATGAATTTTTCCCCATATTCGCCAATAATATATTCTTTTGCTTCTCTCTGAGCTAGTTCAGAAATTCTTGTGGAGTCCGTTCTCATATACGTAATCAATCCGACTGTTCCTTCTTTTCCAAGATCGATTCCTTCATAAAGCTGCTGCGCAAGCATCATCGTCTTCCTCGCACGGAAATTAAGTTTTCTTGCCGCTTCCTGTTGTAAGGAAGAAGTGATGAAAGGTGGTGCTGGATTTCTTTTCCTTTCCTTCTTCGTTACTGTATCAACGGTGAATTTATTCCCCTTCACTTGCTTGAGGATGTTTTTTACTTCTTCCTCTGACTTCAATTCGTTTTTATCCTTGCCAATCCCATAAAAGGATGCTTCAAATCCAACTTTCCCTTTTAGGAATTCAGCGCTGATTGACCAATATTCCTCTGGCTCAAAAGCAGCGATTTCTTTTTCGCGATCGATGATCATCCTTAGCGCAACGGATTGCACTCGGCCTGCGCTCAGCCCTTTCTTTACCTTCTTCCAAAGCAACGGGCTAATATTGTAACCTACCAGCCTGTCTAATACACGTCGCGCCTGCTGAGCATCTACTAGGTCCATATTGATTGCCCTCGGGTGTTTAAAAGATTCTTGGATGGCATCCTTAGTAATCTCATTGAATACGACCCGACAATCAGAATGAACATCTACATTAAGGCTTTGTGCTAAATGCCAGGCAATTGCTTCCCCTTCCCTGTCGGGGTCAGCTGCGAGATAGACTTTCTTTGCTTTTTTTGCTGCAGATTTCAATTCCTTCAGTACGGGACCCTTGCCCCTAATGGTAATATATTTTGGGTTATAATTATTTTCTGTATCAATTCCCATCTGGCTCTTGGGCAAATCAATTAAGTGCCCCATCGAAGCCTTTACTTTATACTTTTTTCCAAGATAACGCTCGATCGTCTTAGCCTTAGCCGGCGATTCGACGATTACTAAAAACTCTGACATCCATTTGTCCTCCTTAGAGGGATAAAATTATCATCAATTATGATTGATATATCCTGAAATTGTCAAATACACCTTAAAAGAAAACGATTTCAACTAATTAAGAGATTTTGAAATACCTGATGCAAAATGTATACCAGAATGAAAATTATTTCAACCTTTTTATTGCAATTCTGTTCTAAAATTATTATTTTCTTCCAAAATCGCGTAAATTCTAACAAACTTATCAGCTAAAATCTGCCTATTTCATTTTTGGAGTCACTTTCGTTCCCTTCAAAATTCCTCGAGAATATCCTCTGCGCTTTTTATTAGTTTAGCGCCCTGCTGTATCAAATAGTGAACTCCATCGGAATCCGGGGTCAAAATACTTCCAGGAATAGCAAACACATTTCTGCCTTCGTTCAAAGCAAAATCTGCGGTGATCAAGGAACCGCTTCTTTTCCTTGCCTCAACAACCAGTGTACCCTCTGAAAGGCCGCTGATAATCCTGTTTCGCATCGGAAAATGCCATTTTTCCGGGCGGGTTGCTGGAGGATATTCCGATAAGACAAGCTGAGTTTCCATCATATATTCTGCCAGCTTGCTATTTTCCTTAGGATATAAGTGCTGAAAGCCACCAGCAATCACACCGATTGTTTTCCCACCCAGTTTGATCGCTGTCTTATGAGCATGCGCATCGATCCCTTTTGCAAGGCCACTTACAATCACAATATTCCTTTTTATTAATGAAGGAAACAAAAAATCAATCGATTTATACCCATAGTCGGTTGCATTTCGAGAACCAACAACGGCCAGAGAGTCGGTTATTTTCAGCATGGAAAGATTCCCTTTTGCGAAAAGGATCCATGGAGGCTGGTAGATATTCTTGAGTTTCTCAGGATATTCATCGTCAAAGATAGTGATTAGATGGATGTTTTGTGAGGAGTAATGATAAAGAAGTCGGTCAACGGAAATAAGCTGAAGGTCTCGGTGGAGTTGTTGAGTGTAAGCTGGATTGTTAAAGGCATTTTCAGTTTCTTCCCCTCTATTCCCTGATGCCTCGTATTTCAGGATAGAATAGATTTCTTTCCAGCTTGCCTTTCTACTGTGGACAAGCTGAATCAATTTCCTTTTAAATTCGTCCATTTTCTTCCCCCCTGGGATTAACAAACAGCCCCTCCGTTCAGAGGGACTGCTGATTGGTTATCCTAATGTGTTTTGCATTTATCGTACAAGCCTTGCTCCTTCAATACGCCGATCAGCGTTTCACCCATGACAGACGGAGTATCAGCTACCTTGATACCGCATTCGTTCATGACGCGGATCTTTTCATCTGCTGTACCCTTTCCGCCTGAAATGATCGCTCCAGCGTGCCCCATGCGCTTCCCTGGAGGCGCTGTTCTCCCGCCGATGAAGCCGACAACTGGTTTTGTCATGTTTGCCTTGACCCACTCAGCCGCTTCTTCTTCAGCCGTACCGCCGATTTCTCCAATCATGATAACGGCAAATGTGTCTGGGTCTTCATTGAACGCTTTTAAAACATCGATGAAGTTTGTTCCGTTTACCGGATCTCCGCCGATTCCTACCGCTGTGGACTGGCCGAGTCCAGCCTGAGTCAACTGGTGTACAGCTTCGTATGTCAATGTCCCGGAACGTGAGACAACCCCTACATGTCCTTTCGTATGGATATACCCTGGCATGATCCCAATTTTGCATTCTTCAGGAGTAATAACACCAGGGCAGTTAGGGCCGATCAGTCGGGTCTTCTTGCCTTCCATATAACGTTTCACCTTGACCATATCCAAAACCGGGATATGTTCGGTGATACAGATAGCCAGATCAAGCTCTGCGTCCACAGCTTCAATGATCGCATCTGCTGCAAATGGTGCAGGTACATAAATGACAGATGCAGTAGCACCAGTCGTTTCAACAGCTTCTTTCACAGTGTTAAATACTGGTACGCCTTCTACTTCTGTACCACCCTTGCCAGGAGATGTTCCCCCAACAATTTTTGTACCATATTCAAGCATTTGTTTTGTATGGAAAAGGGCTGTCGAACCTGTAATTCCTTGAACAAGGACCTTTGTAGCTTTATCAATAAATACACTCATGTCTAATTCTCCTTTCGATCCTACTTAACTAATGAAACAATTCTTTCAGCGCCGTCTGCCATCGATTCAGCAGCAATGATATTCAAGCCCGATTCATTTAGAATTTGTTTTCCAAGATCAACGTTCGTACCTTCCAGTCGAACGACAAGCGGAACCTGTAGGCCAACCTGCTTGGCAGCTTCCACAACACCTGTAGCAATGACATCACACTTCATGATGCCGCCGAAGATATTAACAAAGATTCCTTTTACATTTGGATCGGAAAGGATAATTTTGAATGCCTCTGTTACTTTCTCAGCAGTTGCGCCGCCCCCAACATCAAGGAAGTTGGCGGGGTCTCCGCTATAATGCTTGACGATGTCCATCGTTGCCATCGCAAGACCGGCACCGTTCACCATGCAGCCAATATTTCCATTTAAAGAAATATAACTTAAGTCATACTTCGATGCTTCGATTTCCTTTGGATCTTCTTCCTCAAGATCACGATACTCAAGGACATCCTTCTGGCGGTATAAAGCATTTTCATCGAAGTTCAGTTTCGCATCAAGAGCGATTACCTGACCGTCACCTGTAACAACAAGCGGGTTGATTTCAGCAATCGAACAATCTTTTTCGATATATGCAGTGTACAGGCCCATCATGAATTTGACAGCCTGGTTGATAAGCTCTTTTGGAATATTGATCTGGAAAGCGATACGGCGAGCTTGGTATGGCATCAAGCCAAGCACAGGATCGATTTCTTCTTTGAAGATTTTTTCAGGAGTTGCTTCAGCAACCTCTTCAATTTCCGTTCCGCCTTCTTCTGAAGCCATCAAGACAACTCTTGAAGTTGCACGGTCAAGTACTAAACCTACGTAGTACTCCTTCTTGATGTCACAGCCTTCTTCAATCAGCAGACGTTTTACTTCCTTGCCTTCTGGACCAGTCTGGTGAGTAACCAGCGTCTTACCCAGGATTTCCGAAGCATATGTACGCACTTCATCAAGGTTTTTCGCAACCTTGACACCGCCAGCTTTTCCCCTTCCGCCAGCGTGAATCTGAGCTTTCACTACTACTACTGATGAGCCAAGCTCCTTAGCTGCTTCAACAGCTTCCTCCACTGTAAAAGCAACCTTTCCATTTGGTACTTTTACCCCATATTTTCTGAGGATTTCTTTTCCTTGATACTCATGGACATTCATTTCCCATCCTCCTATCTATTAGAAAAACCCGTCCAAGACGACCTGAAAATGTTTTCCTAAATAGAAAATATCATTCATTTCAATTTTGAAAAAATAGACTGCGCTTTCATTTTATATAATGAAATATTGATTGTCTACCTTTATGAATTAAATAAAATATTTATCTCAAAAAAGTATCCAGTTTAACGAAACTCCATGGGAAAAGCAGCGATGACAAGCTATTACCGTTTTAAAATCGGAAACCCGTTGACAAGGAAAGCGCAAGCGCCTTTCTGATTGTGGCAACTTCCTAGTGGCAACCACCTTTCTACTCGCCGTTTCCTT
>NZ_JXIQ01000197.1 GCF_000934845.1 Mesobacillus subterraneus
ACATTATAAAACGTCATTAACACTTGAGCCATTAAATCAGAGATAACGTCATAATTGTCTAATATATCTTCATTAAGCACTCCCTCTACTGTATTCCATCTGATAAACTTTTTGTCAATCAAAGACTTAATAAAGAAGTGCCTTGTTTCAAACTTAGTAATCATAATCCCTCCGTAGAAGTTTTTATTCCATTATTAATACTACAATTGAAGGAAAGTCAACGGACAGAGGGGGTGTTCTGAACCGTGTAGGTGTGAGTTTGAAAGAAATTCTTACAATGACCACTATCCCCCTAAAATCCTTTTTCCCTTACTCTTTTTCATCTTTCCAAAATGGAACTAAGATCTTTATCCAAGTAAAATAGAACCGAGTATAGGTATCGTAGACACGTTACCTATTCATAGACTAATCCATTAGCCTCATACATAGTAGGGTCCCTCTTCCCCTTCCTTGTACAGTTATGAAATGTATAGAGAGTTGTAAACTACAGTTATAGGTAGACATTAGTATACCTTACGGTTTCGCTTGTTCTAATCCTGTTTTCATTATTTCCAACATACGAGAGAATCCTTACTTAGAGCGTGTTACGCTTTGCAGTAGTCGAGGAACCTTGCTGTACGTATACCTCACTGACATTATTCAAATTGTACCGTAAGGTGAAGTCTGCTTAAGGATATTTAAATTATTTTTATTACTTTAAAGCACCCGTTACTTCAAGATGTGTAAATCATTTTTCCAATCTAACTAATGTTTTTTCAGTTATTTCAATTTGGTCAATATCAAAATTATTCATTAGTAGAGTTATCTTTCCTTCTCGTTCTTCTGCTTCTTCTCCTACCCAACAACTATATAGTTCAAAGAAGTCACCTTTTACGAGGTAACTGTCCATGATTTCACATAACTTTATTAACTTCATTTTCGATTCAGCACAAATTTCAGGCGTTGTATATTCAGAAATGTTAATTCCCCAATGACTTGATACTTCATAAACATATGGAGTTGAAAACTGATATTTCTTTACATTTTGCAATTCATCTTTACCAGCAAAGCAACCACCAATATAGAAAAAATCCTCTGTATAATCTTCATTACTTGGTATTTCTATATTACAGCCAATGTAAGAAGCCAAACTCATTTCCCCTCACTCCTTTGCTATACTTTATTCAACTCTTCTGCTTCGTTAGCGAAAAAGCAAACCTTCATTATTGAAGCATCGCTTTAGTTAATTCAACTAGAGGGTTTCAATAAAGTCTTCTCGTAAGACCTAATTTTATTCCAAAGTGCCTTAGATTCTAACGAATCTGTTTTATATTTATCTAATTCAACAAAGGCACTTATTAAAGCCTTTTTTGTTTTAATCTCTTCGTTGGTTTGACTAAGTATATTTCCTTTATCTCTATAACATATAAGATTTTCTTTAAAATTTTTTCTTGCCTCAGTTAGAGAGTAATCCCCATTTGGCCCTCCCCATACTTCATCTGCATATGGGTCATCTTGTCCATCATCTTCCCAATTACAAAGTTTACATATCTCAAAATTCCCACGTTCTTCTAATGTTGGATAACCACAACACGGACATTTTTCACGTTGCACTTAAATACCACCCTAATGCAATTTGGGATAATATCGAAACTATCGGTTAAATATCAACCTACTCTTGTTCATTCATTGGTTACTATTGTGTAATTTTTAAGTTGTTTTTCTATATTGAATATCGAACCATACTCCTCTAAAGTTGAAAAAAGGTAAAGACCATGTGCATCATGGGTAATCCCAATTGTAGTTGTTTCTTTAGTCATATCAATAAAAATTGTAGAGTATTCTACATCCTTACCTCTCCAATCTTTCTCTTTCTCCGTCTTATAACTTACGTTATCCGAAGTAGAAAAAATATACTTACAATTGGACTCTGCTAACCAAAAAGTACTGCTAATGATAGACTCAAGGGCTTTCGCATTCGTTATGTTTACCTTTATGATTGGAATATGATATTTAAGTATTCCACCATCTTCCGTTGATGAATAGACTATATCACTCAAAGTCTCTACAAGATATTCTTGCTTCAACTTTATCAATAATACTTCTATTTCTTCATAATCGTTATAAGTAGTTAGTGTTAGATAAACTGGAAATTTATTTAGTACACATAAATAATCTATCAAAAACTTTTCAATTTCATCTACTTCAATATAATGTGCATACTTCGGTTTACCAGTGACTTCAAATAAATCGTCTTCCTCACTATATGCGTCTGGATAAAAGTAAACATTCGTCACCAAGTTCACCTTCTTTCTAGGGTTAAATTATTTGTAAAACGTTCTTTCATAATCAGACTCTTATTCAAACGTTTGATTAAATTCGGATAACGTACCCACGGTACGCTTTTTTCTTCCTACCTATACCTAATATAAAAGAATTAAAAAGAAGTATCTTTAATATGTTCCCGATGCTACAGTCTAATCGATCGTCTCATACATAGTCTATCACCTAATCCCCCTTCTAAACTCTGATTGTAAGGGTTACAGAAAGATAAATAGGATACCTTACGGTTTCGTATATTATATTATGATTACAGCCTGTTTTATTTCCACCGACATAACTGGGCTTTATTTTCTTATGGGAGAAACCTTACTTGGAGTGTCATACACGTTTTAGGGCTGTATATGTTGATTGAGGATTGAAATACACACTAATTCGGAATTATTTGATTGGTTGATTCCAGTGTTCTCTCTTCTAATACATAGGAACACCCTATGCTGCCTTCTGCAGTCATTACCACCCATATCATATGAGGAACCTAAATCCTTACAAGATTCTGCTATAAGACCGCAGTTCTACATTAAAAAACCCCGTGAATATATCATATACTAGATACACTCACGAGGCTTTATGCAAACTTTTTTCTTCTTTAAGCAGACTTTTTTCTCATTCTGCAAACTTTATTTTGTTTTAACAACATCTTGAATTTTCAACCAAGTTTTATAATCTACAACCGGTCCCTCGACCTTATTTAATCCACTGTTCAATCTCAGATGTTCTTTTTCTTTTCGACATAAAAACACCCCTTTAGATAATCATATCTAAAGGGGTAAAACGGTGCAACTTTTTTATAAACGATTCGACTTTTTTCAAAACGGTTTAACTTTTTTATAAATGGTGCAACTTTATTTAAAACCTACAAAACCACATTTACAAAACTTTATTGTTATTCAACTGTAACTGATTTAGCCAGGTTGCGCGGCTTATCAACGTCACAGTTACGGTGCAGCGCGGCATAGTAAGAGATTAACTGCATCGGAATTACTGAGATAAGAGGTGTTAGTAGGCTATTTACTTCTGGGAGGACGAAGCGGTCTTCGTCTGTTTCCAGTCCACTCATTGAAATGATGCAAGGATTAGCTCCACGGGCAGCGACTTCTTTGACATTTCCGCGGATGCTTAGGTTGACAAATTCTTGTGTTGCAAGAGCGATGACCGGTGTGCCTTCTTCAATCAAAGCGATTGTCCCGTGCTTCAGTTCTCCGCCAGCAAAGCCTTCTGCCTGGATATAAGAGATTTCCTTCAACTTCAAAGCACCTTCAAGGCCCACGTAAAAATCGATTCCGCGGCCAATGAAAAATGCATTTCTTGTCACAGTCAAGTATTCGTGCGCAATGCTTTCGAATTCTTCCTTGTCGTCGCAAAGAGTTTCCATTGCACTCGCAACGATGCCAAGTTCCTGAACAAGATCAAAGTCCACTTCATGGCCAATGCCACGAGCAGTTACTTCCGCTAAAATTGCAAGAACTGCAAGCTGTGCCGTATATGCTTTTGTAGAGGCAACCGCAATTTCAGGTCCGGCATGAAGAAGAAGCGTATAGTCTGCTTCACGGGAAAGCGTTGATCCAGATACGTTTGTAATCGTCAATGCTTTGTAGCCCATCTCCTTTACTTGGACAAGAACTTGGCGGCTGTCCGCAGTTTCTCCACTCTGGGAAATGAAGATGAACAATGGCTTTTCAGATAGCAGCGGCATATTGTAGCCGAATTCACTGGAAATGTGAACTTCCACAGGAATCTTTGTTAATTTTTCGATAAACTGCTTGCCAACGAGACCTGCGTGATAGGAAGTACCAGCAGCGATGATATAAATACGGTCCGCTTCTTGCATAGTGGCAACGATGTCAGAGTCCATTTCAAGCGCACCTTCTCCATCTTGATAGCTCTGAATGATTTTGCGAATAACAAGCGGCTGTTCGTCGATTTCCTTGAGCATATAGTGTGGGTATGTTCCCTTTTCAATGTCACCAGCATCAAGTTCAGCGGTATATGGTTCTCGTGAAACCACTGCTCCGGCAAGGTTCTTGATTGTCACCTCATTTTTCGTGACAATGACCATTTCCTCGTCCATCAGTTCCACATACTGGTTCGTTACTTGGATCATCGCCATCGCATCACTTGCGACTACATTAAAGCCATCGCCAAGTCCCACAAGAAGCGGGCTCTTGTTTTTCGCTACAAGGATGGTGTCCACGTTTTGCTCATCGATCAATGCAAGTGCATAGGAACCATGTAACAGTGTCAGCGTTTTGCGGAACGCTTCCTCCGTATTTAGACCTTCGTTTACAAATAGTTCCATTAACTGTACGATGATTTCCGTATCTGTTTCACTATTCAATTCGACATTTGGCAAATACTCTCGCTTCAAGCGATCGTAATTTTCAATTACCCCATTATGGACAAGAGTCAGCCTGGCTGCTGAGCCCTGGTGAGGATGAGCATTCCCCTTGCTTGGAGGACCATGAGTCGCCCAGCGAGTATGCCCGATTCCAGCATTCGCCTTAACACTGTGATCCACTGCGTTGCGAAGGTCCGCAATACGTCCTTTTTCCTTAAAAATATGCACTCCATTGCTGTTGATAACAGCAATTCCCGCAGAATCATATCCTCTATATTCCAGTTTTTCAAGGCCTTTTAATAAAATCTCTTTCGAGTCATTATTTCCAATATATCCAACGATTCCACACATAACTTCTTTTCCTCCTGTACGACAGGGGGCAAGAAGCCTCTTAGTTAGGGGCGGCTTGCCCCCTTATCTCAAATAATTGATTTTTAGATCAGACTGTGTTCTGTTTATTTTTAGCATCCCCATCTGTTTGTGCATTAAGTTGCCCTAATGTTTTGAAGATGGAATTTGCGGCTGCGCTTTCAGCCGGGAGGCATCCGCCGAAACTTCGATAAACCTCCACCTCGTCAACTAACCCATATTTCCGGTCACGGATTAGTCCTGGCGCTTTCGTTTTCCATTGATCTACCTCTGCCCACCTTTCGATAAATTGGTTTCAAGGTAAAAATGAACCATTTACAAAAACAGGATCATCATACATCATACAGTTGCATCCGTCAATAAAAAACAAAGGAAATCAGCTTTCTCGTACAAATACCCTTTACAAAAAAGCTAAAACTCCCTTGCTAAATAAATATGCATAAAGGCTTTTCTATGTGCCGAAACCCTTATGCATATCACCTGTTATCCTTATTCTGTTAAACCCATTTCCTCTTCCACAACTTTTGCTATTCGGGTAACGTATTCTTGGCAAAGCTCTGCTGTTGCAGCTTCTGCCATTACGCGAACCAACGGCTCTGTACCGGAAGGGCGAACTAAGATTCTGCCATCGCCGTTCATTTCCGCTTCTACCTGTTCGATTACCGCCTTTACCTTCTCATTATCCGTTACATGGTGCTTATCCGTCACACGAATGTTCACAAGCACCTGCGGGAATTTCTTCATTTCCTTAGCCAGTTCAGAAAGCGGCTTATTTGTTGCTTTCATGATATTCGCGAGCTGAAGCCCTGTCAGAAGTCCATCACCAGTTGTATTGTAGTCCAGGAAGATAATATGGCCAGATTGCTCTCCGCCGAGATTATAGCCGTTCTTCTTCATTTCCTCTACTACATAACGGTCTCCGACAGCTGTTTGTACACTTTGAATGCCGTTTTCCTCAAGACCTTTGTAAAAACCAAGATTGCTCATCACAGTGGATACTACCGTACCTTGCTTTAACTGACCACGTTCCTTCATGAACTTTGCGCAGATGTACATAATTTGGTCCCCATCCACGATGTTTCCCTTTTCATCAATCGCAATCAGGCGGTCGCCATCTCCATCAAAAGCAAGACCGAAATCGGCTCCTTTTTCCTTCACGAAAACCGCAAGAGCTTCTGGGTGTGTCGATCCTACGCCGTCATTGATATTCAAGCCGTTGGGAGATGCTCCCATCGTTGAAGTATCTGCATCCAAATCAGCAAACAAGTGGGTTGCCAACGAAAACGTTGCTCCATGTGCGCAATCCAGGGCGATATGAAGACCCGTGAATTCTTCGTCAACAGATTGTTTTAAATATTGAAGGTATTTCTGACCACCTTCGAAGTAATCATTTACCTGACCAAGATCAGCACCTACAGGACGAGGGAGCTCATCACCTTCCATGTCCATCAATTGCTCTATTTCGTTTTCCTGATCATCAGAGAGCTTAAATCCGTCTGGGCCAAAGAATTTGATCCCGTTATCCGCTACCGGATTATGCGATGCAGAGATCATAACTCCTGCCTGCGCACCAAGTGCCTTAGTTAAATACGCTACTCCGGGAGTCGAGATCACACCTAGTCTCATGACTTCTGCCCCTATTGATAGCAGACCGGCAACAAGTGCTCCCTCTAGCATATGTCCGGAAATCCGAGTGTCGCGGCCAATCAGCACCTTAGGTCGATTATGCTCCTTTGTGAGGACATAGCCTCCGAACCGGCCAAGCTTGAACGCCAATTCCGGCGTTAGTTCGCTGTTCGCAACACCACGTACTCCGTCTGTACCGAAATATTTACCCATTCTTAAAATCTCTCCTTGTAAAAAAAATTACAGTCCGTTAAGCTTCTTTTTTCGCAATCGATATACTAGCTTTTTCTTTTGCCAATTTCCACGTTATGTTTTGAGGTGCGGTAACCTTGATATCTACTTCGTGAGTTCCTTCCTTCAACGTCGAAACATCAATTAAAACTTGAAAATCTTCGACCGTTAGTGCAGAAATGAGATCATTTGGTCCTGAGACCGTCAGCTTTGTCTCGCCATCCGTAGGGTCAAGGAATGCTAATTCATAACCCGCCTCGATTCCATTCACTCCAATCGGGACTTTAGAAATGGTCCTCTCGGAGTCCTTCGTGACGTTTACATTCACTTTTACCAATTCTGGTGTTACTTCGACGATTCCTTCGCCAATGATGACCGGAAGGGTAAGTTCGGTATCTTCATTGATTTTGCTAACATCCACTTCCACCCTGACACCTTCCACCTTCTCAAGTACATCGGGTGCAGCGAGAATCTCCGTTTCCTTTGTTTCCAAAGTAATGGAATCAATGGTTACTCCACTTGGAGGATTGCCTTTACGGACGATGTCGATTGGGACCTTTTTACTGGAGCTTTTTACTGGGATGGTCACATCAACCACCGCTGGCTCTACAATAACATCCAATTTATTCATGTCTTTATCCAGAGCAAGGACACTCGCTTCTCGCGTGATTGTATCCGTTATTTTCCCAGAAGAATTCACTGTTGCTTTTACATAGGTGATTCTGTCGACAACATCCTTGGCACCGGTTATTTGCACTTTATTCGGTTTGACAGTCGGCTGCTCTGCAATATAGCCACTTTCCACGATACTTTCGCTGAATTCAGGTTCAACACTGAACTCCTTTGTCACTTTTTCCTGTATGGAAATATTTGCATATCCAGGATCGATGGTGACCGTTATCCTTTCTGATACATCTTTGATTGTGATGGGTACTCGCTGGTCTCCCATGTCAGCATTCGTCAAATCAACGAAAACTTCAAAATTTCTGAGTGTTTTTGCCTGCTGCACCAGGTTTTTCGGGCCCTGCAGCGTTACAGTAACTGTTTCCGGAACACCTGATACAACTAATGTATCGGTATCGTAAATCCTTTTTACCGGAACGTCTTTTACTGTTTCTACGGTTTCATCTGATGGTACGTATACATCTCCAGGCTTATTCGAATCGTTTGTTGAAACAGATCCAAATAGCAGCACGGCAAGAACAAGGGCAACTACTCTTATGAACCACGGATTATCCATCCATCTATCCATTTTTCTTCCCCCTCCAGTTCCAGCGGGCAGAAGCTGCTTGCTTGATTCTTGATGGTGAAATCAGTTCGGCAGAGAGCAGTTCTCTTAGCGTATCCCCGCTCAAGTCCCTGTATAGTTCGCCATTCCGAGCAACCGACACACTCCCTGTTTCCTCGGAAACGACAATCGTGATGCTATCCGTTACTTCACTAATTCCGAGTGCGGCCCTGTGCCTAGTGCCCAGCTCCTTCGAAATGAACGGACTTTCTGATAACGGCAAATAGCACGCTGCTGCTGCAACAATGTTTTTCTGTATGACAACTGCTCCATCATGAAGCGGTGTATTCGGGATAAAAAGGTTAATTAACAGTTCAGAGGATATTCTCGATTGCAGCTGTATGCCTGTTTCTATGTAATCACTCATTCCTGTTTCTCTTTCAATGGAAATCAAGGCCCCGATTCGACGCTTGGCCATATAATCGGTTGACTTGACAATAGCCTCTACCATCTTTTCTTCATCTTCTTCCTCCTGCAGCCCTGATCTGGAAAAAAGTCTTCCTCTGCCAAGCTGTTCAAGTGCCCGACGCAATTCAGGCTGGAAGATAATGATAATGGCTAGGAATCCCCAGGTTAATACTTGTTCCATCATCCAACTAAGCGTATTTAACCCGAAAAAATCACTGACAAACTTTACGATCAGGATAACAAAAATCCCTTTCAAAAGCTGGACAGCCTTCGTCCCTCGAATAATCGCGATCAACCGATAGATGACGAACCAGACAAGGAGAATGTCAACAATATTAGCTAGATAAGTCAAGAAATCGAAATCCGCAAACGACATTGCACTTCCTCCAGTAGATTAGTAAGGCTCTTTTGCGAAGTTATTCTCTAGCCTCCAAACGAACCGATTGTAAAAGGGCTTTTTTCGTAGTTTGATGTTGCAAATGTATTTTCCGCTCGAAGATTGGAGCATGTTCGGGAAGCAACAAAAAACGCGAAAACAGCGATTGAAAAAAAGCGGAAGATAACCAATACTCTTCAGCGTTTCACTTAAGATAACTTAACTATTATAACATAAGCTCTGCTCAAACCAATAATGAGAACATTGGCAAACGATTTGATCTTTAGCCATGTCGACAAAAAATCCTCTTTAAAAAACAGCCATCCCTACTGGAATGACTGTTCTTTGTTATTATTTTCAAATAAATCCGCCGCGTTTTTCACAGTATTTTTAATTTGATACCATATCCATTCGAAAATTTTATTGACCTCGGTAATTTCCCCCGTGACATTTCCCGCTGAAGCCATATAGTTTTCACCGTTGAGGATTTCCCCGTTGATGACGGTAACATTCCCCTGGACTTCCCCTTCAATTTTCACCTTTCCGTTCTTGACCACCACATCTCCCTTGACTACTTCCCCTTTCGGTACAATTACCGTATCATTTTGAACCAATAAATTAGGCTGTTTTGAAACCGAAAACTGGTATCCTTCATTCCATGTCGATAAAATACTGCCCGTCATTAGCGCAAGGAAAAGAGAGGCAGCAGTCAACAAAGGATGGCTCCTGAACCAACGCTGGATTTCTGTCTTTTTCTTTTCTTTGGGTAAATTCGCCATTACTTTTGATGTAAAATCAGCAGGCGTCTGGATATGGGAGGTGCTTTGCACTAGAGCAATCGCTTTATTCATTTCCCTGTAATATTCCTGGCATTCGGTACAGCTCTGCAAATGATCTCTTAAAATCTTTTCATTTTGTTCAGTAATTTCGCCATCTAAATAATCGTGCATATGCTCAATAACCTGTTCGGGACATTTCAATTTCATTCACCTCATTTTATACGTGTCGCAATTGCTTCCTTAACGTCTCTCTGCCTCGATGAACCCTCGTCTTCACCGTTCCAAGAGGCAATTCAAGAATTTCACTGATTTCATTCAGGCTAAGCTCCTCAATATATTTTAATACGATTACCGATCTGTATTTATCGGGTAATTTCGAAATCTCTTTTTGAATCGCGTCCTGTAATTCTAGACTTTCAACCTCATCCTCTGGCAAAGGGGTTGCAGAAGGGATTTGAGAGTACATCGTCAAACCTTCCGTTCCCGGCACTTCTGCATCCAAAAAATAATCTGGTTTCTTTTTGCGAATCCGGTCAATACAAAGATTGGTAGCAATCCGATACAGCCATGTAGAAAACTTCAGATTTTGATTGAAGCTATTAATATTTATATATGCGCGGATGAAAGCCTCCTGTGCAATATCCTCTGCCTCATGCCGATTTCCGAGCATACGGTAGCAAAGCTGAAATACTTTGTCCTTGTATACCTCAACAATCTCTCCAAAGGCGTTCTGGTCTCCCTTGATTACTTGTTTGATTCTGTGCTTAACAATTGTTTCCATTATTCTACCTCCGCGCATCCTGCGGCTAATCGATATACGAATCGATCCCGTTAAAGGTTTCGTTTTTTCTATAAAAAAATTTAAGTATGTAATGCTGCCTATTCTATTTAACAGACAGTTTTCGAAAATAAGCCTATATGTTAATACTAACAAATTTTTACCATTTCCGTTTAAAAGTTTTTGTCTAGGGTATAAAAAGACTATATTGTACGAAAGCGAGGGTTATCAATGGGTGCAGAAACACTGTTGAAGGATATTGAAAATTGCCGTAATGAAATGGTTGATCTAGCTGCGAAAACCTCGCTCTCCAACCAACGCGTGGTAGACATAAGCACGAAACTCGACCATTTACTAAATAAATATTATCACGTATCCTCAAAAAAGCCAGTTCTCTATTAACAATAAAGAGCAGCAGCTATCTTTTAGCTACTGCTCTTCCTTTTTATTATAAAAGTTTCTCCCCAAATAAAGACCCCATCAGTGCAACTGCCGCAACAGCTGTCTTGTTCTTTTCATCGAGAATTGGATTCACTTCAACGAATTCAGCAGAAGTAATAATTTTCGCTTCGGCAAGCATTTCCATCGCTAGGTGGCTTTCACGATAGCTGATGCCTCCTATTACTGGAGTTCCAACACCAGGGGCATCGGTTGGATCCAATCCATCCAAATCTAGCGAAAGATGGACCCCATCTGTTTTTTCTTTAAGATGCTGGACCGTTTCCTCAATGACCGCAGCCATTCCTAAGCGATCAATTTCATGCATGGTAAACACTTTAATCCCCATTTTCTTGATCAAGTCTTTCTCCCCGTCATCAAGCGAACGCGCACCAATAATGACAATATTCTCCGATTTTATCTTAGGAGAATACCCACCTATTTGCGTCAGTTTTTCATGCCCTAAACCAAGACTGGCTGCTAGTGGCATGCCATGGATATTGCCAGACGGTGAAGTTTCCGCCGTATTCAGATCCCCATGTGCATCATACCAAATCACACCCAGATTCTTATAATGTTTAGACACACCAGCCAATGTACCAATTGCAATGCTATGATCCCCACCTAATACTAACGGAAAAGACCCTGACTCAATAATCTTGTCTACCTCTTCAGCAAGCAAGCTATTCTTCTCTGCCACAAGCTCCAGGTTTCTTAAATTGCTATTAGGGTCAATCTTCACCTCAGGCCTGCCAACCGCAATGTCACCCAAATCCTCTATCCAGTCAAAAAGCACCGCTAATCTCTCATTGATCCCTGCATAACGGATCGCACTCGGACCCATGTCAACTCCCCTTCGTGTCTGACCCAAATCCATCGGCATTCCAATAATCGAAAGTTTCTTCATTCTTGATTCCCCCTTGCTTTCCCTCCTCCATATTTTAAACGTTTTCATTCAATTGACTCAACCGGACAATTTAATGAATATATATACAGCTTGAAATAGCCCAAATTAACAAGATGCTCGCAAGGATTCTATGGGCGGATGGCTTATTTTTGAGAGATATTGCGGATTCTTCAGGAAACGCCTAAATAACCGCGGTTTTTTGACAACTTTGGCTCAGTTCCCGGCAAACCTGTCAAAATAACCGCACTTTCTTGACAACTTTGGCCTCTTCCACTGTAAACCTGTCAAAATAACCGCGCTTTCTTGACAACTTTGACCTCTTCCACCGTAAACCTGTCAAAATAACTCCGCTTTCTTGACAACTTTGACC
>NZ_JXIQ01000198.1 GCF_000934845.1 Mesobacillus subterraneus
TAAGTTTACTCCTCAGAGCTGGATGATACACCATTTCATTGACGCGAAAACGGACAAACAGTAAACTAGAAATGATGTTTAATGGGGGGATACAGATATGATGACGATTGTCACACTGATCATTTCAATGTTATTGTTCTTTGTTCTGTTTTTTGGAATTGGATTTATATTAAATATGCTGCTGAGGATGTCCTGGGTAATGGCGATCGTATATCCGTTAATTGCGATATTCATAATCGATAAGTACCCATTGATTGATTACTTCCGTTCCAGCGGGAAAGCTTTCCGTGACCTTGGACAGCGGATTTCACAGCTAGCAATCGCAGATGTATTAATACTTAGCAGTGGCTTGGCAGGTGCAATCTTGGCTGGTGTAGTTATCAAACTGTTACGAAAAAAAGGATATCAAATGTTTTAAAAAGACCTTCAATTTTTTGAGGGTTTTTTTATGGATAAAATTAAAAAATGAAGGGAATAATTTACTTATTATGGTAGTGTAAATAGGCCTTTTGACCCTTTTTTTGCTCCTTTTGGAATATTTCTTGTTTTTTTGGGAAATGAATAGTTTTGGGAGGAGTGAAATAATATATGAATAGATTAAAAATGTGGGCAATACGTTTAGTACTGGCTGTATTATTTTTTGTAGCACTAACTTCCACTTTCCAATCGATATCCGGTGTGGAGGCTTCTGCTGTTACTTCATACGTTTTTGACAGTGATAGCCGGCAGCAAGAGGGAATTTCCAGTTTCGATCATAAAAAGAAGTCAATGGGACTAGCATTAAAGTTTTTTAAAAAAGTATCAGAAATGAAGACGAAGATTTCTTCAAGTGAAAAAGTAGCCGGAACACCGCCAACGCTTGAGGAATCGATGAATTGGGCACAATATCCGACAAAGCAGATTATTGCAACAGGGTACACGGCCGGAGTGGAATCCACTGGGAAAAATCCTGACCATCCTGGCTATGGCATCACCTATTCAGGTGTGAAGGTAAAGCGTGATCTTTATTCGACAGTAGCGGCTGATCTTAATGTATTCCCAATTGGAACCATTTTGTTTATCCCTGACTATGGATTTGGAGTAGTGGCCGATAAAGGTGGGGCAATCAAAGGAAATAAGGTGGACTTATATTACAATACCGTGAAGGATGTATACGAACAGTGGGGCAAGAAAACGCTGGATGCATACATAATTAAAATGGGCAACGGAAAACTTACAGAAGAGGACATGAAAACCCTTAACGAAAATGAATCGATGCAGGTATTCCGCCAGCAGTTTACTAGCGGAAAAAAATCATAAAAGGAAAAGGCGCTTTCCCTGACGGAAAGCGCCTTTTTATTCATGGATGAGATGGTACAATTTTTCCAGACCATCCAAGAGCCGAGGGGACGGCCGGCAATACAATTCTTCTTCGAGGATGAAAAGACGGTCTTCCTTGATGGCTTCAAGTTCCTTCCAGCCAGGTCTGTTTATGATCAATTCTTTCTTTATTTTTTGTTTTCTGACACCTACCCAGGCGATACAAATATAATCTGGGTTTCGCGACTTTACATCATCCCAGTTCGTCTGAACGCTGGCAAGATCGACATCTTGGAAAATATTTTCACCGCCGGCTATCGCAGATATTTCGGTCAGCCAATTGATCCTGCCGGGGGTGAATACGGGTTTGGGCCACCATTCCCAGTAAAGCTTAGGAGTCCATTTAGCTGTTTCCCCTTTTAACCTGATGCCCTCCAACCTGCTCCTGAACTTCTTTGCGGCATCCTGTCCACGCTCTGGCATATTCAGTGCTTCAGCCGTGATCACTAAATCATTTTCTATATCTTTGAGTGATTGTGGATTCAGGATGATGTGAGGAATATTACGTACTTTCAAGCCTTCGATGTTCTTTTCCATGCCAGGAACGCTTAATGATGCAAGCACGAGGTCAGGCTTCAATTCCTCAACAAGGTCAAGATTAATCGAAAGGTCCGGACCGAGCTGGGGCAGGGACTTAACCGCCTCTGGCCAATCAGAGAAATCATCCACTCCGACAAGAAGATGGGTCAGCCCGAGAAATTCCATAATTTCTGTATTGCTGGGACATAAAGATACTACTTTCAAACTAATTCACCAGCCTTATAAAAGAAGATAATGAAACAGCAAAGTCAGTGCAATGCCCGTTAATCCACCGAAAAATACTTCAATCGGCTTATGTCCTAGCAGTTCTTTCAGCTCTTTTCGTTTTTCCTGTGCAGGCTTATCTTGCCAGCCTTTAGCTTCCTGGGCGAAGCGGCCAAAGTCAAGCACCAATTGATTAAGGACCACGGCTTGCTCACCAGCCTGCCTGCGAACACCAGAAGCGTCAAACATCGTGATAATTGCAAAGACTGCCGAAACGGCAAATACCGCTGAATCCATCCCTGTCTGCAGAGCAACTCCCGTTGATAAAGCGGTAACAGCAGCGGAGTGCGAGCTTGGCATTCCACCGGTGCTCGTCAGCAATGACCAGTCAAGCCTTCTCGTCGCAATATATTGAATCGGGACCTTCACGAACTGTGCGAAAAAAATCGCCGCCAGAGAAGCCCATAATGGGAAATTTGTAAATAAATCCATAGATGTTCCCCCTAGTTTAAAGCATTCTTTTTTCAATAATACCCAAGTTTTATCATAACATTACAGCGGGTGTCCAATGATTGATTAAATTGTGTAACTTTGTTTTGACAGGCTACCTGAAGCGTATGTTACATTCTCTTTATTAAATTCAACGGATGGAACTATTATACCTTCTATGACTCGTTAGAAGAAATATGGATGACGGGTAAAAGGAATTTTGAAGAAAGAATAAAATTTACCTCGAGAATTGGCCAGCCAAAATTATATTAAAAAGGGAATTAACTAGGTATCATCCGCCCGAGAGATGCCCATATGGAGGTGGAATTGCTCGCATAAGGGTATCATTCCGTCCGAGAGAT
>NZ_JXIQ01000199.1 GCF_000934845.1 Mesobacillus subterraneus
AATTTTTACTCCTCAAAGCTGTCCTACTCCCATAAGGCTTTCTAGTATTCCCCCCTTTTAGATGGAAACCAGTTTTGGTGTCCATCTCTTTTTTTGTTTCTGGACATTTTTTTGTGTGAAGTTGGGAATCACGGGGAAAATAAATGACATACCTACCAACATTGTAATCATGTCAGGAGTGAAAACCGATGGAATACGCCAGAAATAAAACGATAAGAGGGATCGATTTGTATTATGAGCATTACCAAAACTTTGACGCAAAGGAAACGCTTGTACTGCTTCATGGTTTCCTCTCTTCCTCCTTCAGCTTCCGGCATTTAATTCCGTTGTTGAAAGAGGATTATAACGTAATTTCGATTGATCTTCCCCCTTTTGGAAAAAGCGGCAAGCTGTCCAATTTCCGCTATTCCTATAAGAACCTTGCCGCGACAGTTGTGGAACTAATGAAATCGCTTGGAATCCGTGAGTTCCAAATCGTTGGCCACTCGATGGGCGGACAAATCGCCATGAATATTCTGCTGCATCATTCAGATTATGCGAAAAGGGGCATCCTTCTTTGCAGCTCCGGCTATTTAAAGAAGGCAAGCCTGCCAATGGTTCTGTCCAGTTATATTCCCTTTTTTCACCGGTATGTAAAATTCCATCTTGCCCGATCAGGTGTGAAGCAAAACCTTCAAAATGTTGTCTATGACCATTCCATGATCAATGACGAAATGCTGTATGGTTATCTATCCCCTTTTCTTGAAGATGATATTTTCAAAGCATTAACGATGATGATCCGCCATCGTGAAGGGGATCTCTCAACAGAAGAAATAAGGAAAATCAATGCTCCATGCCTGCTCATCTGGGGGGAACATGATAAAGTGGTACCTGTTCGGATTGGCAGGAAGTTAAACAAGGACCTGAAGCATTCCGAGCTCGTCATCTTAAAAGAAACCGGCCACCTTGTCCCCGAGGAACGGCCAGAGGATGTACACCATCTTATCAATCAATTTATCCAGGCAGAAAAAACAGCGGAAGCAACAGCACACGGCAGCCATTAAAGACTGCCGTTCAGGTCTTATGGTTCTTCTATCTTCATTCTTTCAAAATTCTACTAATTTTAGCTTAATTCTTCCGATTCCAAATTAATCACCTGATTATTTTTAAAAAATAACTTATCATAAGGTGTAGAACTAAAAAAATTTTTAGGAAGAGGCGGTGCGTACATATGGAAAATATGGAAAATAGTATTTTTGACAAGGTAGTCGATCGGAATCAAACCTATTCAATAAAATGGGATGCTCTCGATAAAGTGTTTGGAAGAGAGGACATCTTGCCGATGTGGGTGGCGGATATGGACTTCCTTCCTCCGAAGGCAGTACTCGATGCATTGAAAGAAAGAATCGATCACGGCATTTTCGGCTATACGTTTGTCCCAATGTCTGTGACAGAGGCTATTCAGGACTGGATGAAACAGCGGCACGACTGTGAATTTAAGAAATCATCCATCCTTTTCAGTGAAGGAGTTGTCCCGTCGATCAGCACGGCGATCCGCGCATTTACAGAAAAGGGTGATAAGGTGCTCATTCACTCCCCTGTGTACACACCCTTTTTCAACATGGTGAAAAAGAATGACCGCACGCTGGTTACTTCTAATTTACTAATTGAAAACGGACGCTACGAACTTAATTTTGCCGACTTGGAAGCCAAGCTGCAGGATGATGTGAAACTTTTCATTCTCTGCAATCCCCATAACCCTGGGGGAAGAGTATGGACGAAGGATGAATTGGAGAAAATCGGCGACCTGTGCGTAAAGTATAATGTGCTGATTCTTTCCGATGAAATTCATTCAGACTTGGTGTTCAAACCAAATGTCCATATTCCCATCGCTTCTATTAAAGAAGAATTCAAGAAGATTACGGCCACATTCATCGCGCCAAGCAAAACCTTCAATCTTGCCGGGCTTCAGGCATCTGCAGCACTGATCCCGAACAAAGAGCTGAAGGCTAAATTCAAGGCAGTCCAGGACCAGCAAGGCTTTTTCACATTGAACACTTTTGCGATTGCCGGAATGGAAGCGGCCTACCTTAACGGAGCGGAATGGCTTGAGCAGCTGCTTGCCTACCTCGATGAAAATATGAATATCACAACGAACTTTATTGCTGAACACCTACCAGCACTCAAACCAATGAAGGCTGATGCCACCTACCTTCTTTGGATCGATTGCCGTGGCCTAGGTTTAAGCGACGAGGAAATCCAGAAACAGCTTTTGGAAAAAGGAAAACTGGGGCTGGAACCAGGAACGAAATATGGCGAAGGCGGTGAAGGCTTCGTTCGGATGAATCTTGCCTGCCCGCGGGAAACTTTAAATGATGGGCTTCAAAGATTGAAAAAAGCTTTTAGCTAGACTTTTATAAAAAAATGGAGCCTCCCTTACGGGTCGGCTCCATTTTCAAGCTGTCACTTCAAGTGCTTCATAATATGGTTCAAGGGAAGAATCGATAATGATGTCCATGAAAGAATGCAGATGCTGTGGAATCAGTGTTCTCGCGAAATCCCAGGCATTCATCTCAATCTGAAGGGCGATTCCCTTCTTCGTAGCTTCATTGGCGGTTCCATCCATTCGCTGAATCAAATCGCGAAGCTCGCGATCTTCAGCATGCCCAATCTCATGTGCGAAAACAACGGCAAGGTAATTTCCAAACTGTTCCGTTGAGGAAAACAACTGCAAGCATTGCGCCTTAATCTCTTCCCTATATAAAGTAATAATATGATTGTCAACATTATATTTCCCGCCCGCAAACCGATCTCCCGGAAAAAAATCTTCTAGGACAACTTGCACACTGCTGCCGGATTGGACTAGAATACGCTCAATTATCTGTTCTATCAATAAGTTCTCCAATATAAACCCCTACTCTAGATTTTTAGAATACCCGTATTATAACGTTTTCTTAAAATAAGGAAAAGATACTATATACCCTATTTTTTTAAAACAAAAGAACAGCTATATGTCAGCTGTTCTCGTTCGTATCGTTCATTCGCTTCATGATTTCCAGCTCTTGTTCTTTTGCTTTCTGAGCTTCTTTTTTGGATACTTTAATGATGAATCGCATCGTCAGGATCGCCCCGATTAGGAAAACGAGGGAAGTGATGACGGCGGGGATATATTCTGTCTTATCTTCCGGAAAATACAAAAATAACGAGAGGACAAACCACTTGCTCATTCTCATCTTCCTTTCATCCATACAAATTCATTATAGCAGGGTTAGGAGTCACTTCCAACCGCAAACAACATCCATATCACGACTCCTTTAGCGACTTTACACGAACATCTTGGATTTTGCTATAATAAAAGAAAACCGAGAGGAGAATCTCTATGGCTGAATTACAAATTGGCGATCACGTCACCGCCATTTATAAAACTGGAAAGTATATAGGGGAGATCACCGAGCGTCGCCCGCAGCATTATCTTGTTCGAGTCCTCGCTGTCGCAAAACACCCAATGCAGGGCGACCTTCACCATCCTAAGGATGCCGAGGTAGGTTTTTTCCATGAAAGGAAGGCGCTTTCCTTCCGCGAACAAGCGAACATTCCGGAAAAAATGGTCAAGCCCTTTGAAGGGGAAATTCCGGATTACCTTGAGTCATTAAAGGAAGCAATAAGCAAGCTTCGTTCAGAACTCGAAGGCGATGATTCCCCGTGGGCACAGCAAAGTCTAAGAAATCTAGATTCACTTGAAAAGGATTACCTTAAAAGCAAGTGAAAATGCCAAAAAGCCAGATTGTTCCTTCCAATCTGGCTTTTTAAGCGAATTTATTTAGCAGATTGGAAAAATCAACCATATCCCCGATCGTTGCTGGTTCAGGCTTCTGCAGATATTGTTTGTCTTTCTCAACGAGCTTATAAATATGGTATGTCGTCAGCGCGTCATCAAGAGCGCGGTGATGCTTCCCGGTCCCTTCTCGACCATATTCTTGCACGGCCTTCCAAAGACCTGTCTGGTTCTGGTCGCCAAAAAAGCGCTTATACTCCATCGAAAGATCGATTTGTTTTCCCGGCAATGGAAACTCGACTGAAGCCTGCTGACAGTTTTGCGATAACACCTTCATGTCCATATTTCCCCAGGTCACAACATGGCAATGCCTGTTCCCGCCAAGTCTCTTAAGCTTTTCCACTAAATCATTGAACGCGATTCCCGAGTTTACCTGCTCCTGGGAAATATTCAGGAATGACCGGCATCGTTCCGTCAATTTTGGAAATCGGATTGGTTTTACATAAGATGAAAACTGCTCGACCACCTGGTTATTCTCAACCAGGACGACCCCAGCTTCAATGATTTCCTGATAAAATCCCCGTTTCTTGCTGTTACGGTCAGGCATCGTGAATTCAAAATCAATAAATAATATGGTCCTTTCTTTTTCGCTCATGCTTCCCCAACTTTCTGAAAAGCGATTCATATGTAACCCGTATATGCTTTTCGCTGCATTATTTTTTTTATTATAGCACGTTTTTTAACAAATTTTTTAATTTTCTGCAATTTTCACAATTCGTCAGGATTTTTCTCTTGAAATTCAGAAAACTTTCATTTTTTAAAGCGCTTGACATGCATCCTGAACCTGTTTACGATATACTTTTTACAGTGCGTTATCGCATATGTTTGATTAAATAACAAAAATTAGCTAATGTTACACTACATAAGGAGGTATGATCATTTGTCTTTTCTACACCTTGCTGTTTTATCACCACTCTTACTCGCTATCATCATTCCATTTATACATACCTATTTCAAGAATATCCATACAGGTTGGTTCCTGTTGCCGCTGCCGGCCGTGCTGTTTGTCTACTTTCTGAAATTCATCGGCACGACTGGCAGTGGCGGCACGGTTATGGAAACAATGCCTTGGATTTCTTCGCTTGGGATTGATTTCACATTAAAAGTGGACGGATTAGGGCTGTTATTTGCCTTGCTGATCACTGGAATCGGCGCTCTCGTGGTGCTCTATTCGATTTATTACTTAAATCCGAACAAGGAAAAGCTGAACACATTCTATGTATTCTTGCTTTTATTCATGGGTGCCATGCTTGGGGTCGTTTTGTCAGACAACCTCATTGTACTCTATGCCTTCTGGGAATTGACAAGCTTTTCTTCTTTCCTGTTGATCGGGTTCTGGAATCAACGTGAACGCTCCCGTTACGGTGCGCAAAAATCCATGCTGATTACTGTTTTCGGAGGATTAGCGATGCTCGGGGGCATCCTGATGCTTTCAATCATCACCGGGACCTTCAGCATTTCGGAAACGATTCAAATGTCCAGTCAAGTCAAGAACCACCCATTGTTCACAATGACGCTGATTTTATTTTTGCTCGGTGCATTTACAAAATCTGCGCAATTCCCATTTCACATCTGGCTTCCTGATGCCATGGAGGCTCCTACTCCTGTCAGTGCATATTTGCATTCGGCTACGATGGTTAAGGCCGGCATCTATCTTGTAGCTCGCATGACTCCTGTCTTTGCCGATTCGGCTACATGGGTGTGGCTCGTTACCGGTGCTGGTGTGATTACACTGTTTTGGGGATCTTTTTCTGCGGTAAAACAGACCGATTTAAAAGCCATTCTCGCATTCTCCACTGTCAGCCAGCTAGGGATGATCATGTCGCTTCTTGGTGCTGGAGCTGCTGCACTTCATTATGGTACGATTAATGATGGCTATTATCTCGTTGCTGTTACGGCTGCTGTCTTCCATCTGATTAACCACGCCACGTTCAAAGGAAGTTTGTTCATGGTAACTGGGATTATCGACCATGAAACAGGGACAAGGGATATTCGCAAGCTTGGCGGTTTGATGAACTTCATGCCAATCACGTTCACGCTTGCGATCATTGGAACATTTTCAATGGCCGGGATTCCTCCGTTCAACGGTTTCCTAAGTAAAGAAATGTTTTTCACAGGCATGCTCCGATTGGCAGAAATGGATAGTTTCCATATGGATACATGGGGGCTTCTGTTCCCAATCATCGCCTGGACAGCGAGTGTATTCACTTTTATTTACAGCATGATGTATGTATTTAAGACTTTTACGGGCAAGCACCATCCTGAAAAGTTAAAAAAGAAACCGCATGAAGCGCCAATCGGCATGTTGATTTCTCCGATTATCCTTGCATCACTCGTCATTCTATTCGGTATTTTTCCGAATCTATTGTCCGATACCATCCTATCGCCAGCAATGGAAGCAATCATGCCGTCATTGCTTGAAAACGGAGATGGATTCAACGTTCATATTTCGTTCTGGCACGGACCAACATTGGAATTATTGATGACGTTTGCTGTTATCACGATTGGGATTGTGCTCTATAAGTTTCTGCCAAAATGGGCAGGTATTTATCGGCTTTTTCCGGATCGACTGGCCTTGAATCACTTGTACGATCGAGGTCTCAAAGCAATCCATCTTGTCGCGAAAAAGATCACAAAGTCTTATATGACAGGGTTTATCCGGTCCTATTTAGTGTATATTTTCTCTTTTTTTATTCTGATCCTGACCTTTACCCTTTTGTATAAAAATGCTTTTGCATTTGATGTAAGCAATACCGCACCTGTCCATATAATGGAAATCGTCCTAATGCTGATCATTGCTGTCTCATCCATTACGATCTTATTTGCCAAATCAAGGTTGACTTCGATCATCCTGCTCGGTGCCGTCGGCTATACGGTCGCGCTTTTCTTCGTCATTTTCCGGGCGCCGGACCTTGCACTGACACAGCTTGTGATCGAAACGGTTTCTGTAGCGCTGTTCCTGCTGGCATTTTACCACCTGCCTAAAATCAGACCAGAGGAACGCATCCGTTTCAAGGCTGCTAACGCGTTGATATCGATCGGCGTAGGTGCAGTCGTTACGATGATTGCCCTATCTGCCCACAGCAATAAAATGTTTCGCTCTATTTCGGAGTTTTATGTGGAAAACACTTATAAGAAAGCGGGCGGCGAAAATATGGTGAACGTCATTCTCGTTGATTTCCGCGGCTTTGATACTATGTTTGAAATAACCGTCCTTGGCATCGCAGCCCTTGGCATTTTCGCGATGATCAAGCTTCGGCTGACAAGGGGGAAAGACTTGGATGAAAACAAATGATATCATCCTCCAAACTGTTACAAAGTTCACCCTGTTTGTCATTATCCTTTTTTCCATTCATCTATTTTTTGCTGGCCACTACCATCCAGGTGGCGGTTTCATTGGCGGACTAATGACTTCCGGTGCCATTGTCCTGCTGCTGCTTGCATTTGATATCAAGACAGTCAAAACCATTTTGCCAGTTGATTATATTAAATTGGTAGCAATCGGGCTGCTTTTCGCAATTGGAACCGGTACAGGGGCATTATTTTTTGATTTGCCGTTCCTGACCCATGCGTTTACTTATGTCGACTTGCCGCTTTTGGGGAAAACCTCTTTGCATACTGCGGTATTATTTGATACAGGCGTCTTCCTTGTCGTCATTGGCGTAACAATGACCATTATTCAAACGATTGGAGAGAGCGAATAATGGAAATCTTAATGGCTTTTCTAATTGGAATTTTGTTTATGGCAGCCACATACCTTATGCTTTCAAAAAGCTTGCTCAGGATCATTATCGGTACAGGATTGTTGAGTCATGGCGCCCATCTCTTGATTTTAACGATGGGTGGCCTGAAAAGGGGTGCACCGCCACTTCTGGGAGAACATGCCGCAACCTATGTGGACCCGCTGCCACAGGCGTTGATTCTGACTGCGATCGTCATCAGCTTTGGGGTCACCTCCTTTTTCCTTGTACTCGCCTACAGAGCGTATCAGGAACTTGGAACCGATAATATGGATCGTTTGAGAGGAAAGGAAGGACATGAATAATCTCATTATTTTCCCTATCTTGATTCCTCTGATTACAGGGGTTGTACTTATCTTTTTCGCAAAAAATATCATGGTGCAGCGCTGGATTTCAGCGATTAGCGCTCTGATCGTAATCATTGTTTCCTTCATGCAAGCCAACCTAGTTTATCATGATGGAATTCAAACAATGGATGTCAGCAATTGGGAAGCACCGTACGGGATTACACTCGTATCGGACATGCTTTCCTCTCTGCTCGTTCTGACGACAAGTATCATTGCCTTTGCCGCTTTGATTTACTCTTTTCAATCAATAGGAGAAGCCCGAGAAAAATTTTACTATTATCCTGTCGTCCACTTCCTGATTGTTGGAGTGAACGGTGCCTTTACGACTGGTGATATTTTTAACTTATTTGTCTTTTTCGAAGTCATGCTTATGTCTTCCTATGTGCTGCTTGTACTTGGCGGTACGAAAATTCAGCTGCGTGAATCGATTAAATACATACTTGTTAACGTCATTTCATCAGCATTGTTCGTCATCGCAGTCGCTTATTTGTACTCAGTGGTAGGGACATTGAATATGGCACATATCTCGGTGAGACTAAGTGAGGCTGGAAACACAGGGATTATTACGGTGCTTGCGGTTTTATTCCTGATTGTCTTCGGTTTAAAGGGAGCGATCTTCCCGCTTTATTTCTGGCTTCCCGGGTCGTATTATGCTCCGCCCGCCCCGGTTATGGCATTGTTCGGTGCCCTGCTGACAAAAGTGGGCGTTTACTCGATCACGAGAACTTTCACCTTGTTCTTTTACCATGATGTGGGTTATACGCATCAATTGCTTCAGATCTTGGCTATCTTGACGATTATCTCCGGAGTGATCGGTGCCCTAGCTTTTACAGACATAAAAAAAATCGTCATCTATAACATCATCGTCGCTGTCGGGGTTATCTTATTCGGTGTCTCTGTCCTGACGCCTGAATCTCTGACTGGTGCAGTGTTTTACCTGATCCACGACATGAATATTAAAGCGGCTCTGTTTCTGTTAATTGGGATTATCATTGCCATTACAGGAACGAGTGACTTGAATAAAATAAGCGGTCTGATCAATCGCTATCCTGGCTTAGGATGGACCTTCTTTATCGCGGGACTTGCCCTTGCCGGCATACCACCGCTCAGCGGTTTCGCAGGGAAAATGATGATCGTCCGTGCAGGATTTGAGACTGAAAACTATATTGGTGCGTTTGTTGTCCTAATGTCCAGTCTGCTGGTTCTGTATTCCATCATGAGAATTTTCATCGGGGGATTTTGGGGAACTCCAAGGGCTTATAAAAATGAGGATAAAGCACCAGTCAAATGGTTGCTGATTGCCCCTGCTGTCCTGACGGCGTTCGCTGTTTTGTACGGTTTAGGTACGGAAGCTGTCTATCCGGTTATCTCTGCGGCTGCAGAAACGCTTGCCAATCCGGAAATCTACATCCATGCTGTTTTAAAGGAGTGATGAGCCAATGGCATTTCAAATTTTGCTGAATTTTATTTTAGCCTTTGTCTGGATGTTCCTAAAGACATCCTACTCCCCGGCCTCGTTTTTTGTCGGGTACTTCTTTGGCCTGCTCATCATTTATATTTTCCGCCGCTTCTTCACTAGCCGTTTTTACTTGTTACGGGTAGTCGCGTTGGTGAATTTGTTTTTTATTTTTATCAGGGAATTGATTCTATCAAATATCGAAGTGCTAAAGGCAGTTTTAAGCCCAAAGCTGAATATCAAGCCCGGAATCTTCGCCTTCCCGACAGAATTGAAGCAGGACTGGGAGATTACCGTGCTCGCAAACCTGATTACTTTGACTCCTGGAACCCTTGTCGTCGATATTTCGGACGATAACAAAATCCTGTATGTCCACGCTATGGACATTCGTGATGCGGACGAATCCATCCTCAGCATCAAAAATACGTTTGAAAAAGCAATCATGGAGGTGAGTCGCTAATGTTTGATACGGTTTTATGGATTTCCGTTACCTTTCTATCATTAGCAATGATTGGATTGATTTACCGTGTAATCAAAGGGCCGACAGTCGCAGACCGAGTAGTGGCCCTTGATGCAATCGGCATCAGCCTCGTTTCCGTGGTGGCGTTAGTATCAATCCTTTTAGATACCAACGCCTTTCTCGATATCATCCTTCTGATCGGGATTCTTGCATTCATTGGTACAGTCGCCTTTTCAAAGTTTCTCGAGAAAGGGGTAATCATGGAATATGACAGAAATGGAGATCGTTAAGTTTTTTGCAGGATTATTGATCCTGATTGGAGCATTCCTCAGCCTGGTAACCGCATTCGGCCTGATCAGGCTTCCGGATGTCTACACACGGAACCACGCTGCATCGAAAAGCGCCACTTTAGGCGTCATGCTCGTTTTGCTTGGCACCTTCTTTTACTTTTGGCTCATTAAGCACCACTTCAATTCGCGGTTGCTTCTTGGGATTGGCTTTATCTTCCTCACTTCACCTGTTGCAGGACATTTGATTTCAAGAGCCGCCTATAACAGCGGAGTTAAGCTGTCAGACCGTACCGTTCAGGATGACCTTGCAAAAGCCCGAATAAAACAAAAAACGGAAGAATCTAGATAGAAAAAGCAAAACAAACAAAGCGATCAAGTATGATCGCTTTGTTTGTTCGTCGAAATTCTAAAAACTTTTGCGTTTTAATACTGCAATGGTGCATCTTGATAGGCAAATAAGTTTGCCGTCTTCGTCTGTTATTTTTATATCCCATACCATTGTCGTTTTCCCCTGATGAAGGACGGTTCCTACCGCTGTAACCACACCATCCCTTTTTGCTCGGATGTGGTTGGCGTTAATTTCAAGGCCGACTACGACTTCCTTTTCCTGGTCGACCAACTCAAATGCTCCGATGCTGGCAACCGTTTCTGCAAGCGCAACGGAGGCACCTCCGTGCAGCAGACCATGCGGCTGCCTCGTCCTGTCATCGACCGGCATTGTTGCAACTACCTTTCCTTTTTGCAGTTCTGTTACTTTTATTCCTAATGAGTCCAGCAAAGTTTGATTCAACTCTATCTCCCCTCCCTTTTTAAACTGCTCACTCCACTTCAGAGGCTGAGCTCTTCCATTTTTTCTTTTTCACCTTCACAATGATAATTAGCGAAGCGGCTGCAAGAACCGCCACCCACAGCCACATTTCATTACTGTATTTCATGATTAGTTCCATTTTATCACCAAATAAATAGCCTAGAACAAAAATGATCAATACCCATACAAAAGCGCCGCTATAGGCAAAGATGGCAAATTTCCGGAATGAAAGCCGGCTGATGCCATAAAGCAATGGTACAAAATAGCGGGCACCGGGAACAAAACAGCTAAGCGACAAGGAAAACATATGGTACTTATCCATTAACCTTATGGCAGATTTTACCGACTTTGCTAATCGCTTTTTCCGATATATTAACGACAATAGTCTTCGGCCGATCAACCTTCCTAGCAGGTAGCTTAAGGTGAAAGCTGCTGCTATTCCTAAATAGGTAACTAAGAAGGCAGGAACGGGAGTTAACGCACCCTGCGATGAAGCAAAACCAACTGTCATCAATATGACCTCATTGGGAATCGGAATAAACACTCCGCAACAAAGCCATAAAAACAATCCTAAATAGCCATTCTCGTCAATCATTTCCACGACCAAATCCAAATCCATGAGGTATCTCCTTTCCTGCACATTGGTCCGATTCTATTTTACAATAGAAATTAGTATGTATAACAATTCTTCGTTCCTCGTTAGGTATCCTCTTTTTCCTGTCATACTTATCGCACAAGAATGCCGCTGTCTTGCAACAGCGGCTGCTAATTTTCTATTTAATAAAACGGGTAACCGTATTCATATCCGTAACTGTATCCATAAGGCGGATATGGTGCATATCCGTAGCCGTAACCGCCAGGATAGAATAACGCGCTGCCTAACATCCCTCCAAGCAATCCGCCAACAAACGGACCTCCAAAACCAAAACCAAATGGACGACGTCGGCCAACATAAAACGGTCTTCTTCTCATCATTCAACCTACCTCCCTTTATTGTATGCCTATAGTACTTCATATGCATATCGAGGGGCAGTTGAATAGGCGACTGTCTATTGAACGAAAAAAAATGCCTAGTCCTGAGGGGGATGCGAGCTTTCCACATACTGCCTCGAGCTGCTCTGTTCTCTATTTATTTTCCATCTTCTTCTGTTTCAAATCGCTCAACCAGCAATGCAAGAGTTCGGGCCATGACACCGGTTGCCCCTGCAGGTCCTAGGTCATATTCTTTGCTGGTAGTGGCCGTTCCGGCAATATCGAGGTGCACCCATGGCGTCCCTTCAGCAAACTCACCGACAAACGCGCCACCCATGATAGCATGTCCTTCGGATCCTGGTGAATTATTCAAGTCGGCGATCTTGCTGCCCCTCACACGCTCTATGTCGCGCTCGAACAATGGCAGACGCCAGATTGGCTCTCCTGACTCATAGGAAGCCTCAAGTACTTGTTCGAAGAAGTCCTCGTTGTTCGTCAAAGCTCCCGATGTATGCAGTCCTAAAGCAGTAATCACTCCGCCTGTCAGAGTGGCTATATCCACAAGGTAATTTGCGCCGTGATGCTTTGCGTATGTCATAGCATCTGCAAGCACGAGACGGCCTTCTGCATCGGTATTCAGCACTTCAATCGTTTTTCCGCTCATTGACGTAATGACGTCGTCTGGCTTGAAAGCAGTACCGCTGATCATGTTGTCGGTAGACGGAATCACAGCCACAACATTGCGCTCAGGCTTTAGTTCGCCGATGATCTCCATAGCTCCTAGTACGGCCGCTGCACCGCCCATATCGGATTTCATGCCGACGATGCCAGCCTTGGTTTTGATCGAGTATCCTCCGGTGTCAAACGTAATGCCCTTGCCGACGAGCCCGATAACATCCTTCCACTCTTGCTTGCCCTGATACTTAAGGACAATCATTTTCGGCGGCTCTGCAGAACCCTGGTTGACCGCCAGCAATGCACCCATGCCGAGCTTCTCCATTTCTTCTTTTTCTAAAATTTCCGCTTCAAACTCATATGTTTCTGCCAGCCTTAGCGCATATTCCGCCATGTCCGTTGCTGTCAACAGATTCCCCGGTGTATTGACGAGCGTGCGTGCTGAGTTCGTTCCCTTGCCGAATACAAAGCCAACCTCAAGCGCTGCTTCCACATCGCCTTCTTCATCGCCACTGTACACAGTCAGATTTTCGATGCGCTTTTCCGGTTCATTCGATTTTTGCTTATAACCTGCGAATTCATATGTTGCCATTGGGAAAGCTTCCCCAAGTGCATGCGCCGCATCGTTCAGTTCAACACTATTACTTGTAAAAGAATTCAACATCACTGCTGCTTCTGTCCATTTTTCCTTCTTCGCTGTCTTGAACAGGCGGCCAAATGCGTCTCGCAACGTCTCAAAATTGAATTGTTTCTCATGCCCAAGTCCGACAACATATAGTTTCCTTGCACCAATTTTTCCGAAAGTATGTATTTTCGAAATCTCTTTTTTCTTGGTTGATATATCACCGCTTTTGATCAGCTCCGTCAATTGTCCGTCAAATAGCTTGTCTGCTTCCCCTATAACACCTTCAAGACTTGTTGGCTTATTAAAAAGACCAATCACAAGACAGTCATGGCGATTCGTAAAATCAAATTGATTGCTAACTGTAAACAAACCCTTCACCCCTTCATCATGATACTTTCATTATATCGAACCAGCATGGTTATTTCGACTTTCACAGTTATTTTTTTAGCCAGCGGTTATAAGGTCCCCTTTCAAATACCTTATGCGAGCAATTCCACCTCCATTTGGGCATCTCTCGGGCGGAATGATACCCTTATGCG
>NZ_JXIQ01000200.1 GCF_000934845.1 Mesobacillus subterraneus
TTTTTACTCCTCAAAGCTGCCGGTAAGGATACTAACGATTTTAATTCATGATTCAATCAATCCTTCTTTTAAACCTCTGTTTTATATATCGAAAAAGGTCTCCTTCATGAAGGAGACCTTTGCTGGTCGATCGAATCTGATTAATCCAATTTAAGTTCTTCCTGATCTTCGTCCACTTCAGTAACTACGATTTCTCCATCAAGACTGTAGTGATCACGGATCTTCTTCTGGATTTCAAGCCGAATGGACGGATTTTCTTTTAGGAAAATCTTTGCGTTTTCCCTACCTTGTCCAAGGCGTTCCCCATTGTAGGAATACCAAGAACCGCTCTTATCAACAATATCAAGGTCTGACCCCATATCAATGATTTCACCTTCTTTGGAAATACCTTCACCGTACATAATATCCACTTCCGCTGTACGGAACGGAGGTGCAACCTTATTCTTGACCACTTTGATCTTCGTTTTATTGCCGACCATATCATTGCCCTGCTTCAATGTTTCAGCACGGCGTACTTCAAGACGAACACTTGAATAAAACTTCAACGCACGTCCGCCAGGTGTAATTTCAGGGTTACCGAACATAACGCCGACTTTTTCACGAATCTGGTTAATGAAGATTGCGATCGTTTTTGATTTGTTGATCGCACCTGAAAGTTTGCGCAATGCTTGGGACATGAGACGAGCCTGAAGCCCTACATGGGAATCTCCCATCTCACCCTCGATTTCAGCCTTAGGAACAAGAGCTGCAACGGAGTCAATAACAATAATATCAACTGCTCCGCTTCGTACAAGTGCTTCCGCAATTTCCAAAGCCTGCTCTCCTGTGTCCGGCTGTGACAAAAGAAGTTCATCAATGTTAACACCGAGTTTCTGTGCATATACAGGATCGAGCGCGTGCTCGGCATCAATAAACGCTGCTTGGCCTCCATTAGCCTGAACTTCTGCAATTGCATGAAGCGCAACAGTTGTCTTACCTGAACTTTCAGGTCCGTAGATTTCAATAACACGTCCTCGAGGATACCCGCCTATTCCTAGCGCTACATCCAATGCAAGGGAACCACTTGGAGAAGTAGAAATCTTAATGTCTGTCTTCTCTCCCAACTTCATAATCGAGCCTTTTCCAAATTGTTTTTCGATTTGTTTTAATGCCATATCTAACGCAGCTTGACGATCACTCACTCAATCTTCCTCCTTTTATATCAACACAAACAGCATGCTGCTTGCCCGCAAATCTTTTATTTAAAATCTATTATAACTATACCTTTTCCCTGATAGTTTGTCCATCAAAAAATCGAACGTTTATTCGTTTTTTTGAGATGAAAAAACTTATTAAAACTAAATTTCTGATGCACTTTTATGTAAAATTAAGCTGCCATTTCCCCATTAAAATTCACTTTCAACAATAAATCTGCCTATTTATTATTAAGAAAAAACACGGAAGCATTGTCACTTCCGTGTTTCTGTTAATCTATTAATAATCAGCTGACATCCGTACTTTACTGATCTGCTCCTGATTGCTGTTCGAGATCCGCTCATCCTCAGATGCTCCACATGCACTGGCTGACCTTTTATATGCACTCCAATGAAAACAGTCCCAGCCTGGTGGCCCTCGAGACTGTCGGGACCTGCTACACCGGTGAAACTAATGCCAATATCCGATTTGGCAATGGAGGAAATATTGACTGCCAGCTCTTCTGCACATTCCTTGCTGACAGCGCCATGTTTTTCTATTATTTCAGGTCTCACATTAACGAGTTCGATTTTGGCCTCATTGGAATAGCAGACAATGCCGGCCTGGAATAGGTTGCTTGCACCAGAGACAGAAGTCAATTCCTGCTGAAACATCCCACCCGTCAGGCTTTCCGCTGCTGAAATTGTCATATCTCTGCTTTTCAATAGTTTGGATAACTCCAAAATTAACGAGGTTTCATTGTAGCCATAAAAAAACTCGCCAACTCTTGCGATGATTTCGGCTTCCATTTTATCGATCATTGCCTCCGCGTTGCTATTAGCATCTGATCTTGCTGTCAATCTCAAGGTGACTTCTCCATCGCCTGCCAGCGGAGCAATGGTCGGATTGCTTTGCTGATCAATCAAATCCTCTATCTTCGCCTCAAGTGCTGCCTCACCGATACCAAAGAAGCGCAGGACTCTTGATTCAATTCTTGACTGGTTCCCATTTACCCCGGCAATAGCTGCCTGGCCATATTTTAGGAACATCGGCTCCATTTCTGAAGGCGGACCTGGCAGTAGCATATACTTGTGGTCTGCAGTTGTAAGGAACATTCCGGGAGCCATGCCATTTTCGTTTTTAAGGATGAGGGAACCTTCGATTACGAGCGCCTGTCTCCTGTTATTCTCGGTCATAACCCTGTTCGTTTTTTCGTAATACCATTCAATGGATCTCATCGCTTCTTCGTCAAGTACCAGCTTTTTACCGAGTTGCCCGGCAATGGTGTCTTTCGTAAGATCATCTTTAGTTGGTCCCAGTCCGCCCGTGAAAATTATCAATTCTGCACGTTGCTGGGCGATCGCGATTGCACTTTTGAGCCTATCTGAATTATCTCCGACAACGGTGTGATAGAATACATTGACTCCCAGGTCTGCAAGCTGCTTTGACAGGAACCGGGCGTTTGTATTGACGATTTGCCCGAGAAGTAGTTCAGAACCAACTGCTATGATTTCTGCATTCATGTGCCATCCTCCTGGAAAATCCTTTATTTAGAATTGCTGAATATTTGTTTGTTCTTTGCGAAGTACTCCCATCCAGACCAGATTGTAAAGAACATTGCCACCCATAAGGCGATGTCAGCAAATGGGATCGAAAAAGCTTCAAAAATGATATTATGCAGCAACAAAGCGGAAATTGCGACTGTTTGAGCCCACATTTTGATTTTTCCGGGCATCTTGGCAGCAACAACCTCGCCTCCTCCTGCAAGCAATAGTCGAAGCCCTGTCACGGCAAATTCTCTGCTGATGATAACAACGACAATCCAAGCCGGAGCATAACCAAGTTCAACGAGCACAATTAGCGCTGAAGAGACAAGTAGCTTGTCCGCCAGCGGGTCAAGAAATTTCCCGAGATTTGTAACGAGATTATGTTTTCGTGCCAGATAGCCATCAACCCAGTCTGTGACAGAAGCGAAAATATAAATCAACGCTCCTGCCAAATGAGTGACCGGCATTGTCGTTCCAAGCAGGGCAATCTCCCCCCAGGAAAATGGCACAATCATCACAATCAAGAATAACGGAATCAATAAAATGCGTGAAACCGTAATTTTATTGGGCAAGTTCATATCCTATTCCTCCAAATGTCAATTACACAGGCTGACAACATCATTATAACTTTCAAAGTATAACCCGTATAAACAAACGTCCATACGGGCATTCTTGTTGCAGCAGACTTTATACGGGCTGCAATTTATTATGTTCAACTACTTTACAAACTTGATCGTAATCAGCTGGGTCATATCATCTTGCGGGGAAACGGCGTACTCCAGCTTCTGGTCGTTTACGTAAATCTCCGTTTCCGTTGCACGCCCGATATTAATGACGGCCTCTGTTTCAGCAGTTAAATCTTCTGTCCGGTTTTCATTCTTGCCTTTAACAAGCGTTTCTGCAAAGATCGATTTTCCTGAACCATTAGAGAGTCCAACCCATGTTTGTCCAAGCGAAACAATTTTGATGACAAATCGATCGGCATTCTTCAGTTCATACACTGTATTGCTTCCATTGTTTGAGGCAACGGTAAGCTCCTGTGCAGGAGGTTCAGGCTTTGGTTTTTCGTCAGCAGGTTTTTCTTGGGCAGGGGCATCAGATTCACTTGTGTTATTTGCAGCGGGATCATTTGTGCTTCCTGCAGGTTCTTCCACGATTGGCTGGCTTTTATTGGTATTAGCGGTCTGGCCGGAATCATCGCCTGCATTTTTGACAATCAAATACCAGACGAGAGCAACTGCGCCAATAATGAAAATGACAATCAATATTTTTGGAAGAACATTCAAAATCTTAGAGGTTTCTGGTGACAAACTTTTCCTAGATTGAACTCGGGAAAGCTGTTCCGGCAATTCTTCATTATAGGTAGTAGGGATTTCGGATTTATACTGTTCAAAAAGCTGATCCGGATCAAGGCCAACAGCTTCGGCATATTGTTTGATGAACGCCCGCACATAGAATTTTCCTGGCATGATTGAATAGTTGCCATCTTCAATGCCCATCAAATACCGTTTTTGAATTTTCGTAATCGATTGCAGCTCGTCCAGACTGAGGCCTTTTGCTTCACGGGCTTCTTTTAAAATATTTCCTAACTCAGACACGATAACACCTTCCAATACTGTTAAAAATCAAATCCTCCAAAATCAGAATCAGTAAACATGTGATTCTTCTGGACCATATCATATACGATCTCCTCTTCAGGATTATTTCTTAATTCGATAATATAATCAAAATCATCCAATGTGTATTCCGTGTTCTGGACAAAAATATCAGGATGTTCCACTACCTTGACTGCAGGCAGTCGCATGATTTCCCTGACGAGCTGCCAATGCTTTTCATTGGCTCTTCTAGTTGAAACAATGCCATCTATGATGAATAAGTTATTAGCATTGTACTCATCTTCAATCAACTGATTGCGAATGGTCTGCTTCAATAACGTCGAGGAAACAAACAGCCATCTTTTATTAGCACAAACACTTGAAGCAACAACAGATTCTGTCTTGCCGACACGAGGCATTCCCCGGATACCAATCAGTTTATGGCCTTCCATCTTAAATAATTCTGCCATAAAATCAACAAGCAGTCCAAGTTCATCCCTCACAAACCGGAAAGTTTTTTTATCGTCAGCATCGCGTTGTATATACCTTCCATGCCTAACTGCCATGCGGTCACGCAATTTCGGCTCTCTAATTTTAATTACCCTTATTGTCTCCATAGTATGTAAAATAGACTCTAGTCGCTCAATTTGATCATCATCTTTTGCGAGGATCAAAAGACCTCGCCTGCCCTCGTCTACTCCATTGATCGTAACAATGTTGATAGACAGCATTCCAAGCAAAGAGGAAATATCACCAAGCAGTCCTGGACGGTTTATCATTATTTCATATTCTAAGTACCATTCTTTCTTCTCCATCCTTGTCCTCCTTTGCTTGCCATTACGACACATTTTGACATAATATCTAGCTACTATAATATATGATTTTTGACGAAGATGAAAGGAAAAACCAGCCAAAAATAAAGCATGTTATAAAAAAAGAGAGGATGTAAGGTCCCCTCTTCCAAAACTTACTTATTTGCTACCGTTGTTTTGAACAAGCTTTACCATCATAGTCGCGATCGCATGCTGTTCGTCTGGACTTGCCACTGACCAAAGATCGGTAAGAACTCTTTCCTGTTCGTTCTTTGGGTCGACGTTCTTGGCAAGATAGTCGCCGATTTGATAGGCAAGATCACCCATTGCTTCTTTATTCATTCCTTGATCCTGCGCCTGATTAAGTCGGTCCCCCAGGAAATCTTTCCACTGATTCCAATTTTCCAATACAGACATATTTGACAACCTCCTTGTCTAAAATAGTACAAGGTTATTTTGCATTCGTTTGTAGAGAAATATTCATCAAGAAACTTGTTTTAAAAATTTGTCACAAATCATTCATGTCAGCCAGCCTCCATTGATGGCCAAAACCTGCCCGGTAATGTAGGAAGATTTCTCGGATAAAAGAAATTCCACTCCGTTTGCCACTTCCTCAGGTGTTCCAAGACGGCCTGAGGGAATTTCAGCAGCAATTGCATCCAGCTCTTCTTCGCTAAATTTCTCCATCAGTGGCGTTTGGATTGCTCCGGGAGCAACTGCATTTACTCTAATCTTTGAAGGTGCCAGTTCTTTGCTCAATGCTTTTGCAAATGCTAGCTGTGCGCCCTTTACCGTTGAATAGGCCACCTCATATGATGCTCCTGTCTGGCCCCATACGGATGAGACAATCACAATATTCCCATTTTGCTTTTGCCGTAATTTTGGCACCAGCTTCTTTGTCAGAAGAAGAGGTGTCGTCACATGGAGTCGAATCAAGGCTTCTGCTTCCTCCTCTTCCAAGTCCTCTAGAAGCCCATATAAGGCATTCCCAGCATTATGGACGATTGCATCAATTGAAAAAATCTGGTCCACTAATTCGAGGTATCCTGTCTTAGAGACAAAATTGGCTTTGATTGGGATATATTCCCCGCCAAATGAGTCAATCTCACGGAGCAGGGCATCCATCTCTTTTTGATTCCGATCGTAATGCAGGTAGAGTGAATAACCTGACGATGCCAGCTTGATGGAGATCGCTTTGCCAATCGCTCCACTTGCCCCAGTTACAAGTACAAATCGTTTCATATCTTTTTCCTCTCCAATATTGTAAGCATACACCTCATTTGTCCATTACTTCCCTTTTGGCACAACCTGGCACACTGTGAAGCGATCTTCTGATATAAGTCTTTCTGCTGCCTTAGTTAAGTCATCGATCGTCAGGCTTTCCAACATTGGAACCACTTCAAACAAATCCATATCATTGAACGCGTAGCGTGTGAATTGATTTGCGATATATTCCGGAGAATTCACCGCTCGCAGGAACGCTCCGATTTTTTTCCTTTTTGTCCTTTCAAGGCTATCAGAAGTCCAACTTTGAGCTAATTTTGCCTCCATCAGCATCGCTTTAAGCCTGCTTGCAAGCAGATCTGGCTCATTAGTATCTCCGCCAACCATCGCGAATCCAAAGCCCAGTTCCTGTGAATAATCGTAGGAAAACGTGTCGTCAATCAGACCCGAACTATACAATTCAGTGTAGTGATCCGAACTTTTTCCAAATAGAATATCAAGCAGTACGTTCACTGATAGTTCATTCTTCAGCATGATGGTGCCTGATTCCGTCGGGTTGGCTGCTTTGAGTCCCACTAGGCATTTTGAGGTTTGCACATTCATTTTAAGAACTTGTTTTTTTTCGGCGACTCCAGCCGGTTCGGCATCGAATTTTCGTTGGATTTCCGGCTTGTTCTTATAGTCTTTCTTGCTCTGGTTATCTTTGATCATGCCCATGATTTCATCAGGATTGACAGGACCAACCACAAACAACAGCATATTGCTTGGATGGTAAAAAGTTTCATAGCATTCATACAGCATATCTTTCGTTATATGGGAGATCGATTCAATGGTACCGGCAATATCAATGCTGACAGGGTGGTTTTTATACATATTCTGGATTAGTCCAAAATACAGTCTCCAATCGGGATTATCATCATACATCGTGATTTCCTGGCCAATGATCCCCTTTTCCTTTTCCACTGTTTTTTCGGTAAAATAAGGCTCTTGAACGAAGTCAATCAGCGTTTCAAGGTTTTTCTCGACATTGGATGTACTGGAGAACAAATAAGCAGTTCGTGTAAAGGAAGTAAATGCGTTCGCAGATGCACCTTGCTTGCTGAACTGCTGAAATACATCCCCATCTTCCTTTTCAAATAACTTGTGTTCTAGGAAGTGAGCAATTCCATCTGGAACCTTAACGTATTCCTCTTTTCCTGGAGGAAGAAAGTGATTGTCAATGGAACCGTATTTTGTTGTAAAGGTAGCATATGTTTTGTTAAAACCTTTTTTTGGAAGGATATACACATCAAGCCCATTATCGAGCTTTTCATAATACATTTCTTCCTGAAGCTGTTCAAAAATAATCATCTCCATTATTTGTCCGCCTCCAATCCAGTTAAAAAGTAAACCGTGTCAAGCTGAATCTTCTTAGCAACATCAACGATTTCTTCTTTTGTGGTTGTACTCATGCCCTGAAGCCAGTCATCGAGGCTGACATTTTGACCTGATACTACATTATGATATAGTACCTCTACTATGCCTCTGGACGTATCCAATGTTTCAAGCATTTGATTTTCGATCACTGCTTTCGTCTGTTCCACTTCCTTCTCGGTAAAATCGCCTGCTGTCATTGCTTCCATCTGTTCACGGATGATTTGAACGGCCAGCTCAAAATTTTCGAATTCAATCCCGGACATAACCATCATTAAACCTTTGTGGCTTTCAAGTCGGCTGGCTACATAGTAGGCAAGACTGTTTTTTTCGCGGACATTTATAAATAATTTAGAATGTGAAAAGCCGCCAAAAATGCCGTTAAATACCTGGAGAGCATAATAGTCTTGGTCGCCATAAAGCACATTTGTTCTGTAACCGATATTCAACTTGCCTTGTTTGACATCCTCTTGATCTTTTACGATCTGTTCTTCTCTGCTGACGGTTTGAGCTGTTTTCAGCTGCACGGGGACACGATCCTCGAATTGGAGCAGATGGTCCGCTATGGATTGGACTTCTTCTTCATTCACATCGCCAATAATGTACAAATCCATTTCATCCTCAGCAAAAGCCTGTTTGTAGTACTCATACAAATTTTCCGGGTTAATCTGCGGGATATCGTCTATTTCTCCATTCACATGTAATGCATACGGCTCCCCTTTACACATTTCTTGAACAAGCCTGTAATTGGAGTAACGCATTTTATCATCATAAACTGCCTGAATCCGCTGTTTTAGCGTGCGTTTCTCTTTCTCCACTGTCGCTTTATCAAAAGCTCCATTTTCTGTCAAAGGCTTTACGAGGATAGCAGCGATTAGTTCCATTCCCTTTTTCAGCAACGGTGCTGGATCACTCAGGAATTTTTCATTAGCAATTTCGAGCGAGAAGCTTATGATCTGGAACTCTCCTTTTTTTGATACATCAACATTAAGATTCGCACCATAAAGTTCATCTAAATAGGAGCGCAGCTTTGTTGTTGATTCATATGCCTTTGAACTGCTTTGCAGCACATATGGAAGCAACGCACGTTTTGTTACGTTTTCACTTGTCAAAGGCGTTTTCATCTTCCAGACAATAGTGTTCGTCTTGAACTTTGCCGTTTTTACAATGTGAAGCTTATAACCCTTTAAATTCTTGATTGTTTCTAAAATGACAGCCATGTAAATCCTCCTTTAATGGGAACGTGTTAAACTCCTTATCCATTTTTCACTGTTTGAAATCGTGCAAAACATCTTTACTATATGTATACGTTTTAGATGCTCCTATTTAATATTCCTTTTAACCTACTTTCAATATACCTATCCGTTATTGTTTCTATTCTACAGTAACTGTTTGAAAAATTCTAAATTTAACATCCTTCAGTTAATTCCAGCCAATCATTTTCATACATAGACAAATGCAAAGAAAAGAGGCACCTTTTATATAGGAACCTCTTTTGATAAGAAAAGCGCAAGCGCCTTGGTCAGCCCCGACAAGCGCTTCCCGCCTAGAACGCCACGTCCTGTGGCGGCCGGGTCTAGCACATCCTGT
>NZ_JXIQ01000201.1 GCF_000934845.1 Mesobacillus subterraneus
AATTTTTACTCCTCAAAGCTGACGCTTGCTTCCGCTGATGAAGATAAGGTGCTAAAAGCTTGGGAAGGTCTTGGATATTATTCCCGAGTCCGTAACTTACAATCCGCAGTGAGGGAGGTTCACCAGCGGTACGGAGGCAAAGTGCCAGATTCACCGGAAGAAATTGCTTCGTTAAAAGGGGTGGGACCATACACAGCAGGTGCGATACTGAGCATAGCGTATGGGAAGCCTGAACCTGCCGTTGATGGAAATGTGATGAGAGTGTTATCAAGGATCCTGCTCATTTCGGAAGACATTGCCAGACCTGCATCACGGAAAATTTTTGAATCGGCTGTAAAGGAGATCATCTCTCATGATCACCCATCATTTTTTAATCAGGCTTTAATGGAGTTAGGGGCGCTCATTTGTACCCCTACCTCCCCTTCGTGCCTCCTCTGCCCGGTAAGGGATCATTGCCAGGCATTCCATGAAGGGGTACAAAAGGAATTGCCAATAAAAACAAAAAAGAAAAAGCAAAAAAACGTCCAGCTTGCAGCAGGTATTTTTAAAGACAGCCAGGGCAAAATCCTCATTCGGAAACGTCCGGAAACTGGTTTGTTAGCGAACTTATGGGAGTTTCCGACGGTTGAGTTAAACCTGGAATTTAAAAGGCAGCGAGAACAACTGAGTGACCACTTCAAAGACCTTTATGGTTCATTCCCAAAGATAAATGACACGATCGGCGAAATAGATCATGTTTTTTCCCATTTGAAATGGAATATTCATGTATTTTGTGGAAACATTCAAGCTGAAATACAGGAAACACCGTATGTAAAACTGGTTACCGAAACAGAGCTACAGGAATATGCTTTCCCCGTTCCTTACCTAAAAATGTTCCAACAATATCTGGAATTTACAAAAGCTTAAAATGCTTTGAGAACATTTATTGTCATATCAACCTGAAAAAGCTAAAATGAAACATATTCATGTAACAGATTAGGATCAGAAAGGAACGTAAACATGACGCAAAAAGTAGCACTCATTACTGGAAGCAGCCGTGGAATCGGCAAAGCAGCGGCCATCAGGCTTGCAAAAGAAGGGTATGACATTGTCATCAATTATGCCCGCAGCAAAACGGCAGCATTGGAAACTGCACAACAAATCGAAGCACTTGGACGAAAGGCTCTAGTTGTTAAAGCAAATGTGGGAGATGTCAGTAAAATTAAAGCGATGTTTGAACAAATCGAAGCAGGGTTCGGAAGGCTGGACGTGTTCGTGAACAATGCAGCATCAGGGGTACTGCGGCCTGCGATGGAACTCGAAGAATCACATTGGGACTGGACAATGAACGTTAATAGTAAGGCTTTGTTATTCTGTGCCCAAGAAGCCGCGAAGTTGATGGAACGAAATGGCGGCGGGAAGATAGTCAGCATCAGTTCTCTTGGGTCCATCCGCTATTTGGAGAACTATACGACGGTCGGAGTCTCAAAAGCAGCGCTTGAGGCCCTTACACGTTATTTGGCTGTTGAATTAGCACGCAAAAATATCGTCGTCAACGCAGTTTCAGGTGGTGCAGTCGATACTGAAGCACTGACTCATTTTCCAAATCGGGAAGAACTCCTCGCAGAGGCGAGAGAAAAAACACCTGCTGGTAGAATGGTCGAAATCGATGACATCATCAATGCAGTCCTGTTTCTTTTAAAAGATGAATCGAGCATGATTCGAGGACAGACAATCATTGTTGATGGAGGAATTTCGCTATTGGTTTAATTTTGGTTGAAATTTGTCGAATAGTATCCTCCTTAGATGGTTAATCTATATTTCGTGGAGGTGATAAACGATGGCAAAACAACCTAACCAAACTCAAGCAGGAACGAACATTCAAGAAGTACGCCAGCAAAACGCTCAATCTGCTGGAAGCCAAGGCCAATATGGTACAGAATTCGCGAGTGAAACAAACGCTCAAGAAGTTCGCAAGCAAAATCAACAGGCTGAAGCTCGTAAAGGGAAAAACTCTGGTCAACAAAGTTAATATCACTTAAATGAAAGGCACTCTTATTCGCAGAGTGCCTTTTCTATGGGCAAAAGTTCCAATCCTACTTTGTCATTCGACAAAGGTTCCCATTCCTCTACATAACTAGTCAAAGGATTTTATCTGCTGCCCGAGAATTCTTTAGGAGATCATTTTACAGGCGGTGAAAAGCATGGATAAATTTAACGATTTGGTATCTATTCAAATGCATACAATGGAAAAGCTTCTTTTTTTACAGTCTGAACTAGAGAGATGTCAGGAGATTGAACTGCAGCTGGATGCACTAAACCAAAGTGCTGAGTTAGAAGAACTTCACTTGGAAATTAACCGAAAAAAGCAGGAACTGCAGGAAATCCATCGGATGTTTGAAAAGCAGACGGAGGAGGTCATTCATACGTATCAGCAGCTGGCAGTAACCCACCGTTAACTTTTGCAGAGGAAAATAGGAAATTTAAAGAGTCATCGGTGGAATCGATGGCTCTTTTGTTTTAAATTCACTCGGTAACCGTTATAATAATAAAAAATAGGAATCGTTCTTTGTTGCCTTTTGTCGTTTTTAAGAAACCAAGATAAAGATACATGGATAGGTTGCAAAGTTTCGGGGAAAGGAAGTAGGAAGAAGAACATGGGCGTACCCAAAGAAGGTGAACCAATTCAAATCCATAGTTATAAGCACAATGGGCACATCCATCGAGTCTGGGAAGAAACAACCGTTTTAAAGGGCACACAGAATCTTGTAATCGGCGGAAATGATCGGACTGTCGTCACGGAGTCAGACGGCAGGACATGGATTACGAGAGAGCCGGCAATCTGTTACTTCCACTCTCAGCTGTGGTTCAACGTTATAGGCATGATTCGGGAAGATGGCGTATATTATTACTGCAATATTAGTTCTCCATTTATTTTTGACGGAGAAGCGCTTAAATATATTGACTATGATCTCGACATTAAAGTTTTTCCAGATATGACGTTTAATCTACTCGATGAAGATGAATACGAGCGGCATCGTCAGGAAATGCAGTACCCAGAAGTGATTGACAAAATTTTGAAATACAATGTAGAAAAGCTCAAACGCTGGATCAGGCAAAGAAAGGGACCATTTGCGCCTGACTTCATCGATATTTACTATGAGCGGTATTTAACTTATCGCCGCTGACATACAGGAGTAGACAAGCTTCAGCCTGTTGATTCGTTTCAACAGGTTTTTGTTTCGTGCACGAGCAAGGCTCCATAAGGGGGAACTAAAAGTTGGGCAGCATCCGCAGATACTTACAATTCGTCAAGCCATACAGGCTGCAAATCATCGGCACGATCATTATCGGAATCCTGAAATTTGCAATTCCATTATTAATTCCACTTTTGATCAAATTTGTGCTTGATGATGTCATCGGCAACGATACCTTGACCGAGAGAGAAAAAACAGATAAATTGATCTGGGTCATGGGTATTATGATCGTAGTGTTTGTCGTACTAAGGCCGCCGATTGAATACTATCGCCAATATTTCGCGCAATGGACCGCGAGCAAAATCCTCTATGATATAAGGGACAGACTGTTTTCTCATATGCAAAGACTCAGCTATAAATATTATTCTAATACGAGAGCCGGAGAGGTCATTTCGAGAATGATCAATGATGTCGAGCAGACAAAGACTTTCGTTGTGACGGGACTAATGAATCTGTGGCTGGATGTTGCCACAATCATGATTGCAGCTGCAATCATGTTTACGATGGACGTGAAGTTAACAGTTGTTTCCCTAGTTCTGTTCCCATTTTACGCTTTTTCGGTAAAATACTTCTTTGGGAATCTGCGCAAGCTTACAAGGGAACGGTCTCAGGCACTAGCGGGGGTACAAAGCTATCTTCATGAAAGAGTAGCCGGAATTTCAGTAATCAAAAGCTTTGCAATTGAGGATTATGAGCAAACACAGTTTGACCTCCAAAATAAAAATTTTTTGACAAAAGCGTTAGAACATACAAGCTGGAATGCAAAAGCGTTTGCAGTGGTAAATACGATTACGGATATAGCGCCCCTGCTTGTCATCGGATTTTCCGGTTATCAAGTACTTCAGGAAAACCTCACAATTGGGGAGATGGCAGCTTTCATTGCCTATATTGACAGATTGTACAATCCGCTGCGCCGCCTGGTCAATTCATCGACGACGCTTACGCAGTCGATTGCTTCCATGGACCGTGTATTTGAGTTCTTGGATGAAAAATATGATATTAAGGATGCTCCTGATGCCGTGGAATTGAAAAAAGTCCATGGTGATATTTCTTTTAAAAATGTCAGTTTCTCGTATGAAGAGGAAGGGGAGACGGTACTGAAAAGGATAAATATAGAGGTTGAAAAAGGGGAAACGATCGCGCTGGTTGGAATGAGCGGCGGCGGAAAATCATCGTTTGTCAGCCTGATTCCGAGATTCTTCGATGTTACCGATGGAGTGATCCTGCTTGATGGGAAGGACATCCGCTCCTTCAAGGTCCGATCCTTGCGCGATAAGATTGGGACGGTTGCCCAGGATAATATTTTATTCAGTGAATCGGTGAAATCCAATATACTTTTGGGCAAGCCAGGCGCAGGCGATGAAGAAGTCATCCAGGCTGCAAAAGCTGCCAATGCTCATGAATTTATAATGAATCTGCCAGAAGGCTATGATACAAAAGTGGGAGAAAGAGGAGTCAAGCTTTCCGGAGGCCAAAAACAGCGTGTTGCCATAGCACGAGTATTTCTTAAAAATCCGCCAATCCTGATTCTTGACGAAGCCACCTCTGCCCTCGATCTTGAGAGTGAACATCTTATTCAGGAAGCGATTGACAAGCTGGCAAAGGACAGGACAACCTTTGTTGTAGCCCACCGCTTGTCAACAATCACCCACGCCGACAGAATTGTCCTGATCGAGCATGGTGAAATCGTTGAAGTCGGAAGCCATGATGAATTAATGGCAAAACAGGGCGGCTATTATAGATTATTTCAGGTACAACAATTGGAGAAGTAAATGATTAGAAGCGGAACCGAAGCCAATTTGGCTTCGGTTTTTAAACAATTGAGAAAAGCGCAAGCGCCTTGGTCAGCCCCGACAAGCGCTGCCCGTCTAGAACGCCACGTCCTGTGGCTGGCGGGTCTAGCACATCCTGTGCC
>NZ_JXIQ01000202.1 GCF_000934845.1 Mesobacillus subterraneus
AGCTAGACAAACGAAAAGCGAAGGCGCCTTATAGGCGCCGTTTCAGACAAAAGGTTGCGGGTGAAATCGAATTCAGCTCCGCAACCCTTCCATCCTCTGCAGCAGAAATTAGTCTTCGATTGTGATTCCCATGCTGCGTGCAGTACCTTCAACCATGCGCATTGCTGCTTCAACGCTAGCAGCGTTCAAGTCAGGCATTTTCTGTTCAGCAATCTCACGTACTTTATCACGCTTGACTGTTGCTACTTTATTACGGTTTGGTTCACCAGAACCAGACTGGATTCCAGCTGCTACCTTCAAAAGAACTGCAGCAGGAGGAGTTTTCGTAATAAATGTAAAGGAACGGTCTTCAAAAACCGTGATTTCAACAGGAATGATCAATCCAGCTTGATCAGCTGTGCGAGCGTTAAATTCTTTACAGAATCCCATGATGTTAACACCGGCTTGACCTAGTGCAGGTCCAACTGGTGGTGCCGGATTGGCTTTGCCAGCAGGGATTTGCAATTTAACCATTTTAATTACTTTTTTAGCCACGAGACACACCTCCTTAAAGTCCGTGATGTGGTAATAGGGGATTTTCCCCTCCCACTCATAACGAAAGCCTTTATAGTAAATAAAGAACTTGACATATATTTGTCAATCGTCCAAGACATACTGACTTATGAAATATTACCACTTTTTAAAGTTGATTTCAAGGTATTTCGGATTATAATTTTTCAATCTGTGAAAATTCAAGTTCTACCGGCGTATCGCGGCCAAACATATTCACAAGCACTTTAAGCTTCGCTTTGTCCTTGTCGATCTCTTCGATTACGCCCGTGAATTTCGCAAACGGTCCTTCGCTGACTTGGACTGTTTCACCAAGTTCGAAATTAATATCCACTTTCTTCTCTTCGACGCCCATGCGTTTAAGAATAAAAGTTACCTCTTCCGGAAGCAATGGTGTTGGCTTTGATCCAGCACCCGAAGAGCCGACGAAGCCTGTTACGCCAGGAGTATTGCGGACAACATACCATGAATCATCTGTCATGACCAATTCTACTAAAACATAGCCAGGGAAAGTCTTTCTTTTCACAACTTTCTTTTTGCCGTTTTTGAAATCTATTTCTTCTTCTTCAGGCACGATCACGCGGAAGATCTTATCTTGCATGCCCATTGTTTCAACACGTTTTTCAAGATTCATTTTCACTTTGTTCTCGTATCCCGAGTAAGTATGCACTACATACCAACTTTTTTCCATTATCGAGGACTAAACGTCCGTCCCTCCCTATTTCCAAATGCACTAGCTTTACTGCATCTAATGTAATGGTGATTTTTTCAAGCAAACAAAAAACCCGTTATCCGGGCTTTGATCCATGTTCTGCATTTATATTTTCCATTATACCATGAGTGTGCGGTGGTTATTCAAGAATTAAGCGAATCAATTTAGAAATACCAAGGTCTAGCACCGTGAAGAACAGAGCAGCTATCGCAACCGTAGACAAAACCGTAATCGTGTAGCGAGTCAATTCCTTGCGTTTAGGCCAGCTGACTTTTCTCATTTCACGTCCAACTTCACTGAAAAACTTAGTGATGCGCTGCATTATTTTGTACCCTCCAACTTATCGAAATTCCATATGATGCTTTATCTGAAAACCTTATTTCGTTTCTTTATGAACTGTATGGGTACCACAATTGCTGCAGTACTTTTTCAGCTCGAGTCGCTCCGTTTGCGTTTGCTTGTTGCTTGCAGTTGAGTAGTTTCGAGATCCGCATTCCTGACAAGCAAGAGTCACTTTATTGTTCATTACCATCTACACCCGCTTTAACAGGCAGGATTCTATGAAACCGCCGTCTATTGTATCTATAAAAAGATAACACGGTTGATAGATTGTGTCAATAAACGCTTTCGAGAGGAAAAAACCGATTTCTCGCTATTATGGCATTTCGTTTACACTGACAGCTCCCTCAGTTCAAGATACCGTTCAAGTTTTCGTTTCACGCGTTGCAGCGCATTGTCAATTGATTTGACGTGACGATTCAGCTCTTCGGAAATCTCTTGATAGGATTGTCCGTCCAAATACAGTGCGAGCACTTTTCGTTCAAGATCACTAAGTAGCTCTGACAGCTTCACTTCAATTTGGTCAAATTCTTCCTGATTAATAAATAATTGTTCGGGGTCCATCACTTTCGTTCCGGATAAAACATCCATCAGTGTTCTGTCTGATTCTTCATCATAAATCGGCTTGTCCAGGGAAACATAAGAGTTAAGCGGGATGTGTTTCTGTCTTGTCGCCGTCTTGATTGCCGTAATAATTTGACGGGTAATGCATAGTTCTGCAAATGCCTTGAATGATGTTAGCTTGTCCTCTCGGAAATCACGAATTGCTTTATATAAACCGATCATCCCTTCCTGCACAATATCCTCTTTATCCGCACCAATCAGAAAATAGGAACGTGCCTTTGCGCGGACAAAATTCCTGTATTTGTGAATCAAATAGTCAAGCGCATCGCTTTCTCCCCTGTGCACCGCTTCAATAATTTCTTCATCCTCCAGCAATAAATAAGCGTCATTTAAACGATTTCTGATGTCAGCACTCATATCGATCCCCCCGCCCGCACATACAGTTAGAAATATTATACAGCAGAATTTTTTAAGCCGTCAACAGCTCACTTCTCTCCTCTACGCCATTTTTCAAAAATTTCTGCCACTTCTTTCGAGAGCGGAATCTTTGCACTTGGCTTCTTTTCCTGGATCACTTTCACCGATTTTTCTATTTTTTGGCGGATGAGATTCATTTCGTGGAGCAGTTCCCTTGCTGACTTCCTTAAGGCTCCCTGTCCAAAAATGGCCCATTGCTCGGTATAGTCAGAGGTGGCAACATGAATTTGCGTTTTGCGGTTGCTCAGCTCGATCGCCATCTTTTCAATCCGCTCATCCGCCGTTTCATTTTCTTTTGTAAAAATTACATCCACTTTGTAATTTTTATATTTCTTTTGTGTGCCTGGTACAAAATAAGCATCGAAAACAATAATGACGCGATAGCCAGTATATGCCTGGTACTCAGCCATGATTTCCACCAGTCTGTCCCTGGCCGCTGAGAGATCTTTTTTCTTGAGATTGACCAGCTCTGGCCATGCGCCGATAATATTGTAGCCGTCAACAAGCAGGATATCCATATCTATTCCCCTAGTGGCTGCCGTTTGCGATAAACCTCATACATCAAAAGCGCCGCAGCCACTGATGCATTCAAGGAAGTCACATGTCCAGCCATCGGCAGGCTTAATAGGAAATCACATTTATCACGAATCAATCTTCCCATTCCTTTTCCTTCACTGCCAATTACCAGGCCTAGAGGCATTGTGCCATCCATTTGGCGGTAATCCTGTTTCGCCGATGCATCGGTTCCGACTATCCAAATACCGCGTTCCTTCAGTTCATCGATTGTTTGTGCCATATTCGTGACCCTCGCAACCGGGATATATTCGATTGCACCGGTAGAGAGTTTTGCAACAGTAGACGTCAGTCCTACTGCTCTCCGCTTCGGAATGATTATTCCGTGGGCTCCTGAGGCGTCGGCTGTCCTCATGATCGACCCAAGATTATGTGGATCCTCGATTTCATCAAGAAGCAAAAAGAAAGGAGCCTCCTGTTTCTTTTCCGCTGCCGCGAACAAATCATCTAGCTCTGAATATTCATACGCTGCTACCTGGGCAATAACGCCCTGGTGATTGCCTGTGGCAAGCTGGTCGATCTTCTTTTTTGGAACGAATTGAACCATAACATTGGCTTCCCTCGCCATGCCAATAACCTGCTGCATTTGGCCGCCTTGGGAGCCCTCTGCAATCAGGATCTTGTTCATATCACGATCCGATTTCAGCGCTTCAATCACTGGATTTTTGCCAATAATGTAATCCTGATTTTCATTTTGCTCCTGTTGTTGTTCTGGCTTTTGCTGCTTGGTGTCACGCTCCGCATTGGATTTCTGGACACGCCTTGTATGATCATCCTGGATTTTGGCTTGTTTCTTTCGTTTGTCCTCCGGTTTCTCAGCCGTCTTCCGCGCGGGTTTCCGGCTTTTATCGTCATCCTTATTCCGTCTGGTGTTCTGATCCTGGTTTTGCTTTTGTCTCTGGCTCATCTGGAACCCTCCTTCCTGACTATTCTGCAGCGATTGCAAATACTTTGGCAATCAGTTCTTCTATCCGTCTTTCATTCCCCGCCAGATGCAAAGAACCAATCAATGCCTCAAAAGCTGTACTATATCGGTATGTTTGCACATCTGTATTTTTCGGAACAGAGCCAGATTTTGCATTGCGGCCCCGTCTTACAATGGCCATTTCTTCTTCTGACAGCTCATCCATATCCATCAGTTTATGCAGGTATTTCGCCTGTGCTTTAGCTGATACAAAGGCGGTAGCTTCCTTGTGCAGCTGATTTGGCCGAACCTTTCCGCTATGCAGCAGGTGATGCCGGACATACAGTTCGTACACCGCATCCCCCATGTAAGCAAGCGCCAGGCTATTTAATTGTTTTTCGTCAACAGTTTTTTCGTAATGCAGCATCCTTTTAGCCTCTTTTCCATCTGATGCCCTGAGGAGTGTCCTCGATGACGATGTTCATTTCCTTCAGCTGGTCACGGATTTCATCTGCAAGCTTGAAGTTCCGTTCCTTCCTTGCCTGCGCCCTTTTTCCGATCAGCTCCTCGACCTCTTCATCCAATAGATCTTCATCCGTCAGCGACAGGCCTAGAACTCCAAACAAAATTTCAAATTCATTCAGGAATGACCTGATCACTTCTGCAGACGTATTTTTCTCCATCAAGTACAGATTGGAGAGCTTGGATAAGTCAAACAGAACAGATACTCCATTCGCTGTATTGAAATCATCATCCATTTCCTTGATGAACTGGCTGTGGATCGCAGCGATTTTAGCTAGCCATTCCTGGTTGTTTGCGGTCAATTCAGCGCTCGCAGCAATCCGATGCTTTAGATTTTTATAAGAAGTCTTCAGGCGTTCGAAGGCTGCCTTCGTATTTTCAAGCAGTTCATCGCTGTAGTTGATTGGATTACGGTAATGGACTGACAGCATAAAGAACCTTAACACCTGTGGATCATGCCGTTTGATAATCTCATGGACGGTGACAAAATTGCCAAGTGACTTAGACATCTTTTCATTATCAATATTAATATAACCATTATGCATCCAGTAACGGGCAAATGTCTGCCCTGTCAATGCCTCTGACTGGGCGATTTCATTTTCATGGTGCGGGAATGCAAGGTCCTGGCCTCCTGCATGGATATCGATCGTATCTCCCAGGTATTCACGGGCCATTGCTGAGCACTCGATATGCCAGCCTGGACGACCCTTGCCCCATGGACTATCCCAAGAAATCTCGCCTTCTTTAGCTGCTTTCCATAGAACGAAATCAAGAGCATCTTGCTTTTTTTCTCCAACCTGAATTCTCGCTCCGACCTTTAGTTCTTCGATGGACTGGTGAGAAAGCTTCCCGTATTCATTGAATTCCCTCGTGCGGTAGTAGACATCCCCGCCGGATTCATAAGCATAGCCTTTTTCGATTAGCGCACCGATAAATTCTATGATCAAATCCATTGTTTCGGTTACCCTTGGGTGAGCATCGGCTTTTTTGCAGCCAAGTGCGTGGACATCCTCGAAATAAGCGTTAATGAAGCGCTGAGCGATAGTTGGTACATCTTCTCCCAGCTCATTGGCAGCTTTGATGAGCTTATCATCTACATCTGTGAAATTAGAAATATATTTTACATTGTAACCGCGAAATTCAAGGTAGCGGCGCACCATGTCGAAAACAATAGCAGGACGGGCATTTCCAATATGAATATAATTATAGACAGTAGGTCCGCAGACATACATCTTCACTTTTCCCTCTTCTAGCGGGACAAACTCCTCTTTATTTCGGGTAAGTGTGTTATAAATTTTAATTCCCATTTTCCAGGCCCCTTCCTTGACTTACTACTTCCAACTCTTCTTGTAATTTCAGTAGTTCCAATTCTTTTTTTAGTTTAGCCAGTTCCTTTTCGATTTCTTGACAGCGGTCTGAAACAGGGTCTGGCAAATCGCGATGATTGAAGTCCTTTTTGACTCTGACGCCATTCTGGATAACGATTTTTCCTGGAATGCCGACTACGGTGGAGTTTGGCGGCACATCTTTCAGGACAACGGATCCTGCCCCGACTTTAGAATTCTCCCCAATCGTGATCGAACCTAAAACCTTCGCGCCAGTCGCAATCAGCGCATTGTCCATCACCGTTGGGTGGCGCTTTCCTTTTTCCTTGCCTGTACCACCGAGGGTAACCCCCTGAAATACCGTTACATTATCCCCGATCTCGCAAGTTTCGCCTATGACGACGCCCATCCCATGATCGATGAAAAATCTTCTGCCAATCTTTGCTCCTGGATGGATTTCAATCCCCGTAAAAAAACGGCTTATCTGAGAGATCGTCCTTGCGATAAAATAAAACTTGCGCTTATAAAAAGCATGCGCCAAACGATGAGACCAGATTGCATGCAATCCCGCATAAGTCAAAACCACTTCGAGCGTATTTCGCGCAGAAGGATCTTGTTCAAACACAACTTCTATATCTTCTTTTATCATTTTAAACATGAAGTAAATCCTCCTTTTGTGAAAAATTGGTTTGAAATTTTGCTCAGTAGTGAGCACCTTATAGAGCCGAGATTTGGCTTTAGCAGGATTTTTTTGGAATGTATGTGACCCATCTCTTGCTCCTCCAGCTTTTTCGGGCACATATTCCCTATCTTTGTGACCCAACTCTTGCTCCTCCGGC
>NZ_JXIQ01000203.1 GCF_000934845.1 Mesobacillus subterraneus
CTGACCAAGGCGCTTGCGCTTTAACTTATTATCCCTTCCCTGCCTGGAATCCTGGATATTGGGTCATTCCGCCGTCTGCAAAAAGGGTTATCCCTGTGACGTAGCTTGCTTCGCTAGAGGCAAGCCATACGGCACAGGCCGCGATTTCTTCTGGCTTGCCGATATAGCCCATTGGGACTAAATCTACGACACCTTTTTTCAGCTCAGGGTCTGCAAATTTCTCAGCATTAATAGGTGTGTTAATCGCACCTGGTGCGATGCAGTTCACTCGTATCCCATGAGGAGCAAATTCGAGTGCGAGCGTTTCGGTTAAGAGCTTAACCCCTCCTTTGCTGGCTGCATAATGGACGAAGTGTGGCCACGGTATTTCCTGATGGACGGATGACATGTTAATGATCGAACCCTTGATGTTATTTTGTAGCATATAATCAACCGCTTCCCTGCAGCCAAGGAATTGCCCTGTTAAATTAGTGGAAATAACCCTGTTCCAGTCCTCGAGAGATAGGTCTTCCGAAGGCACCTCGTTTTCAATGCCCGCGTTATTCACCATGACATCCAATGTACCGAATGTCTTCACCGCATGGGAGATCATCCTTTTTACATCAGCTTCCTTCGTGACATCCCCTTGAATCGCAGTCGCATTTCCGCCTGCTCTTTCTACCGTCTCTATAATCTCTTGCACTTCTTGCTCCTCGTTAAAATAGTTGATGACAACTTTGGCTTTCTCTGCCCCGAATCTCTCCGCCATTGCTTTCCCGAGACCAGTGGCAGCACCTGTAATGACCACGACTTTTCCTTCAAGATTTGGATACATTATGTCAGCTCCTTTTATCTTTTCGTTACTCCCATTACCACACCACCTGCAATAATAAACAGGCAGCCCAGTAACACTCGCCAAACTTGCTTTTTACTTTTTCGTTCATTTAAAAAGAAAAGACCGCCAATCGTTGAGATGACAATTCCAGTTTGTGAGAGCGAGAAACTTGTAGCAACCCCGATCCTCGGCAGTGCCAGCAATAGTCCTAGATTTCCCGTGCTCCAAAGGATTCCCGTTAATATGTTACGGATAGCATACTTGTTATATGGCTTGTCGCGTAAGGTCATCAGAAATGCACCAGTCACCATTCCAATCGCCTGTGGAAGAACCGCAGCCCATCCATCAATATTAAACCAGCGGATTAATACCACGTATCCGACAAACCCAACCGTCGAAATGAGCAAGACAAGCAGACCCTTTTTTAGGTTCTTCGTCTGTCCTCTTTCACCTTCCTGATTGAGTGAAGTAAGCAATGCACCTGCAATAATTAAGACAAGCGCAGCAATACCGACAATAATATTCATTTTTGTTTGCCATTCCTTAAAAATAAACACTCCGAAAAAAGTGGTCCCAATCAACTGCAAGCCAGTTGACATGGGTGCCGTTTTCGCAACGCCCAAGTAGCGAACGGCCCCAAACTGATTTTTCTGGCCCAGTGACCAAAACAGGCCGGAAATAAAACCTACCACCCATACAAGCGTCGACAAGTCCGGTCTCTTATAAAGAAATACCACTATCGCAAATAACAAGGCTCCCCCCGTTGTACCAAGCGTTTGGCTGTCCTCGTCACCGCCCAGCTTATTGCTGATAAACACAATGCTGCCCCACGACACCGCTGCAAGCAAAGCCAATAAAATCCCAGTCATAGCCTCATACCCCAATCTCATCATTACTGACATGTTACTATTAGACTGAGATATAAAGTCGAATCTTATTCCGCAAGAGTACAACATTCACATTCACGGCAAAAATTAAAGAGGATAGCGAATATGCTATCCTCTGAAAAGTCTTTTTTATGAAATGTTCTTCCCTGAATAGAGACCTTCTGCAAGGGAGCACCATGATTGAATCTGGATATTTTCCATCTGGCAGTACTCTAGCGTTCCTTCCGGGAAAGTGTTTTGGCGTGCCGCTTCCTGATTGACATGTACACCTGTATCGATCCAGCAAATTTTATGTAAGCTCATTTCCAATTAGTTGACCATAATTTTTTCGTCGGTATGCTTCTGCAGTAAGCGCATTTGACCTGCACTCATATGGAAACACGAACGAACGCACTTTGCAGATGCCTTGAGCTGGTGGAACGCTTCTCCAACTTCAAACTTCACTAGGGTCCATTAACGGATCGGGACGGTGCAGTAACAAAATGTTAAGGTATTCAATACCAAGCCTTGAAAGAATCCCATCCACACTGTCGAGAATATCCGATTTTGAAAAATCATATCTTGTTGGCAGACCTGCTTCCTGATCCCCAAAACGAATGCCACACTTCGATTGGATGATGATTATGTTGTTATTTACAGATTTTCCGAACGAGAAAGCCCACGCAGGTGCGATAGCACCCTCTTTAGAGGTGGGATGAAAGTTCGGTCAGACAAGGGG
>NZ_JXIQ01000204.1 GCF_000934845.1 Mesobacillus subterraneus
CAGTAAGTGGGGGTAGTTCAATTCCCTCTTTTTTAAAAATGAACTGGAGCGGATATTTCGAAAAGGAAAAAAATTCTACCTTTTTCACGTCTGCAACATACTGATCATCCTAATAGTGGCTTTTGCATCCAAAGCCGTAATGACGAGATATGTTTTCGAGCAGCCATTCCATGTTATCAAGGATGCTCTGATCCTAATCGCCATCATTTTCCCTGTTTATACTTCCGGTCACTTAGCATTTGAAAAATACAAATCCGTCTACCGCAAATTTACTGTTTCCGAAAATGGGAAAGTACTCGTCCTCAACGAAAAGTACATGAAAAAGAAAAAGCGATTTAGCGGCCTTAGGAAGTATAATGTCCTATCTAAGGATGAGTGAATATTCTCCTTTTCCCGGGAAATATCGACAAAAACCCTCTGAAGACGAAGCGCTTATGTTAGATTCCGACAATAAGAAAAAAGCAGATGACCATTACAGGACATCTGCTTTAGTATTTGCTCATAAAAAAAGGAGCGTATCACCCGATATACATTTCATCATATTCTGCAGAAGCAAATGGACGAAACTTTTACTCTAACATTCTTGCCTCTCTCGAATTTCCATACTTTCCAATTAGCGTGACTCTTTTGGCGGCTGGCAAACATCACACTTACGCTGGTTATTATTTTTAAACTTCGTAAATGTTTTTTCAAAATTGGATCCACATGCACATTTAAATAGTAACTTTTGAGAGAATCCGTGATATTCCGTTGATAGCAATTTGCTTTCTGAATTTTTCTCAACAAATTCCTTAATTTTAGCGATTGTCCATCGTTTATTCATTCTCTTACACCTCTATATTTTATCGCTGAGCGGAGGCTTTTTTGGCACCCGTGAGCTGAAACTAAGTTCTTCATTATAACATGAGCTCGCACACAAGGAAACTGCACGTTATGTATCTTGAATTTGTTTGAACAGAAGGTCCACCTCACAGACTGCAGGGTGGATTCTGTCGTAAAATGAAAATAGAAACATGACCGAAGTTCTAAAAAAATAAACACGAATACCGTGTTACTCCAATCCAGCGTTCTCGGATGCAATTCTGGTAAGTGCTGACCAATCTTGCTTTCCTCTGCCTTTTGCTACTGATGCGAGCAAGGTATCGTGCAAAATGCTTGCAAAGGGCATCGGTGTCTGTTTAGCGTTGGCTTCCTCTAATACCAAATTGCAATCCTTCAAGCCAAGCTCTAGCTGAAAGCCTGCCGGTTCGAATCTTCGGTTGGCGATCATCGAACCGTATCCATTGTATACTGTGCAATTAAATAATGTGGACGCATACACCTCTGCCGCCACTTGCCGATCTATTCCATTCTTTTCTGCCAAATTAAACGATTCGGCCATCGCCTCCATGGCCGCCATAATCATGAAATTCCCGCCAAGTTTAATCACATTCGCATTCCCTGGATCCTCGCCAAGATCAAACACCCGCTGGCCCATTGCCTCTTGAACAGGCTTTGTCCTCTCTTTTGCCTTACTTGAACCTGAAGATAAGATAAATAATTTCTGTGCAGCAGCAGCATCCGGGCGACCAAAAACAGGCGATGCGACATAATGGCTATTGTGCTTACCGTGGAATGCAGCAAGCTTCCGTGAAGTTTCCGGTGAAACTGTACTCATTGACAAATGGATACTTCCCTCCTCAAGCTTGTGCCCGAAACCCTTTTCACCAATTGTCACCTCTTCCAATGCTTGATCGTTAGACACCATCGTAATGACAATGCCGCCAGGAACGGCCACATCGGCAAGATGCTCCACCCGATCCGCCCCAGCAGCAATAACAGTTTCCGCTTTTTCCGGAGTACGATTGTATACCTTCACACGATATCCCGCCTTCAACAGGCTCATGACCATTGGTGCCCCCATATTGCCTAGACCAACAAAACCAATTGTTTTCTCCATCCAACCATTACCTCCTACGCTCATTTTTTTCTTTGATTTTAAACATAGTGTCCATATTGCATTTCCTCATCGATTTTCCCAAAAGGTTGAACTTTCCTCGCACTTTAATTGTTCATCAACCCAGTACAAACTCGGATCTGTTAAAGCTTTCACTAATTCTTCTCGTTCTCTTTCTTGCGCTTCTATTTTTTCCAGTTTATCATATGTAAGCCCAAACGGTGTGTCTCTCTCGGTGAAGCCCCTGATAAAATCAAACCATTCATCATACTCCTCCATTTCCCTTTCTTTTCTCTTTTGCAATCTCCTTGCTTTTAAGAGCTGTTTTTGTTTCATTCAGTCCTCTTGGCTCTTGTTTACATTCGTTTTTTCTTTTTCAGTAAAATGGATCCCAATAACTCCAGTTCTTTCAACGCACAAACCGGATCAACAGCGAATCATTTACTGTAAGATTTAACAACATTTTTCCCATCTTATTTCTTTAGCCACGACTTAGCACTCTGAAGCTCGGCATCTCGTTTCATCCGTTTGCGTCTCGGTCCCAAATTCTTTTTCTTTTTTGCCATTATGATACCTCGTGGTGATTTTAGTTTAATAAGAATATATATCGTATCGAGACTTTAACCGCCCGCAGCCCTGGCTTGTCTTATTCATTCTCTTCTTCACTATATCTCATATTATAGTACAAAAAAGCTAAGGCATCATGAAATCCCCACCCATTCCTTATGTATCAGTGACAATGGAAATCGGAGAAAATTTACATATGCTGATTTTAAATCCCGATTGCGTGAAAAAATCCATTTAAAACAAAGGGAATATGCCGAAAGTAGGCTTAAAAAACTCCGCATTAATCTAAATTTCGATTTCGTTCTTCTGTCGTCCCATTAAAAGAGACAAATATTACATCGAAATCACCTTATTGTTTATTGCGCTAGATAACTTTTCAATCCATCCTGTACAAACCTTGTAGGAAGCCTGGAAAATAGGACTCTGGATGAATGTAAAAATAAAGGTAAAAATAAAAACCGGCCCGCCTATTAATAAGGCGATCATCAAAACAATACTCTCCACAATCATTCGTACTCTGCTGATTGAGTACCCGAGCTTAACTGAAATCGCAAGCATAAAACCGTCTCTTGGCCCTGAACCGATTCGAGCAGCATTATACATTCCTCCTCCAATGCCCATGATCACAATACCAAACAGCAATATCAAAACATCAACCATGAGAGTGGAAGCCTGGGGCAAAACATCTAACCAAAGAAAAAAGTCAACCATTGGGCCGACCATCAATGCATTAATAAAGGTACCAATATTCACAAAAGTACGATCAATCAAAAGCGAGACAAGAACAAGCATCATCCCAAAAATTACGTTCCATGTTCCGATTGTCAATCCAATTTTATCAAAAAGAGCAATATTCAATACATCCCACGGGTGGACCCCTAAGTAATTAACTTTGATTGCCACAGCTATGCCGTAACTAAAAAGAATAAGTCCTACAACAAAAAATGGTAATTGTATTTTAAACTTCATTCTATCACTCTTTCAACTTGGTTAATGAATTTAGTACTAAGTCGTTCTCGATTAAGTCTTCATAAGGCAGCCCTTTTGTATACTTTAACACCTTATTAGCAGCGATTAGAGTATATCCTTCAAAAAAATTTCCGGCTTTCTATGCATACTTGGCACTCCGTGAACTACTCCCACCACTTACCACCCTTACAGGTGGCTTGAAGTGGGGGCTTCTCGACTTATCGTTGC
>NZ_JXIQ01000024.1 GCF_000934845.1 Mesobacillus subterraneus
GAAGTCAAAGAACGACTTCATTGGGCGGCCCTCCAGTGCTTGTCGGGGCTGATCAAGGCGCTTGCGCTTTTCTCATTATACCGATAATTGGAAGGAAAGTCATTTAAGCTTTTCTGATAGAGATTTCCGTTCATTCTACATCCTTAATATTCTTGCATTTTTGTCCGCATAAGGGTAAACTTTATTAAAGGATTGGGTAATCGCTCGGAAACGGGGGGATGAAATTGGCGTCTGATATGATTATTAACCATCAGGAAAGAGCCCATGCCTTATTAAAGGCTGACGCTGATAAAATTTTAAGGCTGATCAAAGTGCAAATGGATAACCTGACAATGCCTCAATGCCCTCTTTATGAAGAGGTTTTAGATACGCAAATGTTCGGTTTATCAAGAGAGATAGACTTTGCAGTGAGACTCGGCTTAATCGAAGTTTCAGAAGGGAAAGTAATTCTTGCCCAGTTGGAAAGAGAACTTTCTATTTTACACGAAGCTTCGTTAAAAAAATAAATCCAAAAAACTCAAACAAACCTCGGCGGATGTTTGAGTTTTTTTGTTAATTATGAAATGATAAAATTAATAACTTTTCGTTAAAGGAAGGCAGGATTTTTTAACTTGTAGTAGAATAGATAAAACAACTTAGAAGATGGAGAAGAGACAATGTTTAAAAAAATACTGAAATCCTATGACTATTCATTGATCATTGTTGTCGTGCTCTTATGTTTGTTCGGACTGGTCATGGTTTACAGTGCCAGCATGGTCACCGCCATTCAAAGGTATGACTATCCAAGTGATTTTTTCTTTCAAAAACAAAAGTTTAATTTATTAATAGCAGCTGTTTTGTTTATCCTTGCAGCGTTATTCCCCTATAAGGCAATGAAAAGCACTCGGCTATTGCTGCCGATGGTCACCTTTATCCTCGTAGGACTGAGTGCATTGTTTTTATTCGGGAAAGTGACGAACAATGCGTTAAGCTGGTTTGAGCTTGGGGCAAGGAGCCTTCAGCCATCGGAATTTGCCAAATTGAGCGTTATTATTTATCTATCGGCGGTTTATGCTAAGAAACAGGCATATATAAACCAATTCAATAAGGGAGTAGTACCGCCACTTGTTTATTTAATCTTGGTTTGCATGCTGGTTGCGATCCAGCCGGATTTCGGTACTGCGGCGATTATTTTTGCGATTGCAGCGACAATTATCATTTCTTCTGGAATGAATCTAAAAAATATCACTAAGCTGATTTTCTTCGGATTAGCATTCTTGGCTCCATTTGTGATATTTCTGCAAGATGAAATTTTTTCCAAAACAAGAATAGGCAGATTTACGGCATACAGCAACCCGTTTATGGATGAACAAAATACTGGTTACCATCTGGCCAACTCATACTACGCAATTGGTTCTGGTGGGATAAAAGGTCTTGGCCTTGGGGAAAGTGTGCAAAAGCTAGGCTATCTTCCTGAACCGCACACTGATTTCATCATTGCCATCATTTCTGAGGAACTTGGAATTTTCGGGGTAGGCTTCGTATTGCTGAGCCTTGCTTTCATCGTCTTAAAAGGCATCCATATAAGTCTTAAATGTAAAGATCCTTTCGGGAGTTTGCTTGCCATTGGAATTTCGAGCATGATTGGGATCCAGTCATTTGTCAATCTGGGTGGTGCGTCTGGTGTCATCCCGTTAACAGGGGTGCCGCTGCCTTTTGTCAGTTATGGAGGTTCTTCGATGATTCAGCTCGCAATCGCGACCGGTATTTTAGTCAATATCTCCATGTTTGTTCATTATGAAGAAAAACACAAGAAAGACAAAGTATCCCAGCAGAAACCTTCCGCTGCAATGGGAAACCAGAATACCTTTAAGTTCAGGACATAATGAAATAAACAAAATAAAAAGCTGCAGCTTTGGCTGCAGCTTTTTATTTTACGGATGCTGGCGATAAGTCGATGACAGAATGTTTTTGAGCTCCTTGTTCATTCTTCTTGCTTCGGGAAACTAGCAGCAGGAAGTAACTGAATACACCAAACAACATTGAGATAAAGAAGGCGTGTCCAAGCGCAATATACAAATTCAATCTTGTATAGATAATTAAAGCACCGGCAATAACCTGCAAAGAAACGAGGATCATGGAAATAATCCATCCCCAGTAAAGTACTCTTTCATGCTGGTAATGTTTTACGGTAATATAGGTTACATACGCGATCCATACAAAAATGAATCCCGCGGCAGCTCTGTGGCCCATCTGTACCCATTCGTATATATTGGCAGGAAGGAAGGAACCACCATTGGTACACAATGGCCAATCCTTACAAACAAGGCTAGCGTGCGTATGTCTGACTAGGGCACCGGTGTAAACGACAAGATAACTGTAGACGGACAGTCCGATAATATGGAATCTCATTCTTTTATCAATCACTAATTTTTCTGCCGCAAACTTTTTATCAACCTCAAAGATAAGTAAGGTCAACAATAAAACAGATGCAAAAGAAATGAGCGAAATGCCAAAATGGAGGGCAAGAACAAAACCGGATTGTCCCCAGACAACAGCTGCTGCGCCGATCAAGGCCTGCAGTACTAAAAAGAAAAAGGATAAAATGGCCAGAAATTTCGTTTCGCGGATATGTCCGATCGTTTTCCATGTCCAGATCGATAAAATCAGTACCATGAAGCCGACACTTCCAGATATCACTCTGTGTGCTAGCTCAATGACCAACGCTGGTGTTATATCTGTCGGGACTAATTCCCCATTGCAAAGCGGCCAGGATCTTCCACATCCCATTCCGGATTCCGTTTTGGTTACCAGTGCTCCCCCGAGTAATACAAATAGCATCCCGATTGTGGTTAAGACAGCCAGCCACTTGAGGAAACGATTCATGATCATCACCTGCTCATTCAAAGTTTGATGAATTGTCAAAAAATACATTTGACATGTATAATGAAAGTAACTTGCCGAACTATTTAAAATTCTATTTCAATAATAACGAAGTTTCGTGAAAAAGAATAGAAAACAATACTTTAGATACTACACAATAGAAAGGTTTTTATCAATACCGATATTCTGGCAGCTTTTGCGGCTTGTATAGGAAGAGTGTAATTAGCGCCGAAAAGGGTACCTAACAACAGGTGTTTGCCTACGTTAAGAATATTATCCAAGAATAGGCAATCACAGGTATTTATAGCCTAATTGCTAACCATTCCAAGTGTAGGTAAAATTCCTTGCAATAAAAATAAACTTTATGGATAATGGCGGTAGGACACAAATTAGTCATGCTTTATTCAAAAAAAGTTCACAAAAAAGGGGTGAAGTGTGATTTAATAGACAATAAAGGGTTTATTTTTCTACACAAACATTTAACAGTCTTAACACGTTGATAATAGTGAAAACTATTTGGAATAGTAAGTTAACAATACGCTTCTTTTTGAGAAAAATTCGCAGCTGGAATTTGGAAGAAAAGGGGATGGAGGAGGATATGGATGTCTAATTCGAAAGCTTTATCAGAAGCTGTTTTGAAGAGCGGACAGCCAGCTGTGGAGAAGACACTGCTGAAAGACTTTCTTGCGCTTATTAAAGTAGGCATTGTTAATTCTAATGCAATGACCACTTTTACTGGATTATGGCTTGCCATTCATTTTAGTGGCGCCCGTTTCCTGGATAATATTGATTTAATTTTTGCGACTCTGATCGGTTCATCCTTAATCGTTGCCGGTTCATGCAGCCTGAATAACTATATTGATCGAGATATCGACCATTTGATGGAGCGGACAAAAGACCGTCCAACGGTTACCGGAAAATTCCAGCCAGGTAAAGTGGCGCTGATGAGTTTCCTGCTGATCGGAATCGGTACTGCATTTTTGTTTACGACTACGATAACTGCTGCTGTTATCGGCTTGTTTGGAGTTTTTAGTTATGTAGTGCTTTATACTTTGTGGTCAAAGCGACAATATGTTTCCAACACAATAGTCGGGAGTATTTCAGGTGCGATACCACCGTTAATTGGCTGGGCGGCAATCGATGCCAACCTTGATTTAATGGCTTGGATGCTTTTTGCCATCGTTTTTGTTTGGCAGCCTCCTCATTTCTATGCTCTAGCCATGAGAAGAGCAGAAGAATATCGCGCCGCTGGTATCCCGATGCTTCCTGTCGTAAAGGGATTCAAAGCGACAAAGAAATCCATTTACCTTTGGATCGCAGCTTTATTGCCATTGCCGTTTTTCCTCCAGGAGCTTGGAATCTCATTTTTGATTCTGGCAACTACCCTGAATGTAGGATGGATTGTGTTGGGGATCTATCTGGAAAAGCTTAAAGATGATATCAAATGGGCAAAACTGATGTTTGTATATTCTTTACAATACTTAACGGTGCTATTTGTCGCTATGGTAATTGTCACACTCATCTAACCTTCGTTAGGAGATTCTCTCTTTTAAGCGAGGATTTTTCCATATATTTATAAACCAAATTAAATAAAATTTTTATGAAAGTGGGGTTTAAATTAGCTATGAAGATGCTTGCTAAATGGCGTCTGCTATCCTTGTTTGCATTGATAGCATTAGTCTTGTCAGGCTGTGGTAAGCCATACTTGTCTGCGTTAAGACCTGCAGGAGAGGTTGCTCAATCTCAGTATGAACTCATGTTGTTGAGCACGGCAATTATGGTGGGAGTAATTGCAGTCGTCACAATTATCTTTATTTATGTTGTCATAAAATTCCGCAGGAAAAATGACAACGAAATTCCAAAGCAGGTTGAAGGCAGCCACAAACTGGAGATCCTTTGGACTGTTATTCCGATCTTATTGCTTTTAATTTTAGCTGTTCCAACTGTGGCTCAAACTTTCAAGTTAGCGGATGTGTCTCCAATGGACAAGAAAAACGCAGATGGTAAAACAGATGCGCTAGTAGTCAATGTCCGTGCAAGTCTGTATTGGTGGGAATTTGAATATCCAAATGAAGGAATTATCACTAGTCAAGAAATGGTCGTGCCAACAGATGAAAAGGTTTACTTTAACCTGAAGGCATCCGATGTAAAGCACTCTTTCTGGATTCCTGCAATCGGAGGAAAGATGGATACAAACACCGAGAATGTTAATAAATTCTGGCTTGAATTTGACAGTAAGGCAGCAGATGAAGCAGGTGGCCTTTTCTACGGAAAATGCGCTGAGTTATGTGGCCCTTCACACGCATTGATGGACTTTAAAGTAAAGACACTGCCACGTGATGAATTCGATCAATGGGTTGCAAGCATGAAAGCAGTGAAAGAACCTGCTAAAGCTGAAACAGCAAGTGCTCAGCAAGGACAGGAAATCTTCAATAACAGCTGTATTGGATGTCACGCTGTAACTCCTGCAAACACGGCTCCCGAAGCAGCACGTGTTGGTCCTAACCTGACTAACTTTGGTGACCGTTCCCGTGTTGCTGGTATTCTTGATCATTCTGCGGAAAATGTAAAGAAATGGATTGAAGACCCAGAGGCATATAAGCCAGGGAATAAGATGACTGGAAAGTATCCACAACTTTCTTCAGAAGAACTAGACGCAGTGGCTGAATATCTGATGGGCTTGAAGGTTCAGAAATAAAAGGGAATTTGTTTGAAAGGGAGGTAAAACTGTGAGTACCTATGCTCAGAAAAAAGGATTTGGCGCAACATTGTGGGATTACCTGACAACAGTTGACCACAAGAAAATTGCTATCCTTTATCTTATCGCTGGTGGATTCTTCTTCCTTCTTGGAGGGCTAGAAGCGCTATTTATCCGAATCCAGCTAGCTGTGCCGAATAACGACTTTGTTAGCGCAGGATTCTATAATGAAATTCTGACAATGCACGGAACGACGATGATCTTCCTTGCAGCTATGCCGCTAGTATTTGCATTCATGAATGCTGTTATGCCGCTACAAATTGGTGCGCGTGACGTTGCGTTCCCATTCTTGAACTCTTTAGGATTTTGGTTGTTTTTCTTCGGCGGAGTATTCCTGAACCTTTCATGGTTCTTGGGAGGAGCTCCTGATGCTGGCTGGACTTCTTATGCATCCTTATCCTTAACATCTACAACGCATGGGATCGACTTCTATGCGCTAGGTTTGCAGATTTCCGGTATGGGAACACTTATAGGAGGGATCAATTTCCTCGTTACGATTATTAACATGCGCGCTCCGGGGATGACTTATATGAGAATGCCGATGTTCACTTGGGCTACATTTGTGACATCTGCACTGATTTTGTTTGCATTTCCTCCTTTGACAGTAGGCCTATTTTTATTGATTTTTGACCGCATGTTCGGTTCTAATTTCTTTAATGTAGCAAACGGTGGGAACACGATTATCTGGGAACACCTTTTCTGGATCTTTGGTCATCCGGAAGTTTATATCTTAATTTTGCCGGCTTTCGGTATTTTCTCTGAGATATTCGCAATCTTCTCTAGAAAACGGCTTTTTGGTTACTCTTCCATGGTATTTGCAACCATTTTGATTGGTTTTCTAGGTTTCATGGTATGGGCTCACCATATGTTTACAACAGGTCTTGGACCGATCGCAAACGCCATTTTTGCGGTAGCAACCATGGCGATTGCTGTGCCAACTGGCATCAAGATTTTTAACTGGCTATTTACAATGTGGGGGGGAAGCATCAAGTTCTCGACGCCAATGCTCTGGGCTGTAGCATTTATCCCATCATTCGTAGCAGGTGGTGTAACTGGTGTCATGCTTGCAACAGCTGCGGCTGATTATCAGTACCATGATACCTATTTCGTTGTCGCTCACTTCCATTATGTTATTGTAGGCGGGGTAGTATTCGCACTGTTTGCAGGTGCACACCTTTACTGGCCGAAAATGTTCGGTACTATGCTAAACGAAACGCTTGGGAAAATCACTTTCTGGTTATTCCTGATTGGTTTCCATTTAACATTCTTCATCCAGCACTTCCTGGGATTGATGGGTATGCCACGGCGTATCTTCACATTCCTTCCTGGACAGGGACTGGAAACAGGAAACCTCGTCAGTTCCATTGGAGCGGCATTGATGGGAGTTGCTGTATTGGTCCTGCTGGTCAACGTTGTCACAACAACTGTTAAAAACGAAAAGGTTGGCAATGATCCATGGGGTGATGGCCGTACCCTTGAGTGGGCTATTGCATCCCCACCGCCATTCTATAATTTTAAACAGCTGCCATTAGTTCGTGGCTTGGATGCTTATTGGCTGGAAAAAATGGAAGGCAAAAAAGGGATGACGCCAGCAGAACCAATTGGCGATATTCATATGCCAAACAACTCCTTTATTCCATTCGTACTTGTGCTTGGACTTTTCATTGCAGCATTTGGAACAATGTACCATGCAGAAACGAGCTGGGGCTTGCCAGTACTGATTCTTGGCATGGCCGTGACATTGGGAGCAATGTTTGTCCGTTCGATTAAAGATGATCATGGCTTCCATATTCATAAAGAAGACTTAATAGATGATGATAAAGATAAGGGGGTAAAGGCATAATGCAAGCTGAAGAAAGATTCACGTATGAAACATGGCCTGCCGAGCCTGAAAAAGCAACCCTCGAAGCAAAAAACAAATTTTTGGGCTTTTGGTTCTTCCTTGGTGGAGAAACAGTTTTGTTCGCAACTTTATTTGCGACCTATCTGGCGTTGAAAGATAAGGTGCCTAGTGCAGACCATGCATTAGCTAAAGATCTCTTTGAAATACCACTTGCTTTTGCTGCAACGATGCTGCTTTTAACGAGTTCTTTGACAAGTGTATATGCGATGTATCACATGAAGAATTTTCAATTTAAAAAAATGCAGCTTTGGTTAGGTTTAACAGTAGCTCTTGGTGCCGCCTTCCTCGGCCTTGAAATTTATGAATTCAACCACTATGTACATCAATTTGGCCACACCTTCACTAGCAGTGCTTTCGGGTCGGCCTTCTATACGCTGGTTGGTTTTCATGGAGGTCACGTAGCATTTGGACTGCTGTGGATCACAACATTGATGATCCGTAATTCCAAACGTGGGTTGAATCTATACAACGCGCCTAAGTTTTATGTTGCTAGTCTCTACTGGCACTTCATCGACGTTGTATGGGTATTCATCTTTACGGTTGTATATCTGATGGGAATGGTGGGATAAACTGATGGCTAATCAACAATCAAGTTCAGGGAACCCAAGTGTAGACACTGAATATCGGCGCAAAAAAAATGCTGAAGAAATGAGATATCAAATTGTTTCTTTTACATTGATGATTTTTCTGACAATTGTTTCCTTTGTGGCAGTTGGATATGAAGGATTTTCTGGCTGGTTCACCGTTCCATTCATCATTTTGCTTGCTGTCATTCAGGTGATTTTCCAGCTCTACTATTTTATGCACATGAGTCACAAAGGACATGAAGCACCTTCATTATTCCTGTATTCTGGTGTCTTAGTAGGTGCCGTTACAATCTTAGCATTCAGTACCATAATCTGGTGGTAAGCCATAAGAATCATTTGAAGAAAAATCGGCTGTTTTAGTCGATTTTTTCTTTAAGTGTCGCTTGTAAGGGAATTATGAAAGTACTGATTCATTGATGTTGCATACCTGATGGAAGTATAATGTAAGAAAAGTTAGAAAACAGGACGAGGTGAAACCAGAATGCTTACTCTAGAAATATTTGGGTTCAGGGCCATGTGGAGTCCGGATTTGTTTATGGTGCTTTCCGCTCTATTAGTTGCTTATTACTTGTTGGTATTCAAATATTATCGCCGATTTAAAGAAGGAACGAAGGCTACATGGCAACAGGCGGCTTATTTTACATCTGCCATTATTGTGCTGTATACCATTAAGGGATCACCTGTCGATTTAATGGCCCATATTACGTTTTACATGCACATGATCCAGATGGCTGTCCTTTTTCTTGTGGTACCGCCCCTGTTGATTTTCGGTCTGCCTGATTGGCTATGGCGTTCCCTGCTTTCCCTGCCGGCAGTCGAGCCTTTGGTGCGCTTTTTCACCAAGCCGTTGATTGCCTTGATTATGTTTAATGGAGTATTCTCTATTTACCATATTCCACTGATTTTTGATTTTGTCAAAACGAATGTTTGGCTGCATGCCGGCTATACATCCGTGCTTTTTGTACTGGCCATGTTCATGTGGTGGCCTCTGGTCAATAAACTAGAGGAGTATCAAACATTATCGGGCGTGAAAAAAATGGGCTATATCTTTGCGGACGGTGTATTGATTACCCCGGCTTGTGCATTAATTATTTTTGCAGACACACCAATGTATGCTACTTTTTCAGATCCGAATGCATGGGGAGAAGCATTGAAATTATGTGTACCGCCGTCCACTCTATCGAGTTTAAATCTCAGCGGACCAGAAACTTTCAGTTCTATTTCGCTTTTGCATGACCAACAGCTTGGCGGGGTCATCATGAAGGTAATCCAGGAAATCGTGTATGGTATTTTCCTCGGATATGCATTCTTCCAGTGGTTCCGGAATGAAGAGGCACGACAAGCTGAACAGGATGCCATCAATTTTGCCAGCGCTCCACAGCCTTTAAAATAAATGAATTGGAAAAGCTTCCTTTAGGAGAGGAAGCTTTTCTTTTAGTGCTTTTCCTGTGATTTAGGTAATCAAAGATTGAAAAATAGGGGAATGTCCCATAAAATTAACTGTATGGAGAAATACGAATGGAGAGGGAAATGAAATGTTGAATTTACCAATTTTACCTACGATCAGCACGACCTTTATTGTCCTCAGCGCCATTACAGTGGCAATAGGCTGGGTACAGATAAAACAAAAAAAAATTGATAAACATCGTGTGACAATGACCCTTGCAGGAATATTTGCGACGATCTTTTTTGTCATTTACGCTACAAGAACGATTTTCATTGGTAACACATCTTTTGGTGGACCAGCTGATATCAAGATCTATTATACCTTATTTTTGATTTTCCATATTTCACTTGCAACAACTGGAGCAGTGCTTGGAATCATCTCTCTTTACTCAGGATACAAGAATAAACTAGAGCGCCATCGGAAATTTGGTCCGATAACAAGTGTTACCTGGTTTTTTACCGGTATCACAGGTGTAGCTGTATATCTGCTTCTTTATGTATTTTATAAGGGCGGAGAAACTACTTCAGTCATCAAAGCGATTCTCGGAACTTAGGGAATTCTCGACAAAGCTGTCCGAAGCAACCTATCAAGTGACAGAAAGGGGATCCAATTGCATGGAGATAAAAGTTTTAACATCAGATGATTATCTGCAATCAATCAAATTATCCGAGTATGCTTTTCAGTACAGTGTGCCGGAAAGTGATATTCCAAAAAGGCTGGAAAAGTTGAAAAAACATCGGTTGTTAGGGATTTTCGAAGGAGAAGAGCTAGCATCCAAACTGCATATTCTTTCTCTGAAGGTATTGCTGGGAAAAACAGAGTGGAAAATGGGCGGAATCGCCGGTGTGGCTACCTATCCTGAATACCGGCGCAAAGGGCATGTAAATGCCCTGTTGAAAAGGGCGCTGGCAGATATGAACCAAGATGGGAGTCTTGTTTCTTTCCTTCATCCTTTCCAAATCGATTTTTACAGAAGGTTTGGCTGGGAAATTATTTCTGATAACAAGAAAGTGACAGTGGAAAAGGTCCATTTAAAGCCGTTGGATATCCAGCCTGGAAAAATTGGTCGCCATACCGAGAAGGATCATACTCTTGATATCGAAACAGTATATCGTCAGTATGCCGCTATGCATAGCGGTATGTTAGCACGTGATATTGATTGGTGGAAATCGAGTGTATATGGCTCTAATTTTGCCGCTGTCTATTACGATTCAACCAATGTCCCAGCCGGTTACCTCATCTACGAGGTTAAGGATAAGATCATGAAGGTGGAGGAATATGTTTCCTTAACCAATGAAGCGAGAAAAGGCCTTTGGAACTTTGTCTGCCAGCATGATTCTATGGTGGACAAAGTGGAATTGAAGGTATCCGTTCATGATCCGTTTCCGTATTTTTTAAAAGAGCCTATGCTTAAAACAGAGATTACGCCCTATTTTATGGGGAGGATCGTTAATGCCGAAGAGGCACTGTCCAGCTATCCCTTTTTGTTTAGTGATATCGACAAAAAAGTTTTCATTCACCTCGATGACAGCGCTGCTCCCTGGAATAATGGCACTTATTTGCTAAGCAATCAAGGCATCAAGTTTTATCCGGTGAAAGAAGGGGCTTCCTGTCTCACGGCTCCAAAACGCGGATTGCAAATGAACATCAATTCTTTAACGGCAATATTATTCGGTTATAAGCGGCCTTACGAATTGAACGAATTGGAACTTATAAAAGGAGATTGGGAAGAAGTGGATGAGCTTGAGAAGCTCATCCCGGCCTTCAAACCACTCTTTTATGATTTCTTTTAACGATTTACAATAGAAAACAGGAAAACCCGGTGTGTTGACTTCCGGGTTTTTACGTGTTTAAATTTTAAATTTCCATTTAATGATCCCTGCTTCTTTCGCCGAATTAAAACCGATCACAAGAAGCGGACCGGTGATTAAGCCTATGAAACCAAAAAGCTTTAATCCAAGGTACAGGGCAATTAATATAGCCAAGGGAGACAGTCCGATTTGACCGCCCACCTTTGGTTCAACTAACCGTCTGATGATCAGTAAGGTTGCGGCTAAAACAGCAAGTTGGACCCCAAGTGCGATATTTCCAGTCGCAAGGTGGAAAATAGACCAAGGTGCAAGGATGACGATTGAGCCAATTAGCGGGAAGAAATCGATAATCCAGATGATCGCTGACATGATAATAGCATATTTTGGTGTGAGAAAAAGCAACCCAATCAAGGCAACGGTGAAAATAATCACACTGACTAAGAATTGGGCTTTAATATATCCGAATACAACATAGGAAAGCCGCGACGTCATGAAATGAACTTTATCCGCTGTTTTTTCTGTTAAGTGAGTATAGACATTTTTTCGTAAGGAAGGCAGTTCCAGCAAGAACAGGTACAAGGCAATTAAATAAACAAGAAAACTGATCAGAAAATTCGGAATATAAGTCAACAATACTTTTAAATTATTTATATTAATAAAAGCGATCATGTCATTTTTGAGATTATTAACAAAGTCCTCGGCTCTGTTGCTAATTTCCATGATCACCTCTGCGGGAAGGTCGTTCGCAGCTTCCACGAATTTGTTTTCGACCATATACCAGGCATTGGTAATATCATTAATATAGACTGGTGTATTATTTATAAGATCAATTGCCTTTGTTATTGCCGTCGTTGTAAGGAAATAGCCCATAACTAAAATAAGAAAGAAAAATAGAAGGAAAATGATCAGTACAGCCAGCCGTCTGCTGCTCGCAAACTTTTTCTGAAAATACACCACTGCCGGCTCAAGAAAGAGGGCGGTGATCAATGCAGCGATTAACGGAATCGACACAGGAATGATAATAAAAAGAATGGCTGCTACAAAGATAGTGATAAAAGTGATAATTACCGTACGTTTTGTGAGAATACCGGACAATTGGAGCTCCTTTCTAAACTCGTGTGGAGTCATTCAGATTTGGTCAAATCAACAAAATTCCTTAACATTTAAATTATAGTATGCATTTACTATAAGAAACAACAGTTTGCTCATGCATTTTTAACTATTATAAGGACATAAACGGACTGCTGTTGAAAAAATGATCGATACGGCTAACACTATGTTCGATAACCTAACTATCTAGGGGTGAGGCAATGAAGATTTCAGAGAACATCCTTCCAGCTCAATTTGGTGATGTAAGCCAGGCAATTTTTGCCATCGTCCATGCAAACATTCATGAAACGGGGTGGCAGCAACATTCTGCCATTCAAATACCTGTATTTCGAAAAGGTGCTTTTAGTGACAAAGGAGTCAGCTGTGAGCTAGAACAAGGAAAAGTGACAATAAAAGTGTTTGTCCAAGCTATGCTAGGGGAGCAATCCGTCTATCATAGTGCAATGGAGCTTCAGCGCTGCATAGCTGAGGAAATTATTCTTTATACTTCTTTATTGCCGCGAAAAATTGATGTGATCGTTACTGGTGTAAAAGCAAAAAAGACGCAATAAATGCACCTTTTTTGTGAGATAACAAGCATAAAATTCTTAGAGAATCGTCGAACTTCTGGAATGACAAGGCTTGCACTTTTCTTTCTAAATAGCAAATTTTTCGATTTCTGCTTTTACTTCCTTCAGAAGTTTTTCACACTGGTTAACCAATGATTTTGGAAAGTGTTCCCCTTCCCCATATTCCATACCGTGTGGATAATAATGTTTGCCGAGCAAAGGAGTCATCAGCTGAATGATTGCTTTGTGTGCTCCAACATCACCCTCGTGTGCATAACCCTGGACACGTAGATAATATGTACCTTCCTTGATGACGAGCTTCTTGTCATAAGTTACTCGCTCGTAATCCCATTGTCCCTCACGAACAAGACCATAGTCGAGCATAAGCTCATCGAGTCGGTTCAAGTCCGCTTTAAGATTTTCAATACCTGTATTTTCAAATTTCATCCTGTTCCCTCCTAATAACCAATGGAAAGCGAATCGCGCTATAATTTGGTATATCTCCATTTTAATAATAGTAAAAATATGTTTAAGTTGCAATGAATATAAAGCATTTTTCCATCTTTCCTGCGTTTTTTCAATATAGGATCTTTTAAAATCTAATTTTTTTGGCATAAATAGCTAAATCACGGCAACCATAATAACGATCAGGTTAATCTGAACGAAAAAGGAGGAAAATAGCCGTGCGTAAAATCCGTGATATTATGACGAGCGATGTAGAAACTTGTACCTTGCTGGATAATGTATTCGAAGTAGCAGTGAAGATGAAGGAACTCGATGTAGGAGCGATTCCAATTGTTGATCATGATAAACTGGCAGGGATGATTACCGACCGTGATATCGTCATTAGAGGGATAGCAGAAAAACATCCACCTTCCTCAAAGGTGGAAAGGGTTATGAGTGACCATCTTGTTACAGCTACACCCGATATGTCCACGACAGAAGCTGCCAGCCTAATGGCGAAACACCAGATCAGAAGGCTCCCTGTGGTCGAAGGAGATAAATTGGTAGGAATAGTGGCACTTGGTGATTTTGCTGTCGATGAGATGACAGACGATCAAGCTCGTTATGCATTAACCGAAATCTCAGAATCCGAAAATCACATCCAATAGTAAGGAAAAAGCACCCACTGTCACGGGTGCTTTTTCTTATGATATCAGAATTTATATATTTACCCTTTTTTGTAATTGCGGGAAAATCGAGGCATGGAGCCAAATATTCTTAAACGAATCTTTTTTGT
>NZ_JXIQ01000205.1 GCF_000934845.1 Mesobacillus subterraneus
TCATAAGTTAAAACGTTGGCTAGTGATCCTCTATATAATAGAAGTCACTATAAATATTGTTTGTTGACGCTTGTTTGTTTAGTTTTCAAAGAACAAGTTAGTTAGCTTATCACCGTGAAGCGACTTTACTAATATACCATCTGACATTTTTTCTGTCAATGCCATTTCAAAAAAAGTTTTTTGTAATTAACCGTCTGCCGCAAAAACATTTTCACTGTGCTCAGCAGCGACGGTTATTAATATACCAAGTATTTTTCGATTGGTCAATAGGTTTTTCGTTTTTTTAGGATAACTTTTCAGCAACCTTATAATATCTGTGATAAATACTTTGCCCTTTTGTTTCAACGTTGACAACTTCGAGTATTTTTTTTTCAATTAAATATTCTACAAGAATTCCTAGGTCCACCGAATAAGGCAAAAGTTCCGGATGGGACATTAGATCACTGAACGCCCAATAATCTGCTCCTTCCATCACTTCGACCAAATGCTGGCTACCAATTTTTGTCCGTTTATGAATCAGGAATTCGCTAGCGAGGAACAGGAGCTCCAATCTTTTTTCTATTGTTTCTTCACTGCATATCAACTCTTCATATAATTTATAGATTTCTGGCTCAATCTGCTTCACTTGATGCCAGACGGTCACTTCGGGATGAAACCCATTCTCTATGACCGCAAGCCTCGCAAGGTGATGCAAGGAATGAACAACATAATTATAGGCATCCAAATAATTAAGGTTATCAAATAGCATCTTGCCATCTGAGTACCTTCTAATCAGTTTGGCAAATTCAATCCCTATTTTAATTTTACGACCCATAAACGGGAATTCTTTCAGTTCATGTTTCAACTCAGCAATTTTTTCATTTCGGTCAAAAACGATCTTCCCATTGTAAAGCCAATCAAAGATCTTTTTATTGTTGCCAGTTAGGAGCCATTCATGGATCTGCTTTTCGGTAACAATATGCATCGCTGCTTTTTTGTCTTGATAGGAATAATGTTTAACAAAAACAGGGTCCATATTTTCTTTAACTATAATCAGCAGAATGACATCAAATGTATCGGTTGCAGCGAGCGCTTTGTGCCGTTTCTCCACCGCAACCACTCCTATCGTGTTTGGATGGCTTGCCCGTTCTTGATAAATTGAACGAAGGATATCCTCCATAATAAACTCCTCCATTGGTTTGTTAGCATATATGTTCGACAATGATATCAAATCTCCTGCATTTCATCTAGCCAATTTTCGAATACAGTGGTGGACTTTTTATGATTATTCGGCAAAAAAAGTATGATATAGTTAGATTTTAGGGAGGGAAATTTCAAATGGGTAAGTACTCTAGTAAAATAAATAAAATCCGCACCTTTGCATTAAGCCTAATTTTCATTGGCTTCATTGTGATGTATGCCGGGATTTTCTTTCGCAGTTCATTTTTGGTTATGAGTATTTTCATGATTTTGGGATTGCTATTTATTATTGCCAGCACAGTAGTTTATTTTTGGATCGGATTGTTATCGACAAAGACTGTGCAAGTAGTTTGTCCTAATTGTGGAAAACAAACGAAAATGCTTGGCAGAGTGGATATTTGCATGTATTGCAACGAACCGTTAACTTTAGATGCTTCGCTCGAAGGCAAGGAATTCGATGAACAGTACAATCGAAAGAATAGGTAGGCGGCGCAGGTCTCCCTGATTAGCTAAACGCAGACAACGACTACCATCTAACGCCACTATCCTGATGAACATCATTGCTAGCTTACCTGGGCTCGGATGTCCGCCTGAATAAGTCATTTTGGACTTCATTAGGCGGACATAGCTCTCAACTCCACAGCCTTGCCAGGCGGAGTAGAAGTTTCGAATTTGTAGGAGCGGCACATAGATAAGCGAATCGAGGATTGAGGAGCCTGTCTGATGAAAATTTTTCAGCTATAATTCTTAATATTCATCCGTTTTTATTATATAAAAACATTCATTTCGAATGAAAATACATGGATTTTATTCCTAAGCTGGAGCTGAACCATTCTCAAAGAAATAAAGAAAAACCGGGCAAAAGCCGCCCGGTCCTTTTTGGTTTGGCTGATAATCGATTTCCACTCCAGACACTCGCTTTCCGTGGTGCAACTGGCGAGCCTCCTCCTCGCTTCGCTCAAACCTATTCCGATCGCAACCGAGCCTATCACTATCCAAATAAATAATTTCACCCCAAACCCTCACAGGATCGGTTTTTTGTTAAGAACATAGAATCTGTCAAGATAACCGGGCTTTCTTGACTACTTCCTCTCTACACCTTCAAACCTGTCAAAATAAATTTGTCCAGCATTAGCACATAGCCCAACGCTTAGGCAA
>NZ_JXIQ01000206.1 GCF_000934845.1 Mesobacillus subterraneus
ATACATCTCGGGAATCCAGGATGTAAGGTTTTGTGAATAACTGAGCCTAAAGTTGTTTTTCGGGGAAAATTCTTCTCGTTAAAAATGCTCATTCTTTCAATTTATCTCGAAAAATACTAAATTACTGTTAAAATAAAGAATGAAATGCGAAAGAAAGAGTGATTTAATGTGAGTTGGATAAAAAAAATTATGGCAATGTTTCAAAATGACGATGATGAAGTGAATGAAATGGAAAGGACTCAGAAAGTACCAAAATTGACCAAAGACGAACGCAACCATAAAAAAGATCTTGAGGCAAAGGTAGTATACCAATATCCGAAGGGGCAGTTCCGGTTTCCGTTGATTCCTGATGAGAAGCTTACGGGCGAAAATCCGAGACATTCTCGGCAGGAATGGGTTGGCCGGATGGAAGAAATAAAGCCTTTTATCAATGAAAGGGGCCCATTCAAATATACGAGTGACAGCCTCCTCCGGCAGGAATCCACACAAAGACGGAACAAGGCAGAAGGAAATGAGGAAGCAGGAAAAGGGAAAGCGCCAGCGAATTCAGACAAAAAAGACGAAGCTACTTCCGCTTATTCATATGAACCAAAAAAAGTCAGCGGTCCGAAACGTACGCAACCATTCAAGCCAACCGAAATTCCATCGCCAATATACGCATTCAACAGGCCGCCAAAGAAAGAACAACATCAAAGAAGCCTGGAAGAAGTAGAATATGAAATGACCGAATTTGAAACAGTGCAACAAGACATAGGACTGAAACCTGTAAGAAGGGACAGAATCCAAGACAGCCTGATTCAGCAGGAACAGCTAAATCAGGCGGAAATGCTGACAGAAATTCCGCTCGAGAAGCCAAATCAGGCGGAAATGCTGACAGAAATTCCGCTCGAGAAGCCAAATCAAGCGGAAATGCAGGAAGAAACTCTGCCGCTCGAGAAGCTAAATCAGGCGGAAATACATGAAGAAACTCCACAAGAGAAGTCAAATCAAGCGGAAATACTGGAAGAACCTCTGCTCGAGAAGCCAAATCAAGCGGAAATACTGGAAGAA
>NZ_JXIQ01000207.1 GCF_000934845.1 Mesobacillus subterraneus
CCGTATTCTTCTTCGGTAATTTTGCCTTCAGCATACCTCAAATCAATGATTTGTCTGGCTGAGTTATTCTCTGGAACTTGAGTATCCATTTTTCCAAAGAACTTTTGTAAATCGCCTGTTTTGTAAAGGTAAAAACCTATTGCCAAGATCAACAGCGTAAACATTGTTGCATTCCTCCTGAATTCGGGTGTTAACGGCCGGAAAACCGGCTCAGTTAGATTTTATAAGCCCGTGTTCCCCATACCCTGGAAATTCTGGCTGTTAGATGCGCCACCTGTGCCATGCATCCCTTTATACATATCCTCCAGGTCTTTCGTACTCAAATCAGGATGCATTTCCTGCATATATGGCTGCATTTGTCCAAAGTTGATATTCTGATCATCCATGAATTTTTGCATATCCTCAAAATCTCCTGATTTCCTCATTTGATTTATCTCATCGACAGTAATTCCTTGCTCCCCCATGAACTCCTGCATATTTCCAAAATTGCCATCACCCATGAAGTTTGCCATATTTTTAAAATCAATGCCCTGCTCCTTCATAAATTCAGCAGGATTCACTGCATTTTCCTTCGCGGATGCCATATACAATCCTGTACCTCCTGCTGC
>NZ_JXIQ01000208.1 GCF_000934845.1 Mesobacillus subterraneus
ATTAATTAGTGCAACACTAGTGCCGGGATTTAAAGAAACAAAAAAACGGATAACTTTACATTGAATACTGTAAAGTCATCCGTTATGGATGGTTAAGATAAACGCGGATAGTATACGCTAAAGGACCGGAGTTAAACCTGTTCCCAGGGAGATTGTATCAAATTTGAGTGAAGATGATCATTTATAATAAAGTTTGATAAAAAAGGTGGAATGAGAATGTTTCCTAACCCAAGTTTCGCCAAAATTGCTTAGAAATCCCGCCGCGATGGGATTTCTACTTTTATTTTGGTCACTACAACCTTTTTCCGACAATTCTGTGATCCCTTTTCAACGGATCTTTCACTCCTAGTTTTTTGTAAACTTCATTATGGGTGGTTT
>NZ_JXIQ01000025.1 GCF_000934845.1 Mesobacillus subterraneus
TACAGATTCTCGGGAATGCAGGTTAAATAGGACAAATTTGTGAATAAACACGACAGGTTTGACGATAATCTAAGACCGCGACTTCATTCTTCTCAGGCAATCAAAAATTTTGCGGGTTAGAGGAAAAATCTAAAAAGCAAAAGGCACGATGAGCAGTTAAAACCGCTGATCGTGCCTTTTTTTGAGCAAAACTTCCGATTGTCCTCTAAAAGAACCGTCTATTTGTCCCACAATTTTTCAAAAAGATTCATTTCTTTCTGTTCTGGCTGCCTCTCTACATTATTCGCTAACTCTCTTACTTCTCTTTCCTGATCCTTTGCGCTATTTCATCAATCGATTGATTAGTTTTATCAACTCCTGCTCCATCTTAACCAATTCGGATTTTGTGTTTCTTGGCTTATTTTTCAAATTTCAGTGTTGCCTATCTATTGCTCCCAATGAATCGGAAGGCATTTTTTAAGAGCTGCTTCAACTATCGAATCATATCTTTTTAGGCATCAACCACTTTATTCAAAACTTCATTTCTTGCCATCCGGCCCTCCAATGGCTCACGGTTATAAGAGAAGATATGCGAAAAGTATGCCCAGTACACAAAGCAACATCGCATATGGAAGATTACTTAAAGTAATTCGGAATGGGCTTTGCTGTGTATTGCGTGATGTCAACTGCACCACTAAATTGAACGTTCCAACTGCTACTGTTGAAATTGCCCCTGCAATTATAACAAGTGCCAAGCTTGTCGGATTTACCGTTTCTTCCAATGCTAAGACTAAACTACTGAAGATTCCTATTGTTGCAACTGGATGAACGCCCAAAACACTTAATACGATAAATATAATCTGAATAAACAAAAAAATTAACAATGGGTAGTCGGTAGCTTCCAAAACAGCATCTTGAATGTAATTAGTAACTGAAGAACCGCTAATACCATTCGAAAAATAAGATAATGAAATAAACAACAAAATAAAATTTTGCATATTATTTGTTTCCTTTTTCCAAGATACCCATCCACTAATTAAAAAACTCCTTTTCCTTCCTATTATGCTAGCCCAACTTAAAGAAAAAAAGGGAATAAGGAGCGTAACGGTAAAGATAAAATTTAGATTTAACAGTCTACCAATTAAGATTATTAAAGCTAAAAATAATGTTATTGCTACAAATAATTCAATTATTTTTCCTTTCAATTGTTTTTTATGTACTACCCTTTCGAGGGGAAACTCAAAAGAATATTTTCGATAACGAATGTTTCCCCAAAGAGTATCAATCAAAAAAGCAATCAAGGTTATAAGAAGCAGATAAATTAGAACAGAATCATATGATACATTTGTAATAAGCAATGACATGGCGAGCAGCATCTCTAAGGGGCTCCATAGAAGAGCTAGCGTATAGGCTCTTATTGTTACATTTCTAATAAAGGAATCTCTTACATCTTTATCTACAAACCTTAATTTATTCTTCAACACTTCTTGTGAAATTGTTAATGCAGATAAATTAAGGAAGGCTGACAGAACAATTGTTAAAATAGCGCTCCGTACATAAAGTCCGCCCATATGGTTGGAATGAAGATTTAATAGGTTTTTTAGAGTCCTATCATATCTCCCGATGTGGACTACGCTACTCATCAAAGGAAGAATTGATAACAAAGATAAAATCGGTAAATTTGATGTAACGAATGCAGGGGTTTCTATTAATGATTGGCCAGATTCCATGTACCCTATCGTACCTATAACGATAAATGAAGAAGCGAGGATTTTAAACGTTCTGGTTGCTTCAGGTAAGGAAACCAATAACATTAACAATGTAAGCATACCAATAAAATAATTCCAAGCCTCACAATGAATGAATACATTTATCCCATAAAGAAGAAAAACAAATGAATGAAATATATATATATGGTTAAACAACAATTCCTTTTCCATTTTGTCCTTCACATCGATATACCATTTCCTCTTAATTTTGAGATATTATCCTTCCTATAGTAGCTGGGAAAACCCCATTGCTAATAGCAATTATTATGGAAATATGACATCTATCTGATTATCGATATGCATTGCTCCTTTAACACTTTATTTAGGTTCTCTTTCTTAATACTCCAAAAACAGATAACAGCCATTCAAATTGATAAAAGAATCCCCTGCCACGATTTCTTCTTTTCCAAACAACAGGGATTTCATGTATAACCTGCATTCCTAAAATTTGTAACGAGAATTTGTAGTGAAAGCCTTTATATACAATGTTTATAACGTTTTTTCTTCATAATAAATCGTTATATATAACTGATTTTGTAACGTGGCAACGTCCTTTGTTTTCAAGGGTTTTGAAGACCCTCTTATACAATTCGGGAATCTAGGGTATAAAGAAAGAGTTATTATTTTTTTCAATTACTACATATGATGAAGAAATTCTTCGTCATTATATACATCATTCTTCATCATTAGATGGACAGCAGCTGTTTTAAATGCCTTTGGCAGCGCAAGTATAGAAGGATCATTACCAACGAATTTTTTCTTTGCATCCTCTAAAGCTTCCTCAAAAGTTGCTCTCGTCTTTAGACCCATTCCTCTTGCAAAGCCTGGCATTTCTGCTCCAACAACATAAATTGCGGCTGCATGTTTTTCGGCTATATGTCCACTAGAAATCATTGAAAATCCATGGAAGGGATGATATGAATATGCATAACGGTATTTTCGAATATATTCTTGGTTCGTTGCGAAATACTCTCCGAAATGATTTAGATCCTTTAGAGTATTCATACCATCTTTTTGGAAAAGTTCATACATCTCTTTTGTATATGGCCAGTTTTCTTCATGGAAATCGCCATTGCAGGTAGTTGAACAGATGATTACACATTTGTCACTCATTATCCTGCGATGTCGGACCACTTGGGCGGATATTGCTTGCATGAGCATGATGGGATTCGTTCCCATACCATCACCATAATGGAAGGATTGCGGCATGCCAAATACCAGGACATCATATTTTTTCTCTGCAAAAGGAACGAAAGTCCTTTTATTGGCTGTCGCCCAGGATTTGGGCTGCATTTCTTTGGCGTATCCACTATTAATCTCAATTTGCCTTGACTTCGTATCAAGGACAGCATCACAGCAGAAAAACTTCTTTCCCATCCGTTTCTCCATATGTTCGCCGATTTCATCAAATTTTGTCCGCATTAATGATTTAGTGCTGACAGGTACAAAGTCCTTCCTATGCATAACTTTGGGTACGTGATGAGATGCTATCGATTTCCAATGGGTAATTCCTGTTGAACAGTGTTTATATCCGCCTGAATAGCCTCCATACGGATTCCCTTGTGTATGTCCAATCAAAATGGCAATATCGCTATCGTACACATATTTATTCATGATGACGGGATCCCCGCTCTCAGTAGTGCCCAAATCTATTAAGTTTTCATAGTCTTCACTATCATGATTGATTATTTGGTTTGAATACCAGAAATTGTTGAATATTTCCTCACCCAAAATGTTGAGGATTTCTTTTTCTGTGTTTTTTCTGTGAAGGCCATTCGAACAGATAAACTTAATATCTTCCTGCTTAACGCCCACACTATATAGCTCTTTCAAAATCAATTTTATGGAAACCTTTCTGTGGGCAGTTGGCTGTTCTCCCCCCTTTACCCTGTCAGGGAAGATAATCGCCACCTTCGCCCCTTCTTTTCCGACTTTTGTCAAAGGCTCCATTCCAATTGGGTTCCGAATTGATTCAAGGGTTGCTTTTTCAATTTCATCCTCTGGAATACATGGAGGATCCGGTACGGTTTCACCGGGCACAAACACGTCGGTATTGTCAGGCAATTCTGCTTCCATGAGCCCATGTCCGTATTCAAATGATAGTTTCACTTATATGCACCTGCTTTCCCTTGAATGATTTTTGCCCAAAAAGGTCTGGACAATGTCCAGGTATTCTTCAGGATAGAAGCCTATTTCTCCTTCAAATCTGGTTAAGGCAACTAGTCCGCCATCTATTTCCGGTATTGAAGCAAGCATGCCGGCATTTTCTGCCTTTAACCCTCCACCATATATGACAGGTAAGCCGTTTGTCTCTTGCTTTACAAATCTGGCAACTTCCTGGATGTAATCCTTGCCAGGTGGAGTTTTTTTTGGTCCAATTGCCCATATTGGCTCATATGCAATTGTGACACTACTCGTTTCTACTCCTTCGAGTCCTATTTTTAGTTGTTCACGCAATATCTCCTGCCAGCGTTCCTGTTCTCCTTCTTTTTCTCCAATACAGTATAAAACAGACATTCCGGCTGCGATTGCAGCCTTGATTTCTTTATTTAACAAGCGGTTTATCACATCTAACGAAGTCCCAGATGCTTCCCTGATTAAGTCTTCCTTATCATTTCTTTCTTCACTATGGCCAATAATTGTGTCCAAGCACCCAATCGCCTTCATTGAATTAGCTGTACGATTGCTTGTGAATGCACCAAAGTTTCCTCCCTTGGCTGTATCTTCCCTGAAAACACTTTGACAGCCAATAGCTATATTCGTCTCCCCATTAACAGAGTTTAAAGCGTTAATTAAATGGGTTTCTGGCAAAAAAAAGACAAACTCTACTTCGTCGTTTGCATATTGCTTTAAACCTCCCATAGTGCTTCGAACAATGAAATTACCCCATTCGGGTGCTCTGGTAAAACGATTTATGCCGCCATATTCTGCCGGGATATCAAACCGTTTTAAATTCGCATAAATCCGTTTCATGATTATCACCTTTTAATCCCTTTAATTTGAGGAAAACTACTTTCTTATCTCTTTATCTTTGAAACTGAGGAATTCAGGCAGTTCTTCACCAATTAAGGGTTTACACCACTGAATGAATTTTTCAGTCACATTATTCCCACGCTCATTAATAAAATGATCAGGAAGTTTTTTTTCGTGAAGCATAACTTCTTGAATTGGCACCAAGAATGTCTCGATTGAATACTTTTCTTCCGGCAAACGTCTTATACCCACCATTACACCTGTTCTGCCAGAAACAGCAGCTTGAACTGCCGTTCTCCCAACCAAAACGGCTTCTTCCTGATCAATTTTGGACTGAAGTGCTATAGAAGTTCTTCCTGCAAGACCAGGCTTCTCACCTCTGGCTTTAATTCCAAGTCTTTTAATAACGAGATTCGCTAAATATTCACTTACATCTCCGTAATAAACAGATCTGCCCCGCTGGAAAATAGGCGGTACGATTGGTTCTTGTTCAGCGTTTTTTAATCCTTCACTTACAACCACAACAACTCCGCCCAAACGATCGTATAATTCCTTGACATCTTCCATGAATTCCTCTTCTACGAAGGGCCTTTCCGGCAAATAAATCAAATGCGGGGCATCCTCTTTTCTTTTTCTTGCTAACGCAGAAGCCGCTGTAATCCATCCCGCGTTTCGTCCCATTGCTTCTATGATGGTGACATGGATCGGCAGCGATTTCACATCTGCCCCGATTTCCGCTGTTGTATGGGCTAAAAATTTTGCAGCGCTCCCGTATCCAGGTGCATGATCAATTATTGCAATATCATTATCGATTGTTTTTGGAATCCCAATCACATATATTTCTTCATTCTTACATACCTCATGGACTCTCCCGCATGCTTCCATTGTTCCGTTTCCACCATTGAATAGTACATATTTAATATCATGCTTTTTAAAGATATCTGGCATTTTCTCATAATGTTCCTGTTTCAAAGGAAATCTGGATGAGCCTATTGCTGTTCCCGGTGTTTGCAGTAATAGGTCCAAATCAGCATCCTTAGTTGTGCCCAAATCTAAAAAGTTTTCTTTGAGGATTGCTTCAGAACCGCCAATAGCTCCGTAAATCTTATCTATACAAATATTATTTTGGGCCTCTTTAATGACTCCATATAGGGAGGAATTAAGGACAGCCGTTGGTCCACCACCATGAACGATGAGTATATTATTCTTCATTGTTTTTATCGCCTCAATCTAATTCCATATGAACCGTCACCGGATACGGCTTAGAATAAAGAATCAACATTATATATAGGATTTGGATTAAAATCCCCTTCCCAATTTTTCGAACATCAGTTTTTTATAATCTTCTACTCCTGGCTGGTCGAATGGATTCACTCCAAGTATTCTGCCTGAAAGATAAACAGTGAATTCAAACAGATAAAACAATTGCCCTAAATAATATTCATTCATTTCCGGCACAGAAAATTTAACGCATGGTATACCTCCATTAAAGTGGGCTCCTATGGTGGCACCTAATGCAATTTTATTAATCTCCCAAAGATTTTCACCATTAACATAATCAAAGTTGTCTTCAACATGGTCTTTTTCGATCACTAAACTACTGTTAGGGTTTTCAATATCAAGAAATGTTTCAAAAATGATTGGCTGTCCTTGCTGAACGTATTGACCAATTGAATGCAAGTCTTCAGAATAGTTTACAGCCACAGGGAAAAGGCCCTTTCCCTCTTTCCCTTCACTTTCTGCGAATAATTGAATCCACCATTTTGAAAAATAGTGGAACTGAGGTTCAAAAAAAGCGAGCATTTCAATTTTATAGCCTTTATCCAAGAGAATGTTCCTGAAAGTGGAATACTTTAATGCCAGATTATCAATATCTGTTTGGTTGTGCATCAGATCCTGCATTTTTTTGGCACCTTCAATCAGGCTAGAAATATCAATACCTGCAACAGCCATAGGAAGTAATCCAACATCAGTCAAAGCAGAAAATCTGCCGCCAATATTTTCAGGAAAAATAAAAAAATCAAAATTATGTTCCTTGGCAACCTGATGTAAAGAACTATTAATTGTACCGGTAACGGATATTCGTTTATTAGTTTCATTGCCATATTTACTGTACAAGAAGTTCCGCAGAATACGGAAACTTAATCCAGGCTCTAAAGTTTCAAAATTTTTGGCAATGACATTAATATAAACGGATTTACCCTCCAGCTGTTTTAGCAAGTTATTCATGTAATGTGGAGAAAGATTGTTGCCAGCATAGAGAATTTCAGGTTTACTTTCTTTTTGCAGAGCTTTAATTACTGCTCTTGCTGCCTGATTGGAACCTCCAACCCCGACAATCACAAAAACATCAGCTTCTTTTCTTATTGTTTCGGCTTTTTCTTTCACAAATTGTACAGCTTCATCACTGGCCCACTCTTCTACATCCATCCAGCCCCAGACATCATCCTGGTGGGAGGTCCTTTCCGAATAGACTTTTCCAAGCGCCTCATCCAGCCATTTTTTATTTTTACTTAACCGTTCGTTTAATTCCTGATCAGAAACAAATTGTTTATTTTGCAAAAATTCCAGTCTAATATCATTCATGCCAAACACCTTCTTTTTGAGAATTTCACTTTTCCATTGAAACCCGTGACATTCGCTTAGCAGATTCATATATACCGAGTACTACTTCCAATGTCTTGATTGCATCATCCGGACTGACAGGCACTGGTTTATCATTTAACAGGCATTGATAATAGTGTTTTAGCTGGCTAGTATGATAGTTACTCCAATATGTCTCCCCTTCGCCTTTTATCTCCGCAGTTGGATGGATGATAAGCTCTTTTCCATTCAATCTAATTGTTACCTTTTCTCCTTCAAGCAAAATAGACCCATTTTCAGCACTCAATTCAATCCTGATCGGACTGTTGCTAGTAAAGTAATTGCAGGCGAAGAATGAATAAATGACCCCATTCTCGAATGTAATTGCAGCACTTGCAACATCCTCGACTTCGATTTGAGTAAGAACTCTTGTGTCTATTTGCGCTTTTATCGATTTCACTTCACTCCCGACCAAGTAACGGACCAAATCGATAGAATGGATTGCCTGGTCAATAACGACCCCACCGCCTTCTTTTTCCCAGCTACCCTTCCATTCAATTTGATAGTATGAGGGAGGCCGATGCCAATTTAGCGAGGACCATGCACCAGTTATCTTTCCAAATGCCCCCTGGTCAATCAGCTTTTTCGCTTCAATAATTCCATCTATATATCTATTCTGGAATATTACTCCTAACTTTTTTCCAGTATTCTTAGCTGTTTCTGCCATGGCTCTACCATCTTCTAACGTTGTTGCGATTGGCTTTTCAGTCAAAACATTAAAGCCTGCTTCAAGACACTGAATAACATGCTCCCTGTGCAAATAGTGCGGACTCAGAACATGAACGACGTCCAGGTTTTTCTGCAATAGATCCTCAATAGAGTCGGAATATTCACAGCCACTAAAGTTCATAGCAAATTTTTCTGCACGCCTCAAATCGATATCCAAGGCGTATTTTACTTCTATGTTGCTTAACCTTTTAAATGCTTCTGCATATACAACAGAGATTCTTCCACAACCAATGACTCCAACCTTTAATTTATTCATTGATTTTCCTCCTTTTTTCGGTTTGAGTGGTTGTGACATAGCTTTTTTACTTGAGTGAAAGAATTCGTTTATATAAACTGTTTTAAATATTTTTGCCCTCTTATCAATCCAGCCTTAACTTTTTCCTGAGTCCCATCCCAAACGGGGTCTTCATGCTCGATACTTATGGTCCCATCGAATCCAACCTGGTTTAAATGATCAATGAATTTATTCCAATCAAGCTCCCCTAAGCCAGGTACTCTATATCTCCACCATCCGGAAGAATCAATTTCTCCATTTTTCGGGTTGAACAAAATTCCAGTTCTTCGCAAGGTGGTATAATTTATTTCCGTATCTTTTGCGTGAACATGGCCAATTTTATGGCCGAACTCAAGAATAGGAATATAAGGATCGATGAATTGCCATATCAAATGGGAAGGGTCATAGGCAAGCTTCAGTTTGTCGCTGTCAATTCGCGAAAAGATTTCATCCCACATATATGGAGAAATGCCTATATTCCCCATTAGAGGGCAGTTTTCTATACAAAGGGTTACGTTATTTTCCTCTGCCTTTTCAACCATTACTTTTAAAAATTCTACTGATGCTTCTATACTTTTCATGGGATTAAAACGGACTCCATCATATGCATCTTTAGAAACTCCTGTTGAGCAAAGCACTTTTTCTATATTAAATTCCCCTGCCAACTCTATCCTTTTAATAATGTTACTTTTGTAATATTCTGCCATTTCGCTGTTAGGATCCAAAAAGTTCCTGCAATATGTTAGGGCAGAAATGTCTATTGTCCCGGAACTTTTGATTTTTTCAACTTCATCTTCTTTTAAGTCGACCGACGGCCCAACTTCCAAATCTGTAAATCCATTTTCATATCCCCAAGTAGCCAGGTCCTTCAGGTCACTAACTCCTGATTCGGCCAACACATTTGTCAAAAAACCTACGCGCATGATGTATACCTCCTTGATTTAATGATTTGCAAGCATGTCATCTATCATTTGCTGAATGAATTTTGCATGCCTAATCGTTCTTTCGTTTGTTGCTTTACCATAAACACAATCGGCAAAATTCTGGATGATACCATTATGTCCGCCTTTTCCTTCCAATTCCACCACTGTTTTATCTTCAGCTTGATATGCGCCTTCTTTATTTTTTAACCAAACGCTGATTTCATTAGGTCTGCTGAAATCACCGCATACCATGCCTCCTTCACCAACCACTTCAATGGTATGGTTGCATACGCCGACACGGCTGGCTGAAAAAGATAACAACGCACCACTTTCAGTCTTCGCGATAAACATGGCTGAATCATCATTAGTCACAGTTCTTTTTTCTTTTGTTGCTGGATCGTTTCTTTCATTAATATGAGTAGACGAAACCAGTTTGAAATCCTTCAATTTACCTTCCGATGCGGATAGTAAGTAATAAGCTAAATCCAGCATGTGGCAGCCAAAGTCACTTACCGCTCCTGGTCCTGACTGTTCCTTATCCATTCGCCATTCCCGTTCTACACTTTTATCCGCTATCCTGTTTCCTCCAAGCTGCTGCCTGCATGTATAAATTGCGCCTAGTTTTCCACTATCAATTAATTCTTTTATAAATTCATATATTGGGAATTCCCTATAGTTAAAGCTTACCATTGAAATTACGTCAGCATTCGATTCTGCCGCCTTTAACAACTCATCCACTGACTTAGCATTTACGGCAATTGGTTTTTCCACTAATATATGTTTATTGTGGTCCAAGGCTTTAATAGCAACCTCAATATGCTGGTCATTTGGAACGCAAATTGACACGGCATCCACCATCCCCAACAGTTCCTCATAACTGTCACAAATCTTTACATTTTCTAGATTGTTACGAGAGTAAAAGGATCTAGCCATCTCCTTATCAATATCGTATATGGCTGCCAGCACGGTATCATCGCAGTTATTTATACCCTCCAAATGATTGCTGGCAATACCTACTGTCTTTCCTGTCCCAACAATACCGAATCTTATTTTGTTCATCAGAATGAAACATCACCTTTCGATTGTTTATCTTTTTAGATGTCCTACTTTACCGCACCCGTAGTAAGTCCACCCATAATTCTTTTCCTCATGATCATGTACAAAATTAAAACAGGGAGCAATGCTAGAACGAATGCAGCAAACGCCATCGTGAAATCTACGGAATAAGTGCTTTGGAAGTTATAAACGAACATTGGAAGTGTCCACTTATCCGGGGCTGCGCTCAATACAATCAATGGCATCTGAAAATCATTCCATATCCATAAAGCATCTTTTATAATGATGGTGGCTAAAATAGGTTTCATTAAGGGATATGTAATTTTGGTAATGGTTTGAATTCGCGAACACCCATCTATTTCGGCTGCTTCTTCTATTTCAATAGGTAAAGTTTTTATGTACCCTACCAAAAGAAAGACATCCTGGGTAAGCGCTCCGGCTACGTATAGCAATATCAATCCCGTATGGTTCATTAAACCCAAATCAGACAAGAGCTTTACAATCGGTACCATCTTTACCTGAAAGGGGACAAATATCCCAAGCAAAATAAAGTAAAATAAAAATTTATAATACTTATTTTTATCCATATTCCTTGCGATAGAAAAAGAGATCAGCGGAGCAACGATCAGAATCAATATGACTCCAATAATGGTTATAAATAGTGAATTGGTGAGGTATTGAAAGTAATTCGATGTATTGATCACTTTAATAAAGTTTGTGAAATTCAAGTTTTCTGGTAACGCGAAGAAGCTTTTGGATAGCTCCTGTGTTGTTTTCATGGCATTTATTATGCTTAAATACAGCGGTCCAATTATTAAAATACTACCTATAAGCAAATATAAGTATTTCCCCATCTGTGTCAATCGGTAAATCATTCAGCTGACACCTCCTTTTTCTGGGTTAATTTAACCTGGATCAGTGAAATCGCTGCAATCAGCAAAAAAACTATTACTCCCACTGTTACCGAGTAGCCGAACCTTCGTTCTTCAAATGCGAGTTTATAAATCAAAGTCCCAATAGATTCAGTTGCACCAGCTGGACCACCACCCGTGATGGCCATTACATAGTCGAAGACTCCCAAACCGGCTTTAAGCTGTAAAATGAACACTATACTAATGGTAGGGATTAAATAAGCGAAGGTTACATGCTTGAATTTTTGGCTGTAGCTAGCCCCGTCCATTTCAGCTGCCTCATACAATTCGCCAGGCACGTTTTGAAGTGCAGCAGCGAACAATACCATAGGGATGGCCGTTGCAGTCCAGATATTTGCAAAGAGGATACCAAACCCCGCCATGTCAGGATTTGATAAAATATTTGTAGAAAGGGCCTCAATACCAAGATTTTGCCCAAGTGCCGGCAATGCCCTATAATACATTTCCTTAAAAATCATTCCAACAGTAACTAAGCTCATTACGGCAGGCACAAAGAAAACGGTAGTAAAAAAAGAAAAGCCTTTTAAATTTTTGGATTCTAAAATCAAAGCTATAGTTATAGCAAAAAATATGACTCCCACTATCAAAAAGAAAGAATACTTAAAAGTGAATCCTAAAGTTTCAATGAAACGTTCATCGTCAATCAATCTTTGATAGTTTTCAAATCCAATTACATTGAATTGCTGGCTGATTCCATTCCAGTCTGTGAAACTGTAGAAAAGCCCCATTAAAAGGGGGATAACAAAAAAAACAGAATAAATAATAAGTCCTGGCAACGTTATAAAAAAATCGGTTAAACGTTTCGAACCTTTCTCCCTGTTTTTGCCATTAAATGCCATTTCCACTTCCTCCTCCACTCCAACGATCTCCATATCCTGGACCTCACTTACAACGTTTAAGATAATGATTTTAGAATCACATCTTAAACGTTGTATAGCAATTGGCCCAAAGTCTGAAGATGTAGATATTCCTTTCCCTCTAAAATCTATTTGTTATAGATTTGCTTTACTGCTTTGTCCAGCTTTTTCATAGAAGCATCAACATCACCAGTTGCAATTAAATCTTGTAAAACTTTGTTAAACTCCGTCACCATCCCTGGGGCCCAATAGTTCCTTGGAATTTTAAAGTTTTTACCTTCTTTTATCGCGTTCGTCACTGCCTCAAGCTCAGGTACCGATGATTCTACGCCATTAACCAATGATGGAGATCCTTCGATATCATGGAATTTTTGTGCAGTTTCTTTCTTTGTCAACCATTCCAAAAAGATTTTCGCCTCTTTTTTATACTCTGAATCTTTGGAAATCGCTAACCCATAATCCATATTGGTTCCAACCTTAGTCTCTGCTTCTGTCTTGCCAGGTACCAAGAACATGGATATGTTCAGATCAGGATTTGCTTCCTTAATTAGAGGCAGGGCAAATGTTCCCTGATACATCATTGCGGCTTTACCATTCGCAAATTCATTTATTGCTTGTTCATAACCAACGCCAAGGCTGTCTTTTTGGCCGTATTTGTGCAATTTCAAAATAAACTCCGCTACTTCTTTCATACCTTGATGATCTGCTGCAGAAGCTTTCCCTTCTGCAATATCCTTGAACAGTTCACCCTTATCATCGAAAAACAGCCCAGTTAACCTATCACCTAATGCTCCAATAGTCCATAGTTCCTGGTCAGAAAAAGATAAGCCCATGATTCCTTTAGATTTGAAATAGTCCAAAACTTCAAATAGTTCATCTTGCGTTTTTGGTATTTCAATATCATGTTCATTAAAAAGATCCACATTGTAGTAAATTCCAGTACCATTGGCCAAATACGGAACAAAGTAATTTACTCCATCAATTTTATTATCATCCACCACATCCTGACTGAAATTAGATTTAAGGAATTCTTCTTTGGTTAAATCGATAAAATACCCTTCATAAACAAGCCCTAACTCCGCAGTATTATACGGGAATGTTGCTATGTCAGGCATATCATTGGCGACTGCTCTCGTTTGCAGGACAGTGGCTGTCTCAGGAGGATTGTTTACAGTAACTTTGATGTTTGGGTATTCCTTGTGAAACTGTTCAAGTATTTTTGGCCAAACTGAATTTAATTCGGGTTTGTGGGATACGACTTCTAACTCAACTGCACCCTTTCCTGAACTTTCTCCACTCGTTTCCTTACTACTGCTGCATGCAGCCAGAAGTGTACCTACAATCAACAGCACTATTAAAAATTGCAGTGTCTTTCTCATAATTCCCCTCCTAAATAATCATAATTTCTTCAATGATCGACTCAAATTATACTTTGAATTTATCCACTCTCACCTACCCTCTGTTAATGTACTTCATTGACATTCAGCATTGAGTTTCACACAACAAATGACACGGTTTACAATTTCATCCTATCATAGGTGATTAAAATGTAAACGCTTTTTTAGTTAAACGTTTTACATATAAATTCTTATTTTACGCTGAATTTATTAGCTTTTAAAAATAAAAAAGGATCCCGATTTATGGAATGGGACCCGAGTTGTTTATGGCTGGCTTTATCTATCTAATTTTATTTTGTTTTCGTTATATCCATACAGCTTTCACGCTCTATTATAGAATAAGGTAACTCGATCTTCATAGGGATTTTTTTTCCGTTATTTATTCGATCGATCAATAGTTTAGCGGTGACCTTCCCGAGTTCTTCCCGGGGAACATGAATGGTAGTGATCATCGGAGAAACATATTGGACAGTATCGATATCATCTATTCCCATGATGGAAATATCCTCTGGAACCTTCAAGTCACTTTCCTTAATGGCCTTGACAGCACCAATCGCAGATAAATCATTTCCGCAAAAAATTGCTGTGACCTCTCTTTTATCTTTTAAATATTCCTTGGTAGCCAAGTAACCGTATTCGGAAGAAAATTGGCATTCTATGATATTTTCATTTCTTACAGTCAAATTTAATTGCCTCATTGCATCACAATAACCCTGGTACCTAACTTCGTTTTTAGTTTCTCCTAAATACGCAATCTTTGTGTGCCCGAGTCTATTTAAATACTTTACAACAGAAATTGCTGCCTGGTAGCCATCAGTCAAGACCTGGTCATAGTCAGCATGTGCTACCTTATTCAACCCGGTATATACGATATATTTGTAATGCTTTTTTATGAAACTTAGTAAATGTTTATCAAACCTTCCCAGGATTGCGACACCATCAACATTATAAGAGGAAATGAGCTCGTATGTTTTGGGGTCATTAATGTCATATCCTGAAAAGGAATATTTTAATATGTATCCCAGTTTAAACGCTTCACGTTCCAGTGAACGGGCAATTTCTGAAAAAAATGGATTGCTGTCACCAACAGTTGAACGTGCATAGATACACCCAATCGTCTTTGATTGGGTCTTCTGCGGAAAGTGAGAATCCTTCATTTTCAATCTGCGCGCAGTGGCATTTGGTACGTAGTTTGTCTGCCTTACTATGTCCCAGATCTTGCTCTGCACATCTTTGCTCGCAACTTTGGTATTACTATGATTAATGACCCTTGATACAGTTGTTATAGAGACCCCTGCCATTTTCGCAATATCTTTTAACGTTACTGAACTTTGATCATTTTCCATATTACCCCTCCAAAAGGTCAATTGCTAATCCTTAAATCTTGTTCCTCTTAAGTATGCCTGTTAATCTAAGTCCAATCTAAATACGAACCATATCGTCCAATGAAAGAAGTTCAACCAAAGGGGCTTTGCCAGCAGAACCAAAGTTCACAATTAAGGACCCTGCAATTTCCTTTACTGCTAATTCAACGGAATTGATTATTGCTGCTACATCGTCATCAAGAATTTTACCAGAAGTAACCGTGTCCATAATGGGTTGGAAGAATACTCGTGGATCTACTTGTTTTCTGTTTTCTTCCAGGAGTTGATATATCGCTCCTACTGAATCGCTGTTTTTCATAGCGGGAGATTTCATAAATAATTCTCTCAAATTCCTTGTAGTCGCCAGTCGGATGTCTGTATCGACATTTATTTTGTTGATCCCAGCAGAAATTGCCTTCTTCAATTCACCAATTGAAATTCCTTGAGCGCCCTCAACAATTCCCCCATAACCATTTATTTCGTCCACAATATGTCCAGGTATGGTAGAAGAACCATGGGAAACAATGGCACAAAATATCCCTTCATGTCTAAGTATTTCTTTAATAGCAACGACTATTTCTCTTCTTAGCTTAACATCTTTCCCTTTATTTGGCCCATGCATTGTACCATAGGAAATTGCTAAGCTGTCAACTTCAGTCCTTTTTATGAAATCAAGCGCTTGCAGAGGATTGGTATAGGTTGATTGGTTTGAGAAAACATGATCCTCAACACCAGCCAACACGCCTAGTTCACCTTCAACTGTAACCCCTCTGGCATGTGCATACTTGACTACTTCCTGCGTCAGTTCTATATTTTCTTCATAAGGAAGAGAAGAACCATCAATCATTACAGACGTGTACCCGCCATCAATTGCTGCCTTAACAGATTCTAAATCTTTGCCGTGATCTAAGTGAAGTACTATGGGAATAGGCGAATTCTCTGCATATTTCTTTACAGCATCACCTAGTAGCTTCGCTCCCTTCCTTTTATCTTCAATGGTTGAACTGATGAAGTCAGTTCTCCCCCCCATAAAGCCATTCGCTAAATCTGCACCTTGAATTAATGCTGGAGATCTAAACATTTCATGAACTTCGATGATTGCTTTTACCTGCGCAATCGTATTGACGTTAAATGCAGGCTGCCCAAAGCGATATCTTTCTGTAGCGTGAAGCAAAGGCATTAATGGAATTAATGGCATTTTTTACTCCTTCTCTCTTCAAAATATGAAATATTTTGGAACACCATGTGTTTCAAGTCCTAAATAAATTAGTTTTCAGACATACCTTTTCTGAGTTTCTATCTAGTTATGAGATAAATGTCCAATGCATTATATATGTTAGCATTAAGGGGAGAAACTTCAAAATATTTTTTACTCAAACGTTTTATCTCTCTTAGCGCTACACACACTTTTTTTATAATGTTTAAACTAGAGCTCCGAAACCTTTTAGAACCTATTAATTATTTCATAGTATTGCTAATTAATGATAAATATAAATTAGTAGATCACATAATTTAAAAGGGTTTTTATTTCTAATGAGGATTATCATCCTTGTTAAACGTTTGCATAAAATTTGATTATCATTTAACTTTATACATGTTAGTATTTATCTAAAGTTAACTGAATAGGCTTCTCGCTTTTTGATTTATGCAAATAGCCACAGTTCTAAAAAATCATCGTTTTAGCAATTAAAGGCCCTTGCAGAAGGTACGAAAACTACTATACCCAAAGATTTTAATACTAAATTAGCAGGGAGGAATATAAATAGTAGGGACCGCTCTAAATTTCTTTATCTTACCCCTCTATGATTGTTCCCTTGTGAGAAGAAAGCTATATTTCCCTTTCAAGCACCATAAAGGTTGTTAACTTGGGAATCTCGAATTCTTGATTCATCTGAAAACCTACATCGGTATCTCAAAATATTATTTAATTTATCCCGAGAAAATATCTTAATCTAAATTATAATATAGTAATGAATGAAGAGGAAAAATCCAGAAAATTTTTTCTTGCTTTTTTATGAAAGTTAGTAAATGGGACAAGAGACACACATAAAGTAAAATTGGAAATTTAGACTTTGTGTTCCATGTTTGAGGTTAAAAGCGTGAATCTTACGCCAAAAATTTAAATATTACTATATTTCCAGAAGAATTTCTCTAATGAAATAAAGGAGGGACAAGGGCATGCTTCATGAAAAATATATAAAACTTAAATCAATACTTAGAGAAATGGAATCCGTGGCTGTTGCTTTTTCAGGCGGTGTAGACAGCACTTTTTTATTGAAAGTGGCAGTCGATGTGCTTGAACCAGAAAATGTGGTGGCGATAACGGCTAATTCAGAATCATTCCCCTCAGTTGAACTAGAAGAATCGAAAGCATTGGCCAGCCTTATTGGGGCAAAACATATTATAATAGAAACTTCAGAGTTGAACCTGCCCGGCTATGCCGAAAATACCAAAGATAGATGCTATTTCTGCAAAAAAGGACTGTTTAACGACGTATATCCGATTATGAATAAATATGGATTCAAAAATGTGGTGTATGGGTTGATTGCCGATGATATGGGCGATCATCGTCCTGGTTTAAGAGCAGCCAAAGAGCTTGATGTTCGAGGTCCGTTGCAGGAGGCAGGTTTATATAAGACTGAAATTCGTGAATTATCTAGGGAGATTAAGTTGCCGACATGGGACAAACCAGCCATGGCTTGTCTATCTTCGAGGATCGCTTATGGCGAAACGATTACACAAGAAAAACTAACAAAAGTAGAAAAATCAGAGTTCTTTATAAAGAAGCTTGGTATTAGGCAGGTTAGGGTAAGAACTCATGAAGAAATTGCCCGTATTGAAGTGGATCCCCCTGATCTCAAAGTGATCCTCGAAAACTACAAGGTGGTTTCCAATGCACTTGAATCATATGGCTACAAGTATGTAACACTAGACCTGGCAGGGTACAAAAGTGGCAACATGAATAAGATGATTGCACAAGGAGTTTCAAAGGTATAACTACTCACAAAACAATTAGGGGTTGATATGTAAATGGAACAAATTGAATATATCCTTCAGCAGGTTAAGGAAGGCTCCTTAAATGTAGACCACGCTAAAAAATTACTATTGCCATATGAGGATTTGGAAGGGTTTGCAAAGCTTGATCATTTTCGTCAAGGACGGACCGGTTTTCCAGAAGTAGTATTTGGTGAAGGAAAAACGGTCCACCAAATCATTAACATTATAAATAGCCTTATGAAAACAAACAGGCGTGTCCTTGCCACACGAATTGACGAATTAAAAGCACACCAAATTCAAGCAATACTACCCATGCTCACCTATCACCCTGTTGCCAAAGCATTGACCTGGGTACATTCCGAAGAGCCTGAAGTCCTGTATGATGGATACGTTGCAATTGTCTGTGCGGGAACATCCGACCTTCCTGTTGGGGAAGAGGCTGCTATTACAGCCGAAGCTTTTGGATGTAAAACTGAACGGATTTACGATGTCGGCGTTGCTGGGATACACCGCCTGTTCCACCAGCTTGAACGGATTGAGAATGCGTCGGCGACGGTTGTTATTGCTGGCATGGAAGGCGCATTAGCAAGTGTGGTAGGCGGATTGATTAGCAATCCTATCGTAGCTGTTCCCACAAGCATCGGATACGGAGCTAACTTTCAAGGACTATCAGCTCTGCTATCAATGCTGAACACCTGCTCCCCCGGGATCAGTGTCGTAAATATTGATAATGGATTTGGCGCTGGGTATTATGCCGCGCTAATCAACCAAAAAACTTCAAACAAGAAAGGAACGTACAGAAATGAGGACTCTATATTTTGACTGTTTCTCTGGAATCAGCGGTGATATGACAGTGGGTGCTTTAATCGATTTGGGTGTTGATCCCATTGTTATCGAAAAAGAGTTAAGAAAACTGAAGCTGGAAAGTGAATATTCTCTATCATGGGAAAAAGTCTTGAAAAACGGGATTTCCGCTGTCCAATTTCATGTTAATGTCGAGTACAACCCTAATCCCAAGGATGATCACCATTATAAGAAATCACACGGACACAGACATTTCAGCCATATAATGGAGATGATCAAAAATGCAAATTTTAACGAGAGGGTGACAGAGATTTCACTCGAAATCTTTGATAAAGTTGCCCTTTCCGAATCCAAAATACATAATATCCCTCTGGAAAAAGTTCATTTTCACGAAGTCGGAGCGATTGATTCCATAATTGACATAGTGGCGACTGCCATTTGCATTGATTTGCTGAATCCCGATGAAATCATCTCTTCCCCTGTTCCAGTTGGAAGCGGAACGATAAAAATTGACCATGGATATTATCCAGTACCTGCTCCAGCAACATTGGACCTATTGAAAGGGATTCCCCTTAAAGAAACAAATATAGAAGGCGAATTAACTACACCAACCGGCGCTGGCATCCTGGCTACATTAATAGACAAGTTTCAGACAATGCCTTCCATAAAAATTGAACAGATTGGATATGGAGCGGGAACAAAAACTTTCAAAAATCATCCAAATGTTTTACGTCTAGTGATAGGAGAGAGGGTTGAGCGCAATGAAACATGACTTAGCGCATCGGTTTGAGCATCTTGATGAAAATATGATGAAAGTTGAAGTAAATCTTGATGATATATCAAGTGAGTGGCTTGGATATGTAATGGACTTACTATTCGAAGTCGGTGTCAACGACGTTTTTTATATCCCTATCTACATGAAGAAGAATCGTCCTGGTGTAATGCTTCAGGTCCTGTGTGACACCAAGAATCTTGAATTGGTCAAAAGTATCATATTTGCAGAAACCACCACATTAGGAATAAGGTACTACCCAGCCTCCGTCCACAGGCTGGAAAGACGATTTATAAAGGTGGATACGCACTTGGGAAGAGTATCTGTAAAGCAGGGGTTTCATAAGGGGATGTTAGTACAACAAGCCCCTGAATATGAAGATTGCAGGAAATTAGCAGAAAAACACAAAATTCCTTTGCAGCTGGTTTTCCAAGAGGTATGGAAAGAACTTTGACATTTTTGCTCTTCTATTAGGATAATTCAGCAAACGCGATATCCAACTTCCTCAACTATAATCTGCTCCCAGTTTGATCCTAGTGAATGGCATGAAGATTGGTTAAGGGTGATTACAGCCATCCAAATGTACCATCTCTGCCATTGTTTTTACCAAAGAGTGACAAGAAATTTACCACTAAACGACAAGCTATTTACCAACCCAATGTAAAAGGCAAGCGAAGCGCTTCTTGATACTAAGTAGGCGGGAGAAGCTTACGGCTGGCAGCCTCTAGCGACCATCGAGAGTGCTCCAAGGGGATTGCCGGCAAGGGCTGCAACATTATACCCATCGGAGACTCAGTGTCAAGAATGCCTTTGGAGCGGTCGATAAAAGGGTTGGTAAATGAATGTACAATTCTGATAAATTCCTTCTAAAAGAGTGGTAAAAAGCAATGGCCGTAATCAAAGGCCTACTTGTAGACTTTATTCATGATCGCATAAATAGTACATGATTCCTATCACATCATGATGGATGGAGATAATTCAATGCGTGGACGTCGTGGATGTTTATGGGCTCTTTTCTTTGCGCCATGGGACGGTGATCTTTTTTCATTCTGCCTTTGGAAACCTACCGTTAATAATTGCGTACGCTAAGATTCCAACATGCAAGTGCCAATCGAGCACTACTTTGATTTGCTTCTTGTATGAGTTCTACTACGAGTGGGTGATCTGACGGAAGAATCATTCTTCCTCTTTGTCCCCCAGACCGCCAGGGTCTTTTTTCTTAATAATAGAATTGCTGTTGCTGCTGCTTCAGCTAATGCATTCTCTTTTTTAAATCCTTTTCAATTAATTTCCTGCGCTTTTTCTTTGCTGCAAAAGATGTCATTACCTACTGGCAAGTTTGTAGTGGACTTTCACCTCCAAGTTATCGCCCATGCAGGGCACACCAAAGTAAAATCGGGAGCTGTTTATATACGCTCCCGGTTACTTTCCGTTAAAATTCTGGATGAAGACAGAAATAAACAATCAATTTAAACCCCTATAAGTCCATAAAAACCGTTACCACGTCCAGTTATTTACTATCCTGCAGCAATCCCATTTCCCTTGACGACTCAAAATTAAAATTCCCTTTTGGGTTGGCTTTGGTTGGAAGCATTTCAACGAATGGGAACAATTCTTTTTTTGCTACTTCGTAAACCCTGCCTAGTTCTTTGACGGGATCAGGGTGTTCATCGACTCGCAAGTCGACCAATGGATATTCCTCGGTACTGACTACTTTCACCGCGGCGGATTGCCTTCCACGTTTGTCGCCGCCAGCATCCTGCCCGGCCTGAAGGGCGATGATCAGCCTGTCCGCAAGCGGCTTTCCTTTGCTGTTTTCAAATGCCCGGGCGGTTTCCAGAATTGTGTCTTTTCCGACAAGCATATTCCCTGCCACACCGTAGTTTTGACCAACAATCTGGCCATTCCATCCATCACATTTTTCACCAGTGAAGGCAACCGCCTTACCGGTATTGTCGACAATAACAAACTGCCTGATTGCCGGCTCTGGATCTTCCTTAAGGATTCGTTCCTTTACTTCCTCGGCCGATAATCCTTCCTTCAGATACTTCAGTCCGTTGATACCGATATATGGGTTTACAAAGGATTGGGTGGCAATCCCACCTACGCCAGCTTCCACAAATGGGCACAGAGTTCCAACAGCTGGTACCCTTGTTGTCACAGCGACACCGAAATTTCCGGTTTCCTCACATCTTGCTGTAATAGAAAAAGTCATTTCTAATTCCTCCCTTTCCTTTTAAAAGTCAGCCTTTCATAACATCTTCAATAAACGCTTTTAAAGTATGAACCCCGTATACACAGTCGTTCAAAGATGACCATTCAAGCGGATTGTGGCTGATGCCGTCCTTGCTCCTGACAAATAACATCGCGGCTGGATACTTTTCTCCTACAATCATTGCATCATGGCCTGCTCCGCTTGGAATGAAAACAGGCTTAATGCCAACTTTCCGGACTGCTTTAACCAGCTGTTCCTGAAGCTGTTGGGCAATCGGCATCGGTGTAATTTGGGTGTTGCAGCTAGTCCTGACCTCAATACTCCTCTCAGTAGCTACTGCTTCTGCCTTTTTCCTGACCATCTCTACCAGCCGGTCCCGGGTTTCTTCATGAATATCACGGATATCAGTAAACATGTATACTTCTTGAGGGATTACATTCACACCATTTGGAGAAACATTTATCCTCCCCACTGTCGCTACAGCTGTTTCAGAAACTTTCCCCGGCAGCCTCTCGACTTCCTGAAGAAACATGCCCGCAGCCACCAGCGGATCTTTGCGGCCAACCATTGGCGTATTGCCCGCATGGCCGGCTTCCCCCATAAAAATAACTTCCAGCCAGGCTGGCCCTGCAATGCCGCTGACAATCCCGACAGGTTCATCCTCTCTTTCAAGAATTTTTCCCTGTTCAATATGGACTTCGACAAACAATTCTATTTCCCTGCCATGGTTCCTCGCATCAATATACTTGTCAAAACTGCTTCCGTATTCATTGATTACTTCATCAAACGTCAGAGCGTTTTCGTCAACGAGTCCCTTCAATAAATCAGGGCTTGTCTGGCCCGTGAAAGCACGACTTCCTGTCAGTCCGCTTTTGAAGCGAGATCCTTCCTCATCCGAAAAAATCACGACCTCATACGGTTTTTCAGGTGCATAACCTTGCTCCTTCCATGACTCAACTACCTCTAATGCTGAAAGAACACCTAGTGGCCCGTCAAAATGCCCTCCGTTGGGTACACTGTCAAGATGCGAGCCGGAAATAATCGAAGGTCCATCACTTTTGCCTCGCAGCTTTCCGAACACATTTCCTGCTCCATCAACCGTGACAAAAAGACCCGCATCTTCCATCCAGCTTATGACCAGTTCCTTCGCCTGCTTTTCGAGTAATGAATAACCAGACCGAGTCACACCGCCACTTTCTTGCAAACCAATATTTGATAGTTCACTAAGTCTTCTCGCAATCCGTTCTCCACTTACTCCCGAATGGCTAAGCTCAGGCTTATACCCTTCCAATAACCTTCCATAAAAAGTTGCTTGTTCTGTTTTCTGCATACTTTCACCCCGTTGCATTTAAAAATTTTTACCAAATCTTCTTTCTCTTCAGCTCATAAAGGAAGTAGCCAAAGATATAAAACATCAGCGAACCTGAACCGACAATACTGACCCAGATCAAAATATTGAATGCTTCGGCAGAAATGATCATTTGCGTGTCACCTCCTGTACAGCTCCGACCCGATATAGTTTTTCCCAGTCATAATTTGCAGGCTTCACTAAGCTGCCAATCCAGCAGACGAGGAATGAAATCCATCCACTGACAACGACACCCTGCAGTGACCCGATTGTATAATAGGCAATATATCCGCCGATTACAGCAAGGATTGCTGCCCAGAAGCTGACATCTGCATTCAGCTTTTTCCAGAACAGGCCATAAATGATCGGGAATACGAATGCTGCGTTGATAACGCCCAGGAAAATGAGCATCTGCAGCATAGTCAGGAATTTCGGTAAACTGATGAGAAGCGCTAGAACCCCAATGACAACTGTCAGCACCTTTGCCATCTTTAGCAGCTTTTTATTATCCGCATTTGGATTAATGGATTTATAAACATCATTTAAAATCAGCGAAACCAATGAATTAAGAATGGCCGCGATGGTAGAAGCTAGGGCAGACCATACTCCGACAAGAAAGACCCAGCTAACGAATTCACCACCATAGATTTCAGCAATATATGGCGCAACCTGGTTTACCTGCTCTGGAGCCTGATCAGTGCCGATTGCAACGAAAGCAAGGGTTGCTGTGGCAAGAGGGACAAAGAACCAGCCAATCCCGGCAAGCGAGAAGATGCTCATCAGTTTCTCTTTTCGAACCGCATATGCCCTTTGCCAGAAGGTGTTATCCATGAAAACTTCCCCAATGCCCATCATCGCTCCGGCGAACATGAATAAGATTCCAGACGGAAGCAGCAAATCAAGTTTTTCTGGTGCCAGCTTTTGGATTCCTTCATATATTGGTGCTACGCCAGTATTAAAGTACACAATCGGCGGAACGACAATAACCACAACGAATATCAGCATTACCTGGAAGAACGCGATTCCTGTGACAGACGAGAAACCTCCCATCGAAGCATAGATAATGACTATCAGGAAAGTCAGCACAACAGCCAGTTCATAAGGAATATGGAAGGTCTGCTCGAGCAGGAGTCCTCCCCCGATTCCCTGGGTCATCAGCAATCCGAAAATATAGATGAATACCATGAATAAAAAGAAATAATAGTTCTTTTTATCAAATCTGTTCTTGTAAAAGTCTCCAATTGTCTTTCCATTTGGAATGATGGCGTGAATCCTTTTTCCTAGCGGGGAGAAGGCAACCACAGCCACACCGCCCAAAAAAGAATAGGCAATTGCTCCGATAACCCCCATACCGTATGCCGCTTCAGGGGCTGCCATGATTGTGTTTCCAGTAATCCAGAAGGCAAGGAGAGAAGTAGTTCCAAAGGCGACGCCGAGCTTACCGTTCCCTGAAATATAATCATCAGCAGTGGAAACCTTTTTTGAAATGTACCAGCTTGATGCGATAAAAATTGCGCCCAACGCCAAGATAACTAGTATATTAACCGAAAAAGCGCTCATCTTGCCCTACCCCCTCCTTCTTGCTAGTGTATTCCATTTCCCCATAAAGACCGACCATTGGACCAAAAGTTGAAGCGATTACAATTAAAAACAATAAAATGCTTGCCGTAATCCAGAATGCCATCATCATTTCCCCTTTCAGTAATTTACTGATAATTATATAAAATTTTGAATTTTAATAATATGTCTAAAAAAGACAAAGAAACCAAACCAAATTTGTCTCATAATGATAAACCAGGCTTGTTAAGGTACTTATTAATTTTCAATGCTAGATAAAGTTCCAAACCCAATTCTCCAACCAAATCTTTGATTCCGAGAATGGTTTTGATTCTATTAATTCGGTATTTAACTGTATTTTCATGAAGAAACATTTTTTCGGCTGTTTTCCTAGTGCTTTGGCTATTGGCAAGGTAACACTCCAATGTTGTCGCAAGTTCAGTATTATGTTGGTTGTCATACTTAAGTATCTTTTCGAGGTCCATTTTCAAGAAGCTCTCAAGTTCTTTTTGATCCATACTGAGAAATAACCTGTACACTCCCAGCTCCTTATAGGTCAAAAATTTGACTCCTGGATGATCGACCTGTTTTATGTACTCCACGCACACGAATGAGTCCTGTAAAGAATAGTGAATTTCTGAAAAATCGATAAAACTCCTGCCTACTCCAGCTCGGAGTTGGAATCGTTCTTCTAAGCTCGATAAGAACTCACAAAGTATTTTATGGAAGTCTGCTTCAACAGTTTTCTCCCTGCAGGCAAATAAAATGGAATAACGATAGCCATCTTCGTAAACCAGCGTCAAATTCGGAAAAAGGTTCAGGTTCCGTTGAAGTTGTCGGGAAAAGTTTTGTTTCATCCCAAGGCCACCATCGTAGTCGAAACTGTCGGAAAGTAATTCCACTGTGATAAAAACATAAACATCGTTTTCCCGATATAAATTCATTTTTTTTAGAATGGCTATGCCGTTATCGGGATTTTTTAAAATGTCATTCATGATGGAGCGCTGATAACTAAACTTATTCGAGATATTCTGATTCAACGACTGAATTTCAAGTGCAAAAACTGTCGTTGCCTGCTCAATAGCAAAGATATCCAGGGAATCCAGCACTTCATCCTTTTCAGCTACCACAAGCAACACCCCGGACAGTTCCTTCTCAGTCATGATTGGAAAGAAGTAAACCTGATACTCTTCACCATCGATATAGACATCTCTATTAAGTGGCCGGTCACCGTTCCACATACCTTCGTCTTTAATGGAATGACTGATATCCTCAATTTTCTGATCTGTACAAGCAAGCAAATCGAAATATTCATTGGAAACGCCCACTGGTTTGTTGATTAATTCCGACAGCGTCTTAGTAATTTCCGCTATATCCTGATTGGACATATACACTTTTGTTAATTCCCGGTGAATATGGTTCGAGCGCTCATTTCGAGAAAGCAGTGTCGCATTTTCAATAGCTATTACAGCCTGGGTGGCGAATGTCTGAAGCAGCATAAGATTTTCCTGATTAAACCGGACATTTTCTGAAAAGCTATCAATCGTCAGCACGCCGGTGCACTTCCCCTCCGTAATCAAAGGGGCGCAAATCGTACTTGTCGGGATTCTGTGGTCTTTCCCAAGAGACTTTTGGTATAAATCCATGTTTCCAGGTGAGAGGTCGGACATCCCCTTATATGTATCAGTTCCAGAAGTAAACAACAACGGCTCCTTCAATACCAGCGTCTTACCGCTCATTCCTTCATTGGGCCTAAGCGCCACTTTTCCCATATATTCCATATTAAATCCAATAGCCGAAATCGCCTTAAGGAAATCTTTCTGGGGATCAAAAAGAAACAGTACACTTGCATCAGCCCAATCGAAAACACATAGAACCTCTTCAATAATCAGATGCAGTACCTCATTCAGGTCCCGGGTAGAAGTCAAAGCCTTCGTGGCATTAATCAAACTCATCAGTTGCTTCTCTGTATTCATTCAGATCCCGTCCCTTTTCGATGTTATTTAAAACCATCATATAAGGAAAACAAACTCCCGTCATCTGTGTTATACAGTTCTCACTCTTTTAAGTTCTAAAAAACCGCTGCTTAAAAAATATTATCCCTTACCACTAAACATAAATGTTTTTCTGGAATAATAATCACTGGTGTTAATTAAACAGGAGGACAAACTCATCTACTTCATTCAATATGTACAAAAAGGCTGGAAATCACGAAGACATGTTTACTATAATTTAGATAAATATGATCATAATATTGAGCGTTTATACCCGATTGGATCCTATTTGACCCAGAACTCCTGTGGACAGCTCAACGCATAACCCTTTCCTCCCCCTCCCTTACACTCGAGAAATTTCACATTTTATGTGAAGTATACTTCGTTCTCATTGTTCTCAAACAATTATGTAATTTTGGTAGAAGGGAATTTCCTCTTTGGATAACCACCAGCAAACTATTTTCATAGGAAAGACATTGCAAAGGCTGCGGAAAGAAGAGAAATTGAATCAGGAAGATTTAGCACACCCCAGCGGTTTAACAAGAGAATACATCTGAATGCTTGAACGGAATATATATAATCCAACTCTCTGGACGATACAACGTTTAGCAAAATCATTCGGCATGGAACTTCAAAGCAGCAAAAAAGATAGCCAGAACAAAGATTAATCAGACTTCAAGGAGGCAGCAAAATGAAGTACTTCATCCTATATATCTCCTACTCGCCCGACTTCACCCAGGAACTTTATATCAAAAGCAAGTCCATCGAGCATCTCCTTGAACGCATCGGCCGCTATACCCCCTGCTGCCTCGCCACAAGCCAAGACAACATCAACACAAACCAAACCCTATCCATCTACGCAAGAGAAATCATTCCCAGCCAACTTAGCATAAAGAAATCTCAATTCGCCACCATAAACGAAAACAAAAGCTACAGCACAAAGGATTTAGAGTAGAATGCCAATAAAAAATAACAAAAACCAGATCGGAACCTAATCCGATCTGGTTATAAACTTTAGATTTAAAATCCCCATGCCGCTACAAGCCCAGGACAAATAACCCCAGCAAAACTAAAACAACCCGCCCATGCAGCAAATATTTCGACCCCCGAATAGAACCTAGGAGCCGCCCCTTTATCCCATAGAAAAACCAATTCGCGACAATAAATGAAAATAAATCCTACAGCACAAAAGACTTAGAATAACCCGATCACAAAAAATCCACCAAGACACATTGTCCAGGCGGATTTTTGTTTATTCATTCTCACACAACCCAGCCACCTGACACCCACACCCCATGCCTTCATACCCCTTGAATATAACCACCATACCATACTAGTTGTAAAAAATGGTGGGACGAGGAACCTCGTCCCTATGTCCCTCGTGTTTGGCAAACGAGGGGATGGCCTTACTGTCCATAGCCAAATGTTTGCCGAAATCCGGTAATAGGTGCGTTATACCTTGGACAAGTCGCTCAAAGAGTTGATCCACCAACTCTTCATGGTCCATAAATGTTTTTAAAAAACGGGTGTATGCCGAGGACGTTGGAACTTGCCCTTCAAATCCACACATATCCCTTAACTGTCCATTACGCCCAAGTTCTCGACGTGATTTTTCAATAGTGTCGTGTTGGAACACAATTCCTGCCAATACCGAGTTCTACATGGCACAAACCGGATAGTCATCCCGACCCTGTCCACGTTTTTTTTCAAGTGTTGCCATCAGGTCTTCATCGGGCATATAGTCCAGTACCAGACCCAAACGCTCCAAATCCCCAAGTTCATCAAGTTCTTTCCAGAAAAACAGACTCATTTGTGATATAATAGCCACGCAGGAAACCTCCCAAGTCTTTAGATTGTTTTTGTCGTGATTAACTATCTATTCCACTTTGGTGCGGTTTTTCCTGCTTTTTAGTTGTTTGGGGTGGATTTTTTAACGATCCCGTATTTCTATGCTATTTCCTCTTGTTTTTACCCCTTTTGTGGGGGAAAGTTTTTTTATGCCCCTTCAGTAATCCTTATCTGATGCGGCTTTACGTACATCGAAAATAGCTCTACGGGACCCATGACCTTCATTATGTGTTTAATAACCTTTAATTTTTCAGCCTGTTCGGGTGTAATATATCCGTCAATGGCGAGCTCCAGTTCAGGTATTTTGGATAGACAACATTCAATGATTGCACAGCAATAAACGAGTGGTTGTTTATACAAAGATAAGCCTACATGTTCAAAGTCGCACTTATTTGTGCTTGGAAACGCAATCTGCACATATAAAAAGGCGGTTATTCCTCAACCGGAGCATCCCACTCCCCTCTATGACTATAGATTTGTCAAACTAACGCTCAAGCTAAACTTGTTTCATTGCGTTTTGTGCCTTGAGCGAAGCGAAAGGAATGGATATAAAAATGAAGCAAAAACAATTGAAAACCTTTTTGAAAGCGTTTATAATTATTAATATACAAAATATAGTATATTGTTCACGAGGTAGATGGTGATGTGGGAAAAATTATATTCTAAGAACGGATTAGCAGCCAAACATATTGCACAAGAATTAATCCAATTGGATATCGGGGTTAAGATTCCACGAGTATCGGATTACAGTGAAAAGTTGAATTTTGGCAGGGGAACCGTGCAGAGTGCCCTAAGTCTATTGGAGGAAATGAAGGCGATAAAGCTTGAAGCGAGGGGTCATTTAGGTACCTTCTTGATTAGAAAAGATAACGACCTCTTAAGTGAAATTGCGGGGATTTCTCCACTAGTAGGTTCTATGCCCTTGCCCTATTCAAGAAAATATGAAGGGTTAGCGACGGGAATTATTGAGGCATTTGAATCAAAAGGGAAAAAAATCTATTTAAGCTATATGCGTGGTGGCTTAAACCGGATCGAAACAGTTCGTACAAAGAGAAGTGATTTTGTAATTGTCTCTAAAATGACGGCAGAAAAGGTACTCTCTGATTACCCAAATCTTAAGATTATCAAAAGACTAGGAATGAATAGCTATGTTTCTGCCCATAAGATTTTCCTAGCCGACTCTAATGAAGAAGAAATTCGCGATGACATGAAGATTGGCGTTGATATGGACTCTTTGGACCAAAGGAATCTGACCTTTATGGAATTTGGTGGAAGAAATGTAGAATTTGTTAATGTCAATTACATGCAACTGTTTGAGATGCTTTTATCCAAGCAAATTGATGCTGCTGTCTGGAATCAAGATGATCGAAAAATGGATGGATCATTTAAAGCGATAGATTTTCAGTCACCACAAGCCAAGAAAATCTCGATGGATACTTCAGAGGCCGTCATTATTATTGATGGGGACAGAGAAAAAGAAATTTTGGAAAAATGGAATTCAGTGGAATTAGAAAAAATTCTAGAAATCCAAGCAAGTGTTGAAACGGGAGAGAGATTACCAAGCTATTAATTAATACAAGACCCCAAAAAAGAAAGGTCTGATCATCATGTTACAAAACGGGATCACGTATATGCATGAACATACAACAATTGATCTATCAGAATTGAAGTGTAATGAAGATTGTCAGTTAGATGTATTTTCAGAGACTGTTAGAGAGTATAAGAAGTTATACGAAAAAGGAGTTCGAAATATCGTCGATGTGACGAACTTCGGAATGGGGAGAAATATTCCCTTTGTACAAAAGGTAGCAGGGGAATCTGGAATCAATATTATTCATGCAACTGGTTTTTACCAAGAAAAATTTTATCCCATCCAGGTATTCCGCGAAACAAAGGAACAGCTGGCTGAGAGAATGGTAAAAGAAATTACCGTAGGCATTAAGGGTACAAATGTCAAAGCCGAGATCATCGGTGAAATCGGTACAAGTCACAATAAATGGACTGATGCAGAAAAGAAGGTGTTCGAAGCAGTCGTGATGGTCCATAAGGAAACGAACAAGCCGATTACAACACATACGAGTTTGGGGACTTTGGGACATGAACAGGTTGCGTTCTTTAAGGAAAACGGAGTTGATTTGAATCGAGTCATTATTGGTCATGTCGATTTAACTGGAGACTTCGATTATATTTTGAAGATCATAAAAGAAGGCGCTTACGTAGAATTTGACACGATTGGCAAAGAGAATTACATGCCAGACCAAGTTCGAGCTGATATTTTGAAAAAACTGCAAGACCTTGGGTTTATCGACCGCGTTCTTTTATCCATGGATATTACGCGCAAGTCACATCTAGAATACCTTGGTGGATTGGGCTATTCCTTCTTATTAGATAATTTTGTTCCACGTCTGCAACAGAGCGGAGTAACAGACGAATCCATCGAAAAAATGCTTGTGAAAAACCCAATGACTTTTATGAAAGGATAAGTGGAATATATGCAAACATATCCTTTAAATAGTATTTCCATTGAAGCAGCCCAGCAAAAACAATTTAGACTGGTGGACATCGTTACCAAACATTTTCGTGGAGAAGAACTGCTGCAGTTAGGTGATTTAGGTGTCGTGAAAGGAATTAATAAGCCTCGTACCACGAAAAAAGTAGAAGAAGTATTAGCCGAGTATTTTGGTGTAGAAAAGGCGATGTTAGTACGGGGAGCTGGCACAGGGGCATTACGTTTTGGATTTATGAGCTTCTTAAAGCATGGCGATAAGATTCTTGTACATGAGGCACCAATTTATCCGACAAGTAAGACGACATTAGAATATATGGGAGTTGTTACAATTCCGGTTGATTTCCATGATCAGAAAAAAGTGGTGGAAGTGATTAAAGAGAATCCAGAGCTTAAGGGAGCACTCGTTCAGCATACTCGACAAAAGATGGATGACCGTTATGACTTAGTAGAGATCATTGAAGTCATACGTTCTGCAAACCCTCAATTAACGATCGTCACAGATGATAATTATGCAGCGATGAAGGTTGAAAAAATAGGAACGGAAGCTGGAGCAGACTTAGCAACCTTTTCTTTATTTAAGTTGTTGGGTCCTGAAGGGATAGGACTCATATTAGGAAAAGCAGCCTTAATTAACAGCATAGAGAAATTGAATTATTCAGGTGGAAGTCAAGTACAGGGTTATGAAGCAATGGAGGCATTACGAGGGCTCATTTATGCGCCTGTGATGCTTGCAATTCAAGCAAAAGTCAATGACCAGCTCATACGTTTTTTGAATAATGGGAAAGTTGAAGGTGTGAAACAAGCTTTTCTTGCCAATGCTCAATCTAAAGTGTTGCTGGTAGAGCTTGATGAGCCGATTGCAGAGGAAGTATTACAGCATGCAAACGAATTAGGAGCAGCTCCAAATCCAGTAGGTGCCGAATCCAAATATGAATTTGCTCCTATGTTCTATCGAGTTTCAGGCACATTCCTGGCAGCGGACCCTTCCTTAGCGAAAAAAATGATCCGCATTAATCCATTTAGAAGTGGTGTTGATACGATTATCCGAATACTCGAAACGTCGATTCAACGGGCGATAGAAAATCGTTCATAGAATACTATTATTGGAGGCAATGAAATGGCAAGAAGAGTAATAGTCTTAATATTAGATAGCTTAGGTGTCGGCTATATGGAAGATGCAATGGATTATCATCCGCAAGATGTGGGAGCCAATACCTTTTCGCATATATTAACAGAAGTTCCCTCATTAAAGATACCTACATTCGAGCGTCTCGGTATTAATAAAATATTGAATCATCCAAACTTGGAGAATACAAATCCTATTGCGAGCTTCGGTGTTTGCAAGTTAATGCATCAAGGTGCAGATAGTTTTGAAGGGCATAATGAAATCATGGGCACGAAGCCAAGAAAGGCTTATTTGGCGCCATTTATAGAGAATATGGATGAAGTAAAAATGGCACTTGAAAGGGAAGGCTATAAGGTAACCATTCCAAAACCAGAAATCCCTTATTTGTTAGTGAATGATTTGGTGATTGTCGCTGATAACATTGAGACTGATTATGGACAAATATATAATGTCAGTGCTCCTCTAGACTTTATTTCATTTGAAGAGGTTTTAAAAATCGGTCAATGTGTGAGAGATCATGTAAAGGTGAACAGAGTAATTGCCCTAGGTGGAGAAAATGTGACTCCAGAGCATTTGCAGGATTCCGTGGAAAGACGGGAAGATGGACTTGTAGGCGTGAATTCTCCAAAATCAAATGTGTATAAACAAGGGTATCAGGTGCGTCATTTGGGATATGGAATTTCTCCTGAGCATCAGCTTCCTACTCTTGCGATCCATGCAGGATTCGAAGTTTCCCTTGTTGGAAAGATGCAGGACGTCATCCATTGTGATGGGGCACATAAATATCCAGGAGTGGACACTGATCAAGTCATGCGTGATATTTTAAACGAAATGGATCGTGTTGGGCATGGAGTGATCGCTGCGACAGTACAAGAAACAGACTTAGCAGGTCATGCGCAAAATCCAATCCGATATGCAGATCGAATCGAAGTCGTTGAAAGTTATTTGCCAGCACTTCTAGATAAGATGACAGAAGAAGACCTTCTAATCATGAGTGCGGATCATGGCAACGATCCAACGATTGGTCATAATCAGCATACGCGAGAAAAAACGTATTTATTGGCTTACCATAAACAGCTTAAGTCGGTTTGTGTAGGAGAAAGAGAGACGCTATCCGATATCGCTGCCACTGCGGCAGAGTATCTTGGAATATCGAATATAGAGAATGGAACTTCGTTTCTCTCATTAATGCAACAACAAGATAGGAGTGAGTGAGATGTTTTTAGAAGTAACCCAAAAGTACAATCCTAAATTAATACAATACGCAATGGAACTTCATCAAAATGGCTCAATCACACCAAACACATATGTTGTCGATCTGGACACGATAAGAAGAAATAGTGAACTTCTGTCTTTAGAAGCCAAAAAACAGAATATTGAACTATTCTTTATGACCAAACAGTTTGGGCGAAATCCGCTAGTTTCTAAAGCGATTGTCGAAGCTGGAATTGAAAAAGCGGTCGCAGTTGATCCGTGGGAGGCATTATCGTTAAGTAAACATGGCATTAAAATTGGACATGTTGGACATTTAGTTCAAATTCCGAAAAACATGATTCCTCAAATTTTGCAATTGAATCCAGAGTTTGTGACGGTCTTTAGTTATGAAAATGCCAAGAATCTTAGTAAAGCCTCTGTAAGATTGAATAAAAGGCAAAAGGTTTTTTTACGAATTGCTAACGATAAAGACTTTTTCTTTAATGGTCAAGAGGGTGGTTTCGGAATAGAACAATTGGAACAACAAATCGAAGAGCTGGAAAAATTAGCTGGAATTGAAATTGCCGGACTGACTAGCTTTCCTTGTGTATTGATCCAAGATGAGACAGCAAAGGTTACGCCGAATGTAAAATCGATGCATGAAGCAAAAGCATTGCTTGAAGAAAGAGGATATCGAAAGCTAGAAATAAATATGCCGAGCGCAACTTCAACGGAAACAATGAAACTTCTAAAAGATAATGGAGCCACGCAAGGCGAGCCCGGTCATGCTTTAACAGGAACAACACCAATTCATGCCGTAAAGGACTTAGCTGAGAAACCTGCGATGATCTATGTCACCGAAGTATCTCATTTTTATCAAAACAGGGCGTATGTATTTGGAGGAGGTTTTTATCCACGTTCACAAATGAAAGGTGCATTAGTGGGGACAAACAAGAATAATCTTAAACATGTACCAATTTTACAAAATGACCCATGCAATATTGATTACTATGGCACATTAGAAACAAACGACGTCAAGATTGGGGATTCAGTTATTTACGCTTTCCGGACGCAAGTTTTTGTCACGAATGCACAGGTAGCTGTCGTACAGAATTTATCTTCCAATCCGGAGCTTCTTGGAATTTATGATTCAAAAGGCAATGAGATAGGTTAACCCTATGAGTCATTTGAAAATTCAAAAGATTTCATTGAAAAACAAAAATGTAAACGCTATAATTACAATATACAATATACTGTATAAGACAAACTATCAGATTGCGAGTGAAGCTTTATGTCAGACTTAATCAACAAAGTGAAGCTTGCTGGAAGAGAATTAGGAAGATCTGTCGTTGATCTCAATCCCAACATTACTGAAGAGATGAAAGGCAAAAATATTAAGCCTTTATATTTCGGGATTAAAGATACAAATCAAATTCCAGCAGCCATGATTGAGAGACTTCGCTCAGATAAACGTTTTGTTTGGCTCACAGTAGATAAAGCTTCTAATCGAGGACGTGCGTTAGATACCGACCTAATAAATCCGGTAACCTATCGAGTCATGACAGGGTCATCGAGTGGAGGACCGATCAATATCATCAAGGGGATTACGGACTTTGCGATCGGAACAGACGGGGGAGGATCAGTTTTGGCACCAGCCATGAGTTGTCAGCTGCCCTCCATGATTGGTGCGGGTGTAGGAACTCTCGTGAAAAATAGTAAGAAGTCAACGGATGGCCAATTATTCACAGGAAGTGTCGGAGTGATTGGCAAAAGCATTCACATGATAAAAACAGTGATGGAATGCCTAATGGATGAACGTTTTTCAAACGACGCATTTAGAAAAATAAAAATTGTTATTCCAAAAAAGGGAACGGTCATCTGTCCAGATGGACGAGATATGCATGAAAAGGTGATGTACTATCTTTCGAAAATAGATGGATATACGATCGAAGAAGTTGACATGACGGGAATTGAAAATAGAAAAACGGGAATGGCTGTTATCGAAGAATCATTTGAGAAAGAGAACGTAGATCTAATCGTTACTTGTGAAGGACCGGTTGATGTGTATGGTTATGGTGAAACGATTCCACAATTCTTCGGCACACCAGGAATGGAGATTACTAAAAATCATGGGAAATTTCTAATCAGGTCAGCCAACATGTGCCAAACAACAGCCTTAACGATACCCGTAGAAACACTTGCCAGTGGGTTGGTAGTGATTGGTAAGAAAGGGATCGACTCTGCTATTCAAGCCATTAAGTTGGCAGAAAAGCTCGAAAAGGTGATTGAAATGCCAGAGGTTTGGAAGAACTATTTCATTCAAGAATCCCAATTTACAGGATTAGAGTTGAAGGAGATAAATGCATTTCATCATAAAACGAGGGAGGATGCTCTATGAAACTAGAAGAATATATCGAGAGATTGAGGATCCTATTAGAGCAAGAAGTGATTACAACTAAATCTTATGAAGTAGCACTTGAAGCCTACAATGAGCTGCTCAAAGTTTTAAATAAAACAGAGGTTACCCAAGCAGAGATGTTATTCACCCATTTGCCAATGGCGCTGACGCGGATTAACAATGAATACATAGTGGAGGGTCCAGTCAAAGAGATTGTTGATGAAATTATGAATTCTAAACACTTTGCTATTGCGAAATCTCAAGTAGATATCATCGAAGAGAATTGGGGAAATGTATTGCCACAAGGAGAGAAGGATTTCCTATATTTACACTATACAACGGTTCTAGATTTGAATCTTTAAGGGGGAAAATCAAATGAAAATTGTAGTTGGCGGACAGGTAGAGAAGAAGAAAATTCAAGATTTAATTAATGAAATCGACCCATCGATTGAAACAGTTGTGAAATCGGATTTAGATGCAGCAATGGTTATGAAGACTGGGCAAGCAGACTATTATTTTGGTGCTTGTCACACAGGAGGCGGTGGTGCATTGGCCATGGCAATCGCGCTTATCGGTAGAGATAAGTGTGAAACAGTATCCATGCCAGGGAAAAAGCCAAATGAAGAAAAAGTAATCGAAGCAGTCAAAGCAGGAAAGAAAGCATTTGGTTTTACAGGCGATCATGCCGAAACAGCAGTACCAATGATTGTAAAAGCAATTAAATCAAATTCTTAATGAGGTAGGGGGTCAAAAAGAATGGAAACATTATTCGTCATTTTGATTGGGATCGTAGCCGCTGTCTTGTCAAACAGAAATATTGCGGTATTTAACGATGGGTTACGCCCAATTGTATCTGAACACATCGAAGGAAGATTAAAACGTAGAGAATTAGGATTAACAGCGTTTGCGATGAGTTTTGGTCTCGTTATTGGATTCGGGATTCCTTTTACATTGTCAGCCAGCATTATTTTAATTCATAGTATTCTATTAGGAACCGATATCATTGGCTTAGCTACACCAAAGAATAAATGGGGAACCCCAGTAGCCGCAGTCATTGGTGGTTTGTATGGATGGGGATTGATTGCAGGATTAGAGGGCTTTGTTAAGTTATTCGAGCATTTACCACTCAATTTCTTAGATCCTCTTGGTCAAGTGGGAACTCCAGTAGTCGTTACATTTATGGCATTCCCAGCATTAGCAGTTGCGATGCAATTTAGTATTAAGAAAGGTATTTTAACCTTTGTTGTATCTGCTTTAGTGAGACAATTGGCTGTATGGGCAAACACAAGTGCGTTTATTAAAATCGGTGGAAACGCTGTTTCTCTGAACCAAGAAGGTATGGCTTTAATCGTTGGAATGATTTTCTTATTCACTTATGCTATTAAGGAAAAGCAAGAAGGTGCCTCTATTGATTTGGCATCCGTGTTTAGTGACAAGGTTCTCTCCATTAAGAAAAATGTAGTCTTCTTTATGGTGATTGGTGGCCTTATTGCAGGTGCAACAAATCTTTTATTAATGGCAGGTGACCCAATTTCACTAAACTTACTTGCTGAAGGTAAGCAAACCGACGCTGGTATTGCAGCAGGTGCAAGGGCAATTGGTTTTATCCCATTAGTCGCTAGCACTGCCATTGCAACAGGTGTATATAGTCCAGTTGGATTTACGCTCATCTTTGTTGTAGGTCTATTCTCACCAAACGTATGGTTAGCTGTCCTAACCGGAGCTGCTGTCATTTTCGGTGAAGTCATGTTGTTAAGCTATATTGCTAGATTCTTAGATAAATTCCCAGGTGTAAGAAACTCTGGAGAAAATATTCGTAATGCCATGACTAAATTGCTTGAAGTCGCACTATTAATCGGTGGGGCAAATGCTTCAAATACGATTGCTCCTGGTTTTGGGTTCTTCTTCATTGCAGGATTCTATCTGATAAATGAAGTAGCAGGACGCCCAATCGTTCGTATGGCTGTTGGCCCATTAGGTGCCATCGCTGTAGGCATTATTGCCAATATCTTAGTGGCATTAGGAATCATGGTCATTCCAGAATAAGAGTTATCTTTTAAAAGAGGGCTTTGCATTTGTGTAAAAACAAGTGTAGGACTCTCTTTTTCACAGTAAATTATTACTCTGCACCATTTACACAACTATCTCAAAAAAATCTTAGGGTTTGCACAACAACTCTTTGAGTTTACTATTCTATAAATCTCGACAAATTTCGGAAAGTGACAGGCACCCTTCTTTTAAGGAACCGTTCCTTTGTCCCAAGAAACCCTAGCGTATCAACAAACCAAACCAACTATCCCCGCGTCTTACCTGTGTCTCTCCCAAATCCACACTCCACAAAACCCAAGTAGCTTCGCATGTCTCCAAATTAAACAAACGTTTGATTAAATTGGCCCCTGGACTTAAGGGTGCGGGTTATCCAACCTCTATCATGCATTCGTCTCAGCCACTTCCAAAGTATTGTCTTATCACGCGCAAACATCAGGTTACCGCCAAAAATGCCCATTTAATTCCAATAAACTATTTCGACTCCCGATTGAGACGCCAGAACCGCCATTGTTTACCCATCTTCCCTCTAAAATTTCACTATTTATGTGAAGAATACTTCGGTCAAAACCAACTTCACCACCATCAACGAAAACAAAAAGATTTTGAGTAGAATGCCAATAAAAAATAATAAAAACCAGAACAGAATATTATTCCGATCTGGTTATAAACTTTAGATGTAAAATCCCATGCAGCAAATATTTCGACCCCCGAATGGAACCCAGGAACCTCCCCTTTATCCCATAAAAAAATCAATTCGCGACAATAAATAAAAATAAATCCTACAGCACAAAAGACTTAGAATAACCCGATCACAAAAAATCTGCCAAGACACATTGTCCAGGTGGATTTTTATTTATTCATTTTCACACTACCCCGACGCCCACACCCCATGCCCCTTGAATCTAACCACCATACCATACCAGTTGTAAAAAAATGGTGGGACAAGGAACCTGTCCCTATGTCCCAATGCGATCAATCACACTTTTCGAAATCCCTGTGATTCTGGAGATTTGCCTAATTGTCACCCCCTCCAGTTTCTTTATCTGAAGCAAAACCGCATCCCTGTTTTCTCGGTCCATTCGCTGTAACAGACTATTATTGGAGATGCCCATTTCATGAAGATAGATCCTGACTTGGTTGTCAGATAATCTGAATCTCACTTTATATTCTAAACATTGATCCTTATTAGACTCCTGCATATAATGAATGAACCATTTAAGTGCTGCTTTTCTGTCACTAGAAATTTGATTGAATGCCCGGTCGATATCAACAAGTTCCCCTTTTCGCATATATTCATTCATGCTTGTCCACATACTAGTAAATATATCTTTCGCTAATCCGGCTTTTAATGGGTTTTGATGAATATATCGTAAGGCGGTGAAAAAATAACGGTCGTCCTCGACATTTTCGCTTTTAAATCGTTCTTGAAATAAATGGCCTACCCGCTGGTATTTCATGTTATACCAATACACATAACTTGAACTAACTCGTTTGATAACATTGGCGATGGCTTCTTCTCCTTCTTTTATTAGCAAATGGACATGGTTATCCATCAAACAGTAGCCATAAAGCTCAAAACCAGTGATCTTCTTGTATTTTTTCAATGTTTCTAAAAACTTCAGCTTGTCTTCATCCTCTTCAAAAATCGTTTGCTGATTGATTCCTCGGAGCATAAGGTGGTAAACACCACTCCTGCTTATCTTCCTTGCTTCCCGCGGCAAAAGGTAAATCACCTCCAGAATTAGGTGGGACATAGGGACGTTTACTTTTTCAAATACTTACTTATAACTTTCCATAATAACTCGTTTTCAACTTCCCCTTCAAAGTAGGCATACAGTAGCTAGCAAATGGTATGCCCCCGCCTCCTTACCCCTTTTCCACCTCACTTTTTAAAAACTTTGGTTAGTGACTGTAGCTTACACCAACTGTAAAAAATTGGTGGAACGAGGGACCTGTCCCTTTGTCCCCGGGCTTCTCTTGTCAATGGAGGAAGGATTGAAGGAAATGTTTCCGCCAACATGCTTTTCCCACAGCCCGGTGGACCGCTCATCAGCACATTATGCCCGCCAGCAGCCGCTATTTCTAGAGCCTCTTTCGCATTTTCATGGCCGATAATATGGGGAAAATCGTGGCTAAAGCTAAAATCACACAGTTCTTCTTCAGTTTTTGCCACTACAGCCGAAAGTGGAAGAAGCAGCTGCCCTGATAAGTATTCCATCACTTCATGGATATTCGCTACTTTTATACACTCAAGGTCTTTGAGCATTTCAGTGGGAACACTCTCATCATTTGGCATCACTACCTTGTCAAAGCCCAGCAGCTTTGCGGCAATCAATGCCGGCAGCATACCGTCCGCCTTCCGGACAGAGCCATCGAGCGAAAGTGCGCCGATAAACGCAATCCGTTCCGGCAATGCCATCTTGATGAACCCCTCCTCTTTTAAAATTCCCACTGCCATCGCCAGATCAAACATCGCGCCATTCTTCCGTTGCTCCGGCGGTGATAAGTTGACGACAACCTTCCGATCTGTCAAATCACACTTCAGTAACCGCAGCACCGCCATAACCCGTTCCTTCGACTCCTTCACTGAAGCATCCGGCAACCCGACAATCACCATCGACTCCTTCCCTTTTGACACCTCGACCTCCACATCGACAGGATAACCCTCGAGACCCTGTAGTCCAATAGAAGAAACCTTAACAGCCAGGATAAACTCCCCCTTTATTAGCTAGTTTTTGATAAATGGAAACAATAGAATCGGGAACATGAAGTTCAATACCAGAAAAACATCGGAGACCAATAGAAGGAAAAAGAAGAAGGGATAGGAAGGATCAACATACATTATTCGACATCAGCTTTTTAACTCCTGCCTTATCCTATAAAATATTTCAGACGCTCCCTCACACAAAAAAAGAAGCAACAAAATCCTCCTTCTCGAAAGAAAAAAAGCATTCAGCGTTTAATCAAACGTTTGATTAATAAACTAGCCAAGCACCATTTGGACAGTTAATCCAGCAGTTTTAGGACAAATAGCTGGTAAATAGTACTTTTTTATATCCGGGAATCTTGCTGCTATTGAAAGTAATTTGAGATGCCAATGCAGCTAAGTACTTCTTTTCACAGATATTTACCGGAGAAGTGATGATGAAAATAGTAGATAGTTTACTAACTATTTGTGTATGGGACGAGGAAGATGATGTAGATTTCGATGAACTGGTCCGTTGGGCAATTGAGATTACCAGCTCCATCTGTCCGCAATACTCACTACACTACAGCAACTGTAAAATATGGTAGGACGAGAGGCAGGGGAATTTTAATTAAGTTTAAGTTGGTAAACAATTTGGCACTTGCCGGTAAATTCTCTGTCATTGAGTGGTAAAAAAGATGGCAGAGGTGGTAAGATCCTAAGGCCGCAATCATTAAAACAACCATGCCACTTCAAGCCCAGGACAAATAACCCCAGCAAAACTCAGAAAACCCGACCATGCAGCAAATATTTAGATTCCCGAATGGGACACTGAAACCGTCACTTTGGCCCACTAATTGTAAAAAAATGGTGGGACGAGGGACCTGTCCCTATGTCCCTTGGAGGAGTATTTATTGTTCTTTCTGTATTGTGGGGATGGGGTATTGAAAAAAGAACACCTGATTTATACGATTGGATAGGTGCTGGTATATGTTTAGTGGGTGTTTCAGTAATGTTATTTGCACCTCGCCAATAAAGTAAAAAGACAAGAATTGAAAAAAGCGAAAGGTACGTCCCCTCGCTTCTTAGAGCTGATATAACACAATATGGCACTGATCTACCTCATCCTTAAGTTTTTTTGATGCCATTGACAGGTTTATTACATCTATTTTCAAGAGTGTTTCTAACTCTTCTTCCAGGGTTTCTGTAAAAGTTAACCAATCCCGTGATGATAAATCTGGTGCTATTATAGCTAAATCAATATCTGAACGCGGGCTGTGGTCACCATGAGCTCTCGAGCCAAACAATACAACCTTTTTTATATCGGGAAACCTTGCTGCTATTGAAGTTATTTGAGATGTAATGGTAGATGCAAGCATTTTAATTGCCTGCTTTTTTAATTAAGATTTTTAATGTGGTTTTCATTTCTGGAAAATATTTTTTGATGTTCTGCAAAATTCTAAGAGCAGCTTCTTCGTCATATGTATGCGAAGTTTCGTTTCTATCCTTTAGCATTTGAAGCCAAGCGGTTTCATCGTTTAGCCAGCCAATTTGATACGCTTCTTTGAGCGTTTCTTTTGGAGTCATTGTTTCAATTCCCTCTGAAGCCAATATTCGTTTCAGTGTTTTCCAGTATAGTTCAATTGTAAATTCAAAACGTTGAATTGTACCATCAACCAATAAACTGTTCGATAGATCTTCCCCAAGTGCTTCCTCCAGTCTTGTAATAGCTTGTTCCAAATTATTTACGCTTTGCAACAATTTACGCTTACTCACTCAATCAACTCCTTTAACGCTTTTCTATATAATCATTATACATTCGCCACAATTATGCAACAATACTTAACATGCGGAGGGTCAAGGCAGCCTAAAGTTGCGGATTTTAAAGTTGCACATTCTCACACTACCCAGCCACCCGACACCCACACCCCATACCTCCATGCCTCTTGTATATAACCACCATACCATACCAGTTGTAAAAAAATGGTGAGACAAGGTACCTGTCCCTGTGTCCGCACAAAAGACTTAGAATAACCCGATCACAAAAAATCCGCCCAGACACATTGCCAGGCGGATTTTTATTTATTCATTTTCACCCTACCCCAACACCCAAACCCCATGCCCCATGAATCTAACCACCACACCATACTAGTTGTAAAAAAATGGTGGGACAAGGAACCTGTCCCTATGTCCCTTTTATATCAATGAAAGATCGGAAACCGTTCTATCATTGACTTCGTCACCCGTATTAACGGTTGATTTCGGTTCAAAAAAGATAACATGTGCTTCCTCTTCTGCAATGGGAAGATGCTCTACGCCTTTAGGAACAATCATGAATTCCCCCTCATTAAGGTGCACATCTCTATCCCTAAATTTAAGCAAAAGTTCTCCTTTTACAACAAGGAACATCTCATCCTCATGTTCATGCTTATGCCAGATGAACTCCCCCTTCAGCTTCGCGAATTTTACATGCAAATCGTTAATTTCTCCAGCGATTTTAGGACTCCAATAATCACTAAAAAGAGAGAACTTTTCGTTGATATTTACCTTATCCATTTGTAGGATCCCCCTATTGCAAGTTTTTTTTGAATCCTTTTTTTGGATTCGTTTATAATCTTTATTTTTTTCGCACTCACTTTAGTAGTTGAGACTCCCACCCCTAAAGGGAGTGCTATCGCACCGTAGTGGGCTTTCCCATTCGGAAAATCTGTAAAGATTCTTGCGCGAATCCAAGTATAAGACCTCGACTTTTCTCCCAATCTCGACCTTTGCATATGTTTTTTATCGATATAAAAATTCATACTATTGTATGTAAGGAAGCTATGTCTATTATTTCACCTTTTGACTTGTTTGTTAAGTCTCTACCATTATACTGCTTCAGGTAATAGATGTACGGAAAAGCAGTCAATCGTCCCCATGTCCCTTTACAGATTTTTTTTTAAGCCACGACAGCTGCGTGGTCAGTTTGCCGACTTCGGCGTATAGGTTTTGAATCTGGTCTTCATAGCTGGAGATGAGTTGATCCTGTTTTTTATTGTCTTATGTAAACAGCTGTGGCAGTTGTTCTAACGCAGACTTACGCCATTGCCGTAATTGATTCACATGGATTCCATGGTGGGAAGCAAGTTCGCTCAATGACTTTTCTTCCTTGAATATTTCCAGCACGATTTGAGATTTAAATTCTGGTGTATATCGGTTTCTTTTTGTCATAAAACTACTTTAACATCTCCTCATTTCGTGTCTAGTTTCATGGGTCCATTATACCATACCTCCATGCCCCTTCTATGTAACCACCACACAATACCAGTTGTAAAAAAATGGTGGGACAAGGAACCTGTCCCTGTGTCCCTGTCCCTGAATAATATGTTATTTTAAATTACATTTCTGAATTTATTTTATCATTTTTATCCTTTAATTGTGTTATGTTGTTATTTTTAGTATCATATAATTAAGAAAGGTCATACTATGTAAGAAAGGAGGCCTTCACATGAAAAAATTATCAACCGCTAAACTTGCTGAAACAGTAAAAGAAAAGCGAGAACAAAAAGAGTTAACTCAAGAAGAACTAAGCAACCTTACTGGCATCAACCGAGTCATGATTGGCCGCATAGAACGGGAAAATTTCATCCCATCAATTACTCAATTTGAAGCATTATCTAAGATTTTGGATTTCGAAATTACGGATATGTTTGTTGAAAAAAAGGAAACGAACTCATTTATTGCTTTGCGAAGTGAAGCGTTAAGTGAAGGAGAAAAAGAGGGTGTTGATCGGTTGTTCAAAATGATGCTCACTCTTAGACAGCAAATACTGTTAAGGAGAAAATTCGAAAATGAGTAATAGGATTGTACTTAACGAACTACAAATTGAAAATATTCGTAAACTAGCCAGGGATAAACGTCAAACCTTGGGCTTTGTAGGGGAAACTCCAATTGCTAATGATATTTTTACAATAATTGAAAACTTAGACATTAGACTGCTGGAGTACCCAATCAAATCAGAGGACGGGAATCCAGCTTTTTCGGCTGCACTCATGTATTCCGAAGAAGGTGGCGAAGAACTTGTTTTTATTGGTTTGAATACTGCCGATTATTTTGATAAACAGGTTTTTGCTCTTGCTCATGAGTTATATCATTTTTATACGAAAACTGGATCTCACTTGAGTCGGTTAGAAGATGAAGAACACAACTTAATTGAAGCACAGGCCAACCGATTTGCAGCGGAATTCTTGTTACCTGAAAGCATACTGGAAAGCATCGTTCTTATAGAATTCAAAACATCTTCGCTTCAAAAAGTGCAGACCAAGACCATACTTCGTTTCATTGCAAGGCTTCAATGTACATGGTGGCTACCCTATCGTTCATTGGTTAAGAGATTAAAGGAGATCAATGCAATTTCAGAGGAACAGTATACTGAACTTTATGCTGCTGACGAACGTAATCTTAATAGTGAATATGGTCGATTAGGCCAAGCCATTAACAAAGATATCTTTTCTAAGCTTAACACTACTACTTCAACAACCGGTATTTCTCCAAAAGACATCGAGGTCATTATTCGTAACTTTGAAGATAATATTATAGATGAAGATAAATTCACTGAGACATTAAACTTGTTTCATAAAAACCCTGATGACTTCGGATATGAGTTTACAATTTTGGATGAAGATATGGATGAATTTGAAGCCTTCTTTAAAGAGAGACAATGAAAGTTAACGTAACTTCCTCTAACCCTGGTTTAAAAAGTATCTTTAAGCATCCTGATCAAATTATAACAATGGATGCTAATTTTCTTATTTCTCCAGATAGAAGTAAACACGCAAAATATTGTTTTGGTTTCCCTAAATTTAAAGAAGTGTGGCTAGACCCAATCTTTGTGGCATTCCCTAACTTAGCGATACACGAGGCCGTCTATGATGAGTTGGTTATACCGTCCGTTCAGTCTTATATTGATAGTCAAATTAATAGTACTCCACGTCGCCTAGTTGTTCATCAAGATGAGGCTTTAACTCCTGAAGAAAAAGTGTTAAGAGATTCCATTGAAGAGAAAATCTTTCCATTAACCAAGTATGAGCCACTACTAGATAATAAAGAGGATTGTGGTGAAGTGAAGTCCCTAGCTTTCATTGCGGTAAAAGAATTACTGTACTTTGCTGCTAATGATTCGAATGCTATTCAATTGGTTGAAAAGGCTGAAGAGTGGACTACGGGACTAGATAATGTACAAGCTATCAAAATGTATGAACTTATTTATTATTTATACAAAATGGATTTCGGTGATAGACAATCTTTGAGAATACTTTACAAATATCAATATTATCTAACACCTTATGAAAAAAAGAATAATCCAGAATGGGGACAATTTGTTGAGGGAATGGATATCCTATATCCCTCTATTTTGAATGAAGATTAACGAACCCACCAAGAAACCACCCGAAACCTAGATGCTAACTCGGTGGGTTGCTAGTTTTCCGCTATTTTTTCTTCTTCCTTCTCGGCCGTTTCACCTTCAATTTGTACGAGAGTTTGTCTTCTAGATAACACTCCCATTCAATACCCGTGCTAAGTTTATAAACAATCCGACTATATCGCGGTAAATGGTTCCACCTTCTACAAGTCATTCAAAAATATCAGCTCTGAAGGCGATGAGGTGCTTCAGTGGATCAAACTCTGGCATGTCCTTTAATTCATTACTTAGCCACTCCAGTTCAGTAAGATACTTTGCAGCCTTTTCCTGTCGCTCCTCAAACGCATAAAGCTGATTTTTCAACTTCACAATCTCATTCGTTAAGTACGACCCGCTTTGTATCTTGTCCAGCTTGATTAAGCTCTTCATCTACCGCTTCATATAATTCTTGATTGAGTTGCTCCATCATTATTTCTATTTCTTCGATCTTGGTTTGTTCTCGCTTGGTTAAGTCTGTCCTTGCTGCTGAAGCTTCCACTTCAAATTGAAAACGATCATACTATACTATTTGTAAAAAAATGGTGGGACAAGGTACCTGTCCCTCCGTCCCTTCCTGTAATTCTTAGAGTGAATAATGTATAATAAGGCTAAATAAATGAAAGTAGGGGATGTTAATGGAGCCTATAAGAATTGAACATGATGACATAAAAAAAGCAATTGAATCTGGTCATTCTTACATCCAAGTTGGGAAAAGAAAATTTTTATTGATGGAAGTAGAGGCTATTGGTGACGATGTTTGTTATGAAGTTACTGATCCGGAAGAAGAAATGCAATTAAGAGCTGCTATAGATCAAGATAACCCAATTCTATCAGATGAAGAAATAAATAAAATGTTAAAGAGTTAAAACATGAAAATATTATGGAGAAAATCAGCAATTACTTCATTATTAGAATTAGATCGTTGGAGAGGTAGTATTGAATTGCCTCCAATTGCACCGTACTTAAAAGACACCATTCACCAGTATTTCGCAAACCAGGATTTCACAATACATATTCCTGGCCGGCACATTCTCATTCAAAAAATGCCGGTAGACCTACGAATGGTTCTAGTTTTTATTGGAAAATCAGATCCTTACAAAGTCTTTTACAGAATAACAACAAGTCAAATTGAAATATTTTTAATTCGCCACCCACATCAAAATTCAACTAGCATGATGATCCTCCCCATCTTCTTCTATTACTTTCAGTTCCCTCCTCATCAAACCTTACGTGAGCTTTCGTTGAGGTTATGAAGGCATATCTGCCGATTCCACTTTTCAAAGATCCTGTTATTACCACCAATTGGCAGCATATTTTTCCAACAATAACGGAAAACAATGGCACGATCTCCCACATCAAAGTCCAAGTGATGACTCTTAATTCTTGAAAAACTGTTCAATTTTCACTTGACGGTTACACTCCCTGTCTTCCTGCCTCATGTATGTAGTAACTACCGTACTTAAAATTGCTGTAAAAAAATGGTGGGACGAAACCTGTTCCTGTGTCCCTCACATTGGGCCGTAAACAGTAAAGAAGCGAAATCCTGTAGATGAATCTTGTACACCCCATACCAGTTGTAAAAAATGGTGGGACAAGGAAGCTGTCCCTGCGGACCTTCATATTATCAAGATTTTAAAGTCGAAATAAGTTAGGAATGAAACTAATGACGAAAACACGAATTATAAATGCTATTGGGCTGATATTTATAATTTTTCTGGGAATTGTTAAGATATTCTTTTCGGAACAATTTTCATTAATAACTACTGGTTTTGGCGGATGGTCTGTGTTATTCTTGGACTTGTTTTAGCATTTTATAAGCCAAGATTACAAAAATAGCCTACTTAATAAGTTTGACTCTAGCCCTTTGAGAAGTTCAAGGGTTTTTTTTATTAGAATTTGTTAAATCTAGCATTACAAGAAAACAAAAGCAGTTTGACACGAAATCAACTGCTTCTTCTATTATGTATCACACTCTCAAGACTTCACTCAGGAACTATATGTCAAAACTAAATCAATGGAGCATCTGCTCATGCAAATCGAGCGCTATGCAGACGGCAATCTTTCCACAAGCAAAGGCTCCATCCACACAATGAACGTCGCCTCCATCTTCGCTAGAGAAGTGGAACCCAGCCAAATCCCTTTAAAGAAAAATCAATTCGCAACAATAAATGAAAATAAATCCTACAGCACAAAAGACTTAGAATAACCCGATCACAAAAAATCCGCCAAGATACATTATCCAGGCGGATTTTTGTTTATTCATTCTCACACTCACACCACCCGACACCCACACCCCACGACTCCATGCCCCATGCATGTAACCACCATACCAGTTGTAAAAAAATGGTGGGACAAGGTACCTGTCCCTGTGTCCCTTTACACTTGAATATTTTTATTTTCCTAACTCCAGCAAATCCTCTAAAGGCTCATAACCTTTATCATTGAAAACGTACTTCTGCACTTCACCATTGATGGTGGCAGTGATCAGCCCCATCACCTGACCTGGATTCTTCTGAAAGGTCATGGGTAGCTCACCAAATAACTCGGACCCGAAGGATGATTCAATGAAGTCCAGTTTATTAAGATGAATTGTCCTGATGAAGTTCAAGATGTTAAACTTGATCTGTTCTTCGAGACTCAAGTCTACTGCTTTCAGCATTTTCTTTACTTCTATTTCTGAATACTTCAATTGGCCATCCTCTTTCATTTCACTTCCTATACTTATCCTCGATCACTTTGTAGTTCTCATGATTAATCTTGTCCCACTCGGTTTTCTTGTAATCAAGACCTTTGAGTCTGGCATTAATCCATTCAGGATTGTACTCTCTGAAATTCCAATCCTCAACCCAAGCCTTCATGTCACCATGCTCTGGATGCTTTGGATCCCTGTAGGCTTCTAGAAATTCATAAAACCCATGAATCCCGCCGACATCTTCTGGCGGTGCTGTCTCAGCTCCATCAAGTAGAGTTGGGTATCCGAAGTAATAATCATCAACGATTTCTTCAAGTTTAATGGTAAACCGCCAGTCATCCCCAAAGTCATAGTTGTATCGGATTTCTTTATACTTTTCCAGGTAATCATCAATCTTCAGTCCAGTAGGCTTTCTGACCTCAATCTTTAATCGCTCCTGGTGGTTCTGTTCAAACTGAAGCATATTGGCAGGCATTGATTTCAGCCGATCTTCATAATACTTTTTATTCTTTATGTAGTGCTGGTGTTCCATGTATGCTTCTTCATTATCTGTGACGATTCTATTCTCTTCCGGTAGATCAAACTCATACAGATGATAACCACCTCCAGGATAACCACTCTGAAAGTTGCTCACATTTTGGATAATATCATGAAGCCTTCTATATGTAGCCCCTGCTGGCATTATAACTCTTCTCCAAATCAATGGACTTGATTCTTCTAGTTCTATTTTGATTATATATGATTTCATTTACTGAGCACCTCCATTTAAGCTTTGAGAATGAGCACCACTCGCAGCGAGCATATGCTTTGACCTATTTTCCCACCCACTCTGAATAATTGTTTTCTCGTCTTTATTTAACAACTTCTTTTATTTCTCTACTAGCACTTGATATTCATTTACCATATTCTCTACCTATGAACTTCTTTTAGTCCTCTTTATATTAGAGTACAGTGAAGAATAAAAATCCAAACTCCCATCAGTTAAGTAAATTTCCCTAGTTAAATACTCTAGTAGTTCTTTCACATTAGATGAAATTTCTAATACATACATAAATTGCTACAAACTACGAAATAAAGTGTCAAAAAAGATTGTACGAGCATCTTTTTTATCTTCAGGTCTAAGTTCATCTGCTAATTGAGCAATTTTATCTCTTAGCTTATTTAATTTATCTAAACTCTTTTCTTTTGTTGGATCTGTTGCATGATATGTAGCAAAGATTAAACTTTCCAATAATTGAGCACTAATCGTTTTGTTTGTTAGAAATCCCTATTCTGGAAGGCACATACTAATCGAAACTATCCTGCGTCCTTTCCATTCTAACGTCGTGTATGGAGAACTTTCTTTCTCTTCCTGATATAACTTCATGAAGTTATTCTTTTGTAAGTAAACTCTATGACGGAGTATTTGTTTTTGTGCATTTAACATTCCGTCACCTAGACTGCGTAAAACTTCCACGTCATCACCTAATTGAAATTCATCTGGAAGTGACCGTTTTTTAATTTCCAAAAATACTTTTCCCTTTCCTGTTTCTAACACAACATCACATTGTCCTTTTTCTTCCGGATTAGTTATTGAATAGTGCCCAATTTTATATGGAATGTTCTTAGCATTTAAGCTATCTTTTACATGATCTTCAATGGAGTCTCCCAAGTTTCTATCCAGATTTGAAACTTTAGCGTCTTTAAGTATTTGATGTATAACTCTACAAAAAGAATAGCCGCAAAAATGAGATGATATCATAAAGTATGTGTCTTCCCTTATTTTTACTAAGGGTTTATCAAAGAGATTTGCAGGTGTCAAGATTTGGGCATATTCTTTATTGGGGACACAGGGACAGGTTCCTTGTCCCTGTGTCCCTCTGAATAACCCGATCACAAAAAATCCGCCAAGACACATTGCACAGTGATAATCATGGAAACATTTCTTGAATTCTTGCGTGAAGTTCTGAAGGAAGTAGTGCGTGAAATAAGCGCCTATTTCTTTCGGAAAAGCATTCTAGATCTAAAACACAAGAAAACCACCCCGCGCCGTCGCAAGCATAGGGGTGGTTCTCAACATAAATAAAACCGCTTCTTCGCTGTTTATATTCAGCTGCACCTTTTATTCTACCATATTCTTATACCCTACTACTCTACAATCTTCAACAAAATCCCGAAAATGACAGTGGATTGCGCCACCCTAGACACAAAAAATACTCTGCGCCAATTCCTCAGAGCTTTTCCAAAAAATCTCAGATTCGAAACATACTTTTCGAGTTTTCTATTCTACAAATCTCGACAAATTTCGGGAAGTGACAGGCACCCTTCTTTATGCCCCTTGAATGCGACCACCACAACATACCAATTGTAAAAAAATGGTGGGACAGGGAACCTGTCCCTGTGTCCCTCCCCCGCACAAAAAAGAACCCTGTATTTTAACGGGTTCGGTCTCAAAACACTAATTACACATATAAGTCTAATGCTATTGATAAAATAATTAAAAAAGAACCTGGAATGTTCCAAGCTCTGTTATCTAATGGTATCTATTAAAATCTTAGATAGGCTAATATTTTTTGGTTATTATTAATTTGAAGAATTTTAAATTCATTTTTCAAATAAAAATCATTTAAATATGGATTATCATCATATTCTACACACACTATTCGTAAACCTAATAAATCGTATATAAGTTCACAGTTCTCTAATGCAAAACCTAAGATAACATCCCCGCTAATTTCACCCTTATAACTATCGGATCTTCCTAGCTGGGCTATTAAAATCGAATTAAATACTTTAGCACTTTTATTTCCGGCTAATTTCCTTCTTGATTCATTTGAAACTTCGTCTGTAATTTCAAAAGGTTTTGCTAAAAGAGTAAAATAACCAATTATTTCATCATTATTTTCATCATCCACCACTAGACTAGTACGAGTTAAAGCTCTTTTTTCATTTGGAATTGCATTAAAGTGTAGAAATGTTTCCACATCTTTGTTCTTTATGCTTCGGAAAAATGATAAGTATAGATAAATATCAGCCTCTTCTTGAGTTGCCTCAATTAAGCTTGATAAACTAACTATTTGCATTTTCTAGAATTTAATATTCTTGCTGCATTAGCAATTCTTTCTGATTTATTAAGCTTTATATCATTAAATACATTTGCATGTCTAATTTTAGTGCGTGGAGACGATATAATTTTTTTAGATGCTTCTTCATCTAGAGTAAATCGTTGAAAAATTGTTTCCGTAGCCATTTCAACATCCTCCTTATCGCACATACTATCACCCCAATTTGAAAAGTAGTAGTTAGTATATGCATTCCTTGATAAAATTATACCACCTTATTATAAATAATTCCACAGTAGATGTGTCATGAAAACTTAGACAATTCGTCATATATTTAAAAAGGAAATTTTACTGTATTCGGTTCAAATAGTTACATTAACAAGGTATCCATTTAAAATGTAGTGTTGGTAATTTTATTGTTAACTTTCAGAGTGCCTCGTACTATATCCCCACCGGAATCACATCATCAATCGATAGATCCTCCATGGGTTTGGCCATTCCAGTAAATTGTTTGTAGCATTCCCATAAATCCATCAAATACCCAAGCGGCAAAAGCCATGCTTCCTCTTCCTGACGATGTAGATGAACCGTGCCATAATAAAGTAGTCGGATAAACAGCTCGTCATCGCTTACCCGACTTCCTCGTTTTTTGAGGGCTCACTCTCAATATGCCGTTTAGTTCCTTTCTTCATGCTGGCCATAATGGCGTTTTTGTACTCTGCCAATTCAAAAGGTGTGGTCAATAGTTCAATCTCTTCTTCTGACAGCAGCTCTTTCTTCGCATCCTTATTTCTCAGATTATGAATCAGAATCGATTGGTTAGACAACAGCGTAATCAACCATACGATCTCATCTAAAGCAAGTTCAAAATCCTTCGTGTTCATCAGTTTATTTCCAAGATTCTCAAGACCACCATAGCGCTTAGCAATTTCCTTCGTTGCCTTCGTAGTCAAAATTAACCTGTATTCCTCGCCACCTATTTCAATGACAGCACTTCTTTCATTCGCAGCAGTATCTATCTCCAAAGGTGTACCCTCTATTTTTTCATTTCCCACTTTTCATCCATCCTTCCTATTTTTACGATACATTTACCGTAGCCACAGTGGTTGTGACGTCAGTGGCACCAGTTGAGCTCAATACACAGTAATAATAGTAGGTTCCAGCAATAATGTCAGTCTGGATATCAAAGCTTGCAGACGATTCTCCATTGATAACTGTTCCTCCGCTTGCACTATCGATGGTGTTTTCATACCATTGGTAAGTTATTGGATTGCTCGTGTTGATACTTGCTACCACAGACAAGCTGCCGGAAATACTACCTGCCATTACATCTGTTAAAGGGCTGATTTTCAATGGTGATCACCGGTTCGACTGGTGTAAAATTAGGTTCATAAACTGTGCTGAACCAATCCGTAATGGTTAAAGTCGCAACGCCAGTATCTCCTTCAGTCACCTCTGCCTTCCATGGATGTTTACTTTCAGCATCTAGCTTGTTTCGTCTAAAGACGGTTCCTTCTATGGTTGGACTACTAAAGGTAATCGAGTCACCTTTGGTAGCTAGCCCAAGTTTCGCCAAAATTGCTTAGAAATCCCGCCGCGACGGGATTTCTAAGCAATCTTGGTCGCTACAACCTTTTTCCGACAATTCTGTGATCCCTTCTCAACGGATCTTTCACTCCTAGTTTTTTATAAACTTCATTATGGGTGGTTTCCGGATTCCCGGAAACTCTTATGTGATGAATTTGTTCCTCTTCATCGGTTAGTATTATGGTAGATCTTTGGTGAGTGGAGAGCTGTTCTTTGATGGTAGACCAGCCTCGATGATCCCCGGTTTCTCGTAGTTGGTGTTCAA
>NZ_JXIQ01000026.1 GCF_000934845.1 Mesobacillus subterraneus
TAATTATACGCTAAAAAATTTTATCGGACAGACTCCCTAGGCGCTGAAGCTGGACAATTTTCAAAGTAAATTCATACTTAAACCACAAAAAAAGAGCAAAGGGTCTGTCCCCCCTGCTCCTCACCTTTTCAGCAATTCATCGATGCGAACGGATTTAAATCCTTTTTCCTTCACTTGTTTTAATACATCCTTCAAGGCATTTATCGTATTCCTCGGTGCATCTAACTCTGCTCCTGGGGTATCCCCGCTGTCGTGTAGCAGGATGATGTCTCCTGCTTTTATATTCGCTAATAGACGGTTTTTAATCTTTTCACTGCCACCAGAGGTACGCCAATCCTCCACGATAACGGACCAAAGAATAATCTGATAGGTCCCTCTTCGGAAAAAATCAAAAAGAGTAAGCATTCCCCATGGCGGACGGTAATAAACCGGTCTTTCCCCTGTAATCTTTTCAATAACCCTCGCTGTGTCCTCGAGTCCCCGACGAACCGTCCAAGGGAACATCAACCAGTTCGAATGATGCAAAAAATTGTGGATTCCGATTAAGTGGCCTTCCTGATGCATGCGCCTAATCAATTCAGGCTGCTTCTCTGCTTTCGAGCCGACTACAAAGAAGGTCGCTTTCACCTCGTTTTTCTTTAGTAAATCTAGCAGGATCGGCGTATAAATCGGATCTGGCCCATCATCAAATGTGAAGGCAATTTTTGATGGATCTTTGCCTCGTTTCACTACCCTTAACCCTAACCAACGGGAAAGGAGATACGGGATCACAGTATAGAGTAAAACAAGCACCATTATTGCGATCAGAAGGGAATCCATACGAACTCCCTCACTTCATTCATCATTGGCTCATAAGCCGTCGACAGCTGATCCACAGCCTTGCTGATCTCAGCTCCACGCGAATCAGTATGTCCTTCACCTAATAGACCATTCATTTTTTATCCCCCTGTACTACGCTCTTGCTAAATGGTATACATCGGATTGTTCATCCAGCCTTAAAGGCATAAGCGCTTGTTGATTCACAATTCCTGTTATCAATTCGGCAATCTGCATTGGTCCGTCAATTTCGATTCCATCTTGATAGCTTTGGATGGACTGTTCCCATTCCTTCATTTTAATAGGATCCTTCAAGACACTCTGAATTTCTTGTTCAAAGGATTTTTTATCGTTTAGCCTAAATACCAGACCCTTTTTCGTTAAATACTGCAGATTGATTTCTTCCTGTCCTGGAAGAACGGATTGAACAAAAATAGGCAACCCTTTTTGAAGTGCTTCACTTACCGTAACGCCCCCAGGCTTTGTGATGATAGCATCCATATCTTCATATAATTCGTTCATTTCCGCCCTTGATGAAAGATAAGGCAAAGGCTTAATATGATCTACATTCCATGAAAGAATCTCATCGTATAGTTTTTGATTATTTCCACATAAAACATAGTAATCTGTTTGCGTGGATGCCTTTGACTCTTCCAAAAGATTCCCGATTTCTCCCAGTCCATTATTTCCGCCAGAAATCAAAATTTTGGTCCTTTCCGCTTGATTTTGCGACCAAGTTTTCTTAGTAATTTCCTCGTGGATCGGAATACCGGTGACAATCATTCTTTGTTCCGAAATACCATATTTTTTACCGAATTCTGCCTTAAGGTCCTTGCTTGGCAGAAAATGATAGTCAATTTCACGTCTTCCCCAAACACTATTGATGAAAAAATCTGTATACACATTCATAACTGGCACATCACATTTTCTCTTTCTTTTTAACTGGCTTAAAAGATATGATGGGAAACCATGTGTACAAACAATTAAATCCGGTTGCTCTTCTGTGATCAGCTGCTCCATTTTTTTCAAAAGGAAAAAATAATACCATTTAAAAGATTGTTTGTTTGTGGACGCAGCATAGAACAATTTCTTGTAAGCAAAATCGTAAGTTTCTGGAGCATAACGAATCCATTTTAAATAACTGCTCGTAATCATTTTTTCTAGCGCTGGATTGGCGTAACTTAAAATGTCCATTTTTTTTACTATCACGTCATTTGATTGCATTGTAACAATATCCATTAAAGCCTCGGCAACTTGATGATGACCTGACCTCATTTGCAAAAAAGGCAAGAATAGTATTTTTTTCATACCTGTTTCATCTCCTGTTCAATAGGACTTTCCATAGAACTTTTCCCTAATAATGCAGTAGCTATTTTTCCATTTGCTAATCTGTGTTTCACAATATAAAGATAACAAATTAGGATTAAAATTTGGCTATTACAAGAATGAAATAATTTTCATCAAGACAAAAAAAGCAATTGGATTAGCCGTCCTAGAGGCTGCGTAACAATCATTCCTTTGCTTGCCTTTTTCTCTTGATTAAAAAACTGCCAAAAACGTAAAGCAAAAACAGGAAGAAAAGAAAAAGCCCAAAATACGGTACAATTTTTGGATCAATATGGAAAGTACTCCCTGCATAATAGCCTGCTAAAATAAATGGTAGCGTCCATAAAATAGTTCCTAACGTGCAATACACGAGGTACTGCAAAAATGAAAAGTTAGAAAGTCCTGCAAAGTAGGGACTGATTTGCCTGATCCCAGGCATGTAGAATCCAAATAAGATCGTTTTGCGGACATTTTTCCGATATTTGTTTTTTACTTTTTCCATGCGTTCTTCGGTGATGCCAACGTATTTCCCGTATTTAAGCAGAAAAGAACTGCCAATGTATTTTCCAATAGCATAAGCAGAAAGCATGCCAATAAACGCCCCGAAAAAAGCCGACAAACTTGCCGGTATGAATGCCAAATTGTGATGGTAAATTAAGATGCCAATTAAAAACAGCAATGACTCCTCCGGCGCCGGAATGCCAATAATTCCTAAAAATAAAAAGCCAAAAATAATCAAATAGCCATATAGATCAAGATAATGTAAAAGCGTATTAATATTCATATTCCCTCGTAATGTAAATTATTTGTGCACGCTTGAGGTGCCATTTCATCATTCCCTATTTAGTTAGGCATTAGTACCAAAATAGCCCATTTTCTGTTCTTCCTAATGGAGTCAAGAAGAACCATTCAGCGGGAATGTAATTTGCACCTTTGTCCATTTCCCGTAAACACTATCGATTTCTAACGTTCCTTGATATAGATCCAATAATCTTTTTGCAATCGCTAGTCCTAACCCGTTTCCACCATGCTTCCTGCTTCTTGCCTTATCCACACGATAAAAGCGATTCATCACAAAAGGCAATTCCTCTTCGGGGATGCCCTCTCCATAATCCTTTACCTCAATCTTCAATTGTCTGTTCGTATGACTTACATGAATCTGGATGAGCTTTTGTTCTGTTGAATACTTAGTGGCATTGTCTAATAGAATAATCATGATCTGTTCTAGATGACTCTTCAGGATTTTTATCGCAAAATCAGCCTCCACGTCAATCGTCGAGGAGATCGTAAAATTATGGTTTATTGTTTGAAAATTTTCGACAATATCTTCCATAACCATCCTAATATTAAGTTTTTCCAATGAGCTCTGACTGATTGTCGATTCTTCTGCTCTTGAGAGAGTCAGTAATTCTGAAACAAGGTGAATCAGTCTGTTTGTTTCATTTAAACTCAAATCAATTGAGCGTTCCAACACTTCAGGATTATCCTTCCCCCAACGATTGATGAGCGATAAATGTCCATGTATGATCGTTAACGGTGTTTTTAATTCATGAGAGGCATCTTCAACAAATTGTTGTTGTTGCTGAAATGATTTTTCGAGGTTATCCATCAGTTCATTGAACATGACTCCTAACTCCGTCATTTCATCTCGTTGCTTGTTTATCATGACCCTTTCCTTCAGCCCATTTTCTTTGATTCTCTTCATGGTTCGGATCATTGAATTAATTGGCTTAAGGAGTTGAAAGGAAATAAGTCTGCCGCCAATCAAACTAAGCAGAATCGCGCCCACACCTGCTATCAGGACTAACATAAATATTTGATTGATCAAACTTTCAAAGTTCTCTAAATTACGAATGATTTCGACTGTCCCTTTAAAGCCATTTACCTCAATTGGCTCCCGCAGAATCAATAAACGGTCTCCTTTTGGCGAAAATTCCAGCAGTTCTTCTTTCGCTACATGTTTCGGGTCTACCCAACCTTGTGGTACCTCGTCTGATATTGTAAAAAGCGGTGTATTGTTTTCCTGGACAATTCGAATCATTTGATATTTCTCGTTGAGCACATCTAAATAGTGTTCACTTTCCGAAACATTCCCTTTAAAATTCGAATCCTGTATATACGCGACTACCTCATCCATCTTTTTTTGAATGGTTTGTTTTTCTTGCTTTACTACCCAGTTCTGGATAACATAATACTGCAAAATATTATAAGAAAAAAATAAAAATAGCATTAAAAGGGCTGCCCATAAGGTTAATTTCCATTTGATATTCATGTTTTTTGGAAGGAAATCTTTTGCGTTTCTCATTCTCTCATCACATACCCCATCCCTCTCATCGTTTGAATATAATTTTCTTTATCGTCAGAGTCGAGTTTATTTCTAAGATGTCTTACGTAAACATCCACGACATTGGTTTCAATTTCAGCATCATAACCCCAAATATTTTCCAGAAGCACTTCCCTTGTTAAGACCCGATTAATATTTTTCAAAAACATAAACAATAAATCATATTCTTTTTTCGTTAATTCAATCAATTGTTCGCCTTTTTTTAGTAGTCTTGATTCTATATTTAATTCTAAATCTTTAAATGTTAACAGCAGGGTCGGCAAATCATTCCGTTTTTCCTCCCGTCTCATAATGACTCTAATTCTCGCTAACAATTCTTCAATCGCAAACGGTTTTGGGATATAATCATCCGCGCCGCTGTCGAGTCCCATTACCCGATCCATTACGCTGTCTCTTGCCGTGATCATAATAATGGGAATATCCTTCACTGCCTTTAATCTACGGCAAACTTCAATTCCGTTTAGCTTTGGCAGCATCAAGTCCAAAAGGATCAGATCCCAATTTTTTTCTAATGCAAGCTCAAGGCCCTCTCTCCCATCAAAAGCTGCTGTTACATTGTATCCTTCATGCGTTAATTCAAGGACGATAAATTCCGATAATGCTTCTTCATCTTCAATCACTAAAATATCCAAATTCGCGACCTCCAAATGTTTATATATCCCGTTCAACTTGATAAAATATCACTATTATCTTAAACCAAAAAGCAAATATATGATACAATACCCATAAAATTGAAATAAATACTAGTAAAAAATCCTACTTGCAAAAGCAAGTAGGATCTATTTGCATTTTCAAATTTTACTCTTCTTCACTGCCACTTTCGGATTCGTTTTCATCATCCGTACCGACATTTAGGACTTTTCCTGTTTTGGCGTCCACTTTTACATCATGGGCTTTTCCTTGATCGTCTGTTATTTCTACACCATATACAGCTGTGCCGTTTTCATCTTGTAGCTCGGTATTGGTTACTTTGCCTGGTACTTCTTTTAATGCAATTGCGTTACTCTCGTCAGCAGTGATTTTCGCTGATTTTGCTAATTGTTGTTGCTCTTGTTGATCGGCAGCTTCACTTTCTTTGCCTTCTTTCTCTGCCTTCTCTCCTTTTTCGCCTTCGCCTTCTTCTTTATCATCTGCCTCTACTTTTAGAACTTTACCTGTTTTGGCATCGACTTTTACATCCTGTTGCTTTCCTTGGTTATCAGTAACACTTACGCCATAAACAACTGTACCGTTCTCATCTTCAAGCTCGGTGTTAGTTGCTTTTCCAGCAACGTCTTTTAGTGCGGCAGAAATTGCTTCTTGCTTAGTGATAGTTGCTTCTTTTGCCAATTGCTGTTGCTCTTGTTGGCCTGTTACCTCTACACTATTACTGTCATTGCTTGATGCAAATGCAGAAGAGTTAACTAGAGAGCCTGCTACTCCTCCACCTACGATCGCTGCTGCTAATGCTGGTACAAGAAACTTTTTCTTCATTTTTTACTTCCTCCTCGTATTATCTAAACTGTGGTACATCTTTATCTTAGGCTTCCACCATGAAGTAAGTCTGAATGGAATTTAAAATTAACTTAATCTTTAGGTGAAAAAATTTTCATTTTTTGTTTTTTCTTCATAAGCTGATGGATGATGATGTCTAACTCTTCACTTATTTGCAGCGCCTCTTTGCTTCTTAACCCGTATTTCTGTACTGCGTCGTTTAACTTCTGTTGCGTTTCTGCCATCCGTTTTTCGATTGTATCTTCTCGTACGCTTTTCTCTTTTCCCAGAGACTTTCCTTCTTTCTTAAGCAATTCTCCTCTTTTTCGTTTTTCTAAAATTCATCCCCACCAAAATCAAAATGAGTAGTGGTGTTCCGATTGATACAACTTGTATAATCGTCGGATTTATTTTTGTATTCCCCATAATTTCAATAGGAATTCCATTGCTTGAATAGACATCGAAACTATGAGCACTTGTAGCTGTTACGTATAAATAATAATTACTCGTATAGACGAAGCGAATGGGGAGCGAGATTTCCTTTGTTTCGCCTGGTTTTAATTCTTTCACTTGCTGCGGTTGATCTGCACTGTAGTCTTCTAGATTAACCGTCCATTTTTTGCCCATATCGGCCATTGTGATATAGACGACCATATCTTTTATCGATTGGCTCGTATGGTTCGTAATTTGTGCTTTCACGGTTGTTTCTTTCCCTGGGTAATCCTTCACCTGCTGAGGAGAGATTACTTTCACCTCTACATTTGGTTGTGCCATCGCCATTGCACTTTGCCCAGTTATGACAAATCCCAGAAGGATCGCCAGAACGATTCCTGCTTTTTTTAACAAATTACTCCCCTCCTAAAAAGTCCATTTTTTTACTTGCATAGAATAAGCAAATGATCGAAATGACCAAGAAACCCAAAACAGGCAGGCTATCCAGAAAAATCGTCAAGAAACTTAATTTATTTACGAGCCAATCCTTTAAAGTCAGCATACTTGCGGAAACAGGACTCGACAGATCGATTACATGGGCAAAGCCTGATTTCTTCATTGTTGTCGACAGAAACATCGGGATCGCGGTGACCAGAAACAGAATGATCGACAGCAGCGTTGCATTTTTACTTGAAGAAATCCATGTGGAAAACGCTAATGACAGCAGTGAAAAACTGATAACTAGCGGCAATCCAATTAGATACAAATAGGCTAAAATTGTAGGCAGCATATTCGTTCCATATGTCAAGGCATAGAAATAGGGCAGCGAGATTGCAGAGATGATCAACCAAAATACCAAAATACCAATTACCTTAGAAAGGATTATTTCCACCTTAGATAAAGGGGTTAATAATAGACTTTCTAACGTTCCCTGCTCTCTTTCCCCAGAAACCATGGTTGATCCTAATATAATAGAGACTAAAATACTGATCCCAATCAACGCTTTCATAAAAGTCATGTTTACTTCGACTTGAGCGAGTAAACTTAGTTCCTTCACCGAGACGAAACTATAGGTCAACCCACTGAAAAGAATGGCAATGGCAAAGAAAATCCAAACGCCTTTTCGGGAAAAGACATGCTCCCTTATTTCCTTTTTTATTAAACTGGACATTAGATGTTCCCCCCAACTTCATCCGTTGTTAAACTGAAGAAGATATCCTCTAATGTAGGATTCTCATTCTTTAAAATTAAGCGATAGCCATCGATTAATTCTTCTAAATACCCTTCTTCCAGCAGTTTTCCTTGTTTGACTATCGCTACACGATTGCAAATTTCTGAGATTTCTTTTAATAAATGGGAAGTGATAAAAACAGTTACATTTTGTTCTTGATTTAATCTTGTAATAATCGATTGAATATCCTTTTGCCCTTGTGGGTCCAGACCTAATGTTGGCTCATCCAGAAAGATAATCGATGGTTCGTGGACAATCGTTTTCGCAATCCCGATCCGCTGCCGCATCCCTCGAGAATATTGCCCAATTAGAATATCTGCTTTCCCGGCCATTCCCACCCAGTCAAGAACCTCTTCCACCCTTGACTTCCTCCGTGTCTTTTCAACGCCATAAAGTTCAGCAAATAAGTGTAAATACTCTCGGCCGGTCATCCAATTATAGTAACCATGAGATTCCGGCAAAACCCCAATCAATTTGCTTACTGATCCATTTTCACTTTTCACGACTTTTCCTTCAATGGTTACCGATCCATTACTAGGTTCTATTAACCCATTTAACATGCGAATGGTCGTCGTTTTCCCTGCTCCATTTGGGCCAAGGAATCCATAAATATCTCCTTTATTCACTTGAAGATTCAAAGAGTCAACAGCGACAAAGCCATTGTCATATTGTTTTGTTAAGTTTGTTGCCTTAATCATTCCAAACCCTCCTCGTATACCAACTTTTTAAGTACAGATATACAATAGAGAATGACTATGAATCTCTCCCGAAGATTAAAAAAACACAAATTAAAATTTCCATGAAAAATTTTTCATAATTGAAACAAACGGTGGATGAAATCAATATGGGGAACTAAATAGAAGGAATTATATAAACTTATAAACGAACGCAAAGCCTGTCAAAACCTGTCCATCGTTGGTTCCTGTTCGGACTACTTTTCGCCTCTTCACCCTAAACCTGTCCGAAGTTGGCGCTTGTTCGGACTGCTTTCACCTTTTCACCCAAAACCTGTCCGAAGTTGGCGCTTGTTCGGACCCATTCGGAAACCGAGTGGAAGATTCAAGCCATTTAATAGTCACAAAAAGCTTAGGGATATCCCTAAGCTTTTTGTATGTGATTGATATGGTGAATTTATTTGTGAATTGCACTAAGAAACGATTCTTTTGATCGTTGACTTTTTGTACCACCTCACAAGTAATCCAGTGGTGTGTCTGTTATTTACCCAAATAGAACGACTGCGGTTCCAACGACAAAGCAATAGATGGAAAAGTATCCTAGTTTTCCTTGTTTCATAATATTTATAAACCACTTTAATGAAAAATAAGAAGCAATTAACGAGGCAATAAAAGCTAGTGTATAGGGAAGAAAGAGTTCTCCTATTCTTGGGTCGTGAATTAAATCGGAAAGCGACAGGATCATCCCGCCTACACTAACAGGTATATAAAGGAAAAAGGAAAATCTAAGAGCTGTCTCACGTTTGGTTCCTAACGCCATGGCGGATACGATGGTTGCACCTGACCGGCTGATACCCGGAATTAATGCCACAGCTTGAGATAAACCAATAAGAATCGAATCTTTGAGTGTTAATTCACCATCATCTTTCCTACCCTTCAGATTTCGAATGAACCAAAGGGCAATACCGGTTATGATTAAAGTGAAGCCAATGACCTTTACACCTTTAAAAACAGCTGCAATTTGGTCTTGGAATAAAATGCCAATAATTCCAGCGGGTATCGTAGCAACGATCAGATACACAACAAAATAAAAATCTTTTTTCATGCTTTCTGTTTTATCTGAAGCGAACAAATACGAAACACTATTGGTTGTTAATTGAATCAAGTCCGCCCGGTAAATGTACAATACAGCGAGTAACGAAGCAAAATTGACCAGCACTTCAAAGCTTAATCCTGAAATTTGCAAGCCAAAAAAATGCTCAAATAATACTAAATGTCCACTTGAAGAGACAGGAATTGGCTCCGTTATTCCCTGAACGAATCCCAAAAACACATATTTCACTAGTTCAATCATATTCACTGAATCCACTTACGTTCACTCCTAATCGTTGCTGTTCTTCGTTTTCTTTTTTATATACATCACTACTAAAATTAGGAACAACACAGCGAGGATTGCATAGGCAATATTTGAATAGATGTTCATATAATTGACAATATCATGCCAGGATGAACCAACAGCTGCACCCACTTGAACCAAAACGATATTCCAAATCATTGTTCCCACTGTTGTAAGTAGGAAAAACAGCCAAAAATTCATCCGTGCCATACCAGCTGGAATCGAGATTAAACTTCGAATTAGCGGGATAAATCTGCAAAAGAAAACCGTCCAAACGCCATACCGGTCAAACCAAGATTGCGCCTTATAAAGATCTTTTCTGGTAAGACGCAAAAAATGGCCCCATTTGTCGACGATTTTTTCGAGTCGATTAACATTAATCAGCATGCCAATAGCATATAGAACAACTGCCCCTGCTACTGATCCTATAGTCGAGGCAATCACGACTCCTAGAACACTCATACTTGTGGTCGTGGTCATGAAACCGCCGAAAGTAAGGATGACCTCAGATGGGATCGGAGGAAAGATGTTTTCCAGCATTATTAAGAGAAAAATCCCAAAATACCCATAATTATTCATAATATCGATGATCCAATTTTCCATAAAATTCTCCTTTTGTAAAAAATTAAGATAATCCTAAAACAAATTCCTCTATTAAAGTACCAAAAACGGATGAAAACATTATGTTACGATCATTAAAATTTTTTCATAAAAAATTCTGCGCCTACTTATTTGGAAAAGCATTTATCTATCCTTTGCCATCCTACCATGAATTTCACAACAAATCACTTTTTTATTAGGAACTTTTTTCCCATTGTCTTTCTTTGTACGATTGGAAGAACCATATCGCTACAGTTAGCCATGCCGCACTAGCAAAGTAACCTCCGATAATATCGCTCGGATAGTGTACCCCCAGATAAATGCGGCTCATCCCTATAAAAAGAATAAACATACTGCTTCCTATAATAAGGCTAATTCGTCCGATAGATTTCGGGATATGCCGCCAAAAAACAAAGGTTAAAATACCATAAACTGCAAAAGCGCTCATAGCATGTCCGCTTGGAAAACTATACCCGCCAACATCAATTAACAAATGAATGTCTGGCCGCGCACGATGAAACAGGAGTTTTAACAGCAAATTAATGACTTGTGTTCCGACGATAACTGCTGCTACCAAAAAAATTTCGGTCCGGGATTTCAGGACCCTGTAAAAAATAAAAGACACGATAAGAAATATCACCAATACAACAGGGAACGAACCGATAAACGTAAATAACTTCATGATCGAAGTAAGTGCAGGTGTTTCAAAACCCCGGATAAAGGAAATCAACGCTTGATCAAATTCAGCTACCTTACCAACGCCAATTAGAACCGCGATAAAACTAAACCCAATTAGGGAAATAAACCCTATGACAAGAGCGCTAATTACATGCCCTTTTTCTTTCATCCAATTAACTCCTTTCATGATAAAGTAAAATTCTGTTTTCATATTATCAAGAGTAACAATGGAGAATGAAAATTTAAAGATGGAAGGGTTAAAAAATTTTCACAATCTTTTCTTGTATCCCACTTCCAACACTATTATCGCCACTGCAAAAAACCAGCGGAGCACCCCGCTGGTTTCCTGCTCATTTTGTTCTATAAAACCGGTCTCTTACCTTTTTTAAGCGCGCATGATACCTCAAGATCTCCAGTCTTGCTTTTTCCGCTTCCGGAGCAATCGGACGCAGCTTTTCAATTTCCCAGTAGTCCACAATGACATCAAGCACTTGGTCAAAATACTCGAGTGGTCCATAGTTGGCTTCCTTGGCAATAATAGCCATCCGATCTTCAAAATCAGGCATGATCGCGCCTGGCATTTTGAAATTCATGATCACATGCCCGAGGTGATAACAGTAATTCGGCTCCAATTGCAGATGATATTTAACGACATCGCGGTAAAAAGCGTAATGCAAAGTTTCGTCTTTTGCCAGGCGCCGCAGCAGGCTTGATAAATCCCGATCGTCAGGACCTGCTACCTTTGCGACATTATTATAAAATACCATCGTCGCCAGCTCCTGCAAAGAGGTATACACCATCGTTTCAAATGGCGTGTGGAAATCTGGATTCCAGCCATTTTCAACGGTTTGCTTATGCAGCTGGTGGAGGCGGTCAGGATTGACATTCCTAGTGATTAATAGATAGGTTTCCAGCAGGTTTGAATGCTGGTCCTCTTCTGCTGTCCAGGTGTGTACAAAATCTTTGATGACCGTTAAAGAACCTTTGAATGTCTGGTCTAAATAAGAGGTAAACCACGGCAAATTCACTTCTGTTAGGAGAGCAGTTTCCACGGCAGTGATCACAGAGGCAGGTAATGTCACCTGGCTTTCATCCCATGGAACACGTCTGAAGTCCTGCGCCTTATCCCAAGGCAGAAATTCATGGTAACCCCAGTCGATTTTTTCCGCTCTCTGCTTATGTTCTTCATATAACTCCCTGACCTTTGGTTCAAGTCTGAAATCTAAATGGTTAGTTAGCAAAATACACCCTCCATGAGAATAAAGTTTGTTGTCTTTTCATTTTTATAACTAACTTATAGTACCTGTTACTAATTTCATTCTACCATATTACCACTATAGAAAACTAAGAAAAGGGATTCCGTTAAAGCATTTTAATGGTTCTAGTCAAAATAAGAAGAAAAAAGGCTAGCGAAATCGCTATCCTTTTTGTATCCAGCACTTTTCTATTCTCCTTGCGGAATCGTCTGCACCTTATAGTGGTTTCATGACTCTTTTTCTTTTTTCGAAAGTGGCAATTTCGGTTATCCCCTTTTCCATCAGCATGGTTTTGATTTGATCGGAGTAAATGCCGAGATCGTTTGGAAAATGTGAATCAGAAGACATCGTGAAGCATACACCTTCTTTGACCAGGACATCAAAAAACTGGGGGCTTGGGCACATTTCCTTGACGGGGTAGCGATAATACAAGCCTGGATTGATTTCAGTCCCGACATTGTTTTCAACTAATGCCTTCGCTACTCCTGTATACATTCCTAATAAGGACCCCTCGTTCGGTCGGTGTTTGAATACTTTCATATTATCAAGATGGGCAATAAAATCGAATAACCCGCTTTTTGCTGCCATTTTCACGGTTTCAAAATGACCTTCGTAGAGCTGGATTAAGTCGTGTTCGCAGAATTTTTCTTGAAGCTGGGGATTATCAAAGCCCCAGCCTTGATGAAAATGGACGGATCCGATTACATAGTCAAAGTCATATCCAGCCAACAGGGACTTGAGCTCTGCTTCACCGCCGACAAAATAGTCGGCTTCGATCCCCAGTTTCAATTGTACCCCTTTTGCTTTCCAGGCTTCTTTCTGGGAATGAATAAAACAGACAAATTCATCCAGGTTCCTGACCATCACCTTTTCCAGCCATTCCGCTTGTTTGACGCCAGTTTCACTTGATGATACATCCATGAACCTTCTGAAGTATGCTTCTGTTTCCTTAAATCGGTATAAATGATCGACTATCCCAACTTCTTTTATTCCCTTATTTAAAGCTTCCTGCAGATAAAGGTCCAGCCACCATTTGGACAATTCCCCTTCGGCTAACCTTCTGTTTATTTTTTCGATGCTTTCATATAGCCAGTCTTTAGAGTGCCGCAACTCTTTATTCGGTTCAAAACGCTCGATTGCCTGTAAACTTTTTTCCAAAAAGGAAAAAGAGTAAGGTCCTTCTTCAAGATGGATATGGTAGTCTACCTTCATGATTTCCATCCTTTCTCGAGGATGGATCAACACTGATCCATTCATATCGATTCTGTTGCCAGTCAACTGGCTTTTCTTGATCGCAAATGATATAGGACAGGTTTGAAATCGGTGCTATTTCAAACAGGGATTTTTTATTCAGTTTTGAGGAATCTGTCAGGAGGACGGCTTCGCGGCTTCGCTTCATCATCATCTCTGATACGAGTGATTCCTCGATATCAAAGTCAAACACTGCCTCATGAGTCAGTCCACCACAAGAAAGGAAGCTTTTATTCAAATTAAATCTTCTTAATAATTCAACTGTGTACATTCCTTTAACCGATAGCTGATATGGATTCGTGACACCTGGAAGCATAATCACCTCCGCTGTAATCCTTCCTTCTTCAATTGCCAGATTAAATCGATTGGCTGCACTCAAGGAGTTTGTCACAATCGTCAGGCTATGCACATCTTCCAGCATATCTGCAATATGCACAGTAGTCGTGCCTACATCCACCCCAATCGTATCGCCATCTTGAATCATTCCTGCTGCAATTCTGGCAATTTGTTTCTTTTCTTCAAGATGAAGGGACAGCTTCCTGGCATACACCATCTCTTTCTCCCCTGAGCTGAAAGCTACCGCTCCACCGTGAACCCGACTGACTTTTTCATTCATTTCGAGTTCGGCTAAATCCCTGCGAATAGTTTCCGGCGTTACTTCCAGACAGCTCGCCAATTCTGTCACCCACACTCTTTCCTGTTTTTGCAATTGTTCTAATATAAAGTAATGACGCTGATTTTTATTCATTTCCCTGCCCTCTATCCATCTGTCATTTCTGTTATCCCTCTATCGCGACTATATGATCCCGATGAATATACAATTCTGCATCTTGGTCCAGTTCCCTTTTCTCTAAGTCGCGATTTAACAAATCAACTGTTAGTTGCACTGAACCGGTATTGTAGTAACAGCGAATGGTACTTCCCAATGTAATCGTGTGCTCAAGCTTTCCGTGAAAGCGGATCGCTTCTTCGCCCGGAATTGGTTCAAGACGAATCGTTTCACTGCGGATTGCATATTTGTTGTTTATGCGTTTCGGTGAAAAAGCGGAATCCAACTGCTTCAGCTCATCAGCTGACAAAATATTATAATTCCCGATAAAGGTTGCGACAAACTTGCTTTTCGGCTTGGCATACAGTTCAGAAGGGCTCGCCTGCTGAACGATTTCCCCTTCACTCATGACGAAAATTCGGTCTGATAAAATCATTGCTTCTTCCTGATCATGCGTCACAAAAATCATCGTGATTCCAAGCTTTTTCTGCAGCGCTCGAATATCCATCTGCAGCTGTTTTCTGATTTTCGCATCTAAAGCACTTAAAGGTTCATCTAATAATAACACTTTAGGCTCGATTACTAGGGAACGCGCTAGCGAAACTCGCTGCTGCTGTCCGCCGGATAATTGTTCAGGATAATAATCTGCTTTGTCTTCTAAATTCACCAATTGCAAGACAGCGTTCACTTTTTCCTTGATGACTGATTTGGACAATTTTTTAACCGATAAGCCAAAGGCGATGTTCTCAAAGACGGTCATATTAGGAAATAATGCGTATGATTGAAACACCATCCCTACATTCCGGTCCCTTGGCGCCCGTTCGCTGATTTCCTCTCCGTCCAAATATATTTCTCCCTCCTGAAACGTCTCTAGACCAGCTAGTACACGAAGCAGTGTGGATTTCCCGCAACCACTTGGCCCGAGTAAGGTAATCAATTCTCCTTTTTCAATCGTAAGGGAAATATCTTTCAAAACTTTGCTATCCCCATAGCTAAGAGATACATGATCGATGGCGATAAAGTTCATATTCTCTGCCTCTTTTCTTTTTTGACTCCGATTTTTAAAATAGACACAGATTCTGCAATCGATATTCTGTTCCCAAGAATTTGATGGCGTTTCGATTTCTTTGGCCCTCTTCTATCCGGAGAAGTTAAATACGTAATCACCAGGCTGATCCCAATTAACAGGAGAAAATAAGCGACCATTATCGAGCTTGCCAGGTGGCCGTTCTCATTCATCCTTCTCAGCATATAAATTCTGATTGTTTCATAACGGCCGCCAATCAATAGGTTGGTAAGAACAAATTCGCCAAAAAAGCCGGAAAAGATCAATAAAGTTGTAATCAGCAAGCCAAGCCGTATGTTCGGCAAGATGATTCTGATGAAGGATGTCAATCGGGTGGCCCCAAGAATTTCGGCAGCCTCGATTAATTTTTTCGTTTGGATGCTCTCCAGACTATTGCGGATCCCCTGGTACATAAAGGGCAATGAACCAATAAACAAAGCGCCTACTAGCACCAAATACATCGGAATCACGGTACCGGAATACATCCTGAGCAGTCCCGTAGCTAAAATAACCCCGGGTATCGCATATGGCATGAGAACGAGCCCTTTCATGAATTGATCCACCTTCGGGAAGGACGTATATACGAGAAACACGGTTGGCACCATCACAACGAGAACAACAGCCAATGACGTGAACGTTAAGGCAAAAGACCGGATGACAGCGGCAGCGAAATTTGGATCCTCTATCAGCTGAATAAACCATTTAAAAGTAAAATCATTCGGCAGCATCGTGTTCGACCACTTTGTCGATGTCGCGTAAAAGAAAGTGGAGACAAACGGGAAAAGCATATACAAACCAAATATGGCAAGGATTAGATAACTAGTGTAATGTGTTTTTTTTGCCTTCATGCCAAATCCCTCCTAACCTTCTTCAGCAGCATTTGGGAAAGGGCCAGAATTGCCATCATGATGGCCGCAAACAGGACGGCAAGCGTGCTGCCAATCACCGGCCGTGCATAGATATCGCCTGATACAAGAGCAGCTATCCGGATGGTGACCAGGTTAATATTACTGCCCGTCAAGGCATAAGCTGTTTCATATGTGCCCATGCCATTGGCAAACATAATAATGAAGGTTCCCGCAATACTTGGCATAATATTAGGTAGTCCAACCTTTCTCCAATACGTCACACTTGAAGCCCCCAGCATGTAAGCCGCTTCCTTCCATTCCTTTTTTATTTTTTTCAAGGAAGGATAGATAAAAAGAATCCCGAGCGGTATTTGGAAATACAAGTAGGTGATCGCTAATCCCTGCCATGAATAGAGCTTAAATTCGCCGAACAGCGGGAGGTTTGCCCTTTCGAGAAATAGCGTGAATACCCCTGAATTTCCAAGGAGGATGATAAAAGCAAACGCCAGCGGAACCCCGGCAAAATTCGCGGCCAGATTGATGTATACGGTCAGTTTGTCCTGGAGCTTGTCCGGCAAATTGGTCATCGCGTAAGAGACAATGATCGCCAGTATAAGCCCAGCAATAGCGGAGAATCCAGAAATCAATCCGCTGTTCAGAAAGGACTGCGAATAGAAGGAATTGGTCAAGACTTCGAAATAATTGGCAAAGGTGAATCCTCCTGTGGTTTCGCTCGTAAAACTCGATTTCACCATGATCGCCAAAGGAATCACTAAAAACATCACGGTCATGAGAAAGAACGGCACCAGCAGCAATATCGTTTTACGCGATTGTTTCCTTTTCAAGTGAATCCTCCTCGCTTTTCAACACGCCCCAGTCTAGTTCCTGCATCTTATGCCCCTTTTCAATTCCGAGCATGCTGCAGACAAGCGGAGCTAATTGAAGCTGTTCGACTTCTTTCGAACCAGTATGTGCTCTGATACAATCTGAAAATAGGAATAACGGAACCTCTCGATGTTCCGGCATCGTACCGCCGTGATTCCCGAAATCATCCATTCCATGATCGGAGGTGACGATCAGTTGATAACCCATTTCCTTCCAAATCGGTAGGTAGATCCCTAATATCGTATCGATGCGATTGACCGCTTGACGGTATTGAATCGAATTTCCGCCGTGCTTGTGTCCTTCATCGTCAATATTCATCGAATGCACATACATAAAGTCAGGCTTGTAGGTATGAATGATATGATGAGCATCCTGAAACAGATGGGAATCTGGATAGGTATCATCCGAATAAAAGATCCCATGCTGGATATTCCGGTCCTCATCGTGCTGAATCCGATCCTCAAGCATCGAATACGGCGCCCGATTGTACAGCTCACTTACCCAGTGGTAAGCAGCAGCGCCCGTTTTCATCCCAGCTTCTTTTGCCAGGGAAAAAACACTTTGCTCTTTCGACCTTTGAACGGAATAATTGGTAAAGATTCCAGTTTCATAGGTGGGGACACCTGTCAGCAATACTTCATATAGAGGCCTCGAATTACTAGGCGTTTCAGAGCGCACCTTAAATCGGCTGGCCAATCCTTTTTCCACGAAGTGATTTAAAAATCCTAATTGCTGGATGGCAATGTCGTAACGACAGCCATCCAATGTAATCATGATCACTTTATTATTTGGCATTGACTAACACCTCTTGCTGCCATAACTGTGGTAGCTCAATGGCAGTTTGATCCCATGCACCGTAATCCTTCACTGGCTTTGCATTCTCATATGCCTTAGTTGGCAGCAGCTTAGCCTGAACCTCTTTCGGCAGCGCAACATCACGGATCGGACGGGCATATCCCTTTGCTAGATTAATTTGACCTTTATCTGATAAAATGTACTCTCTCGCTAACTTCGCTGCATTTGGATGCGGAGCATTTTTATTAATAACCGTTGTATATCCGCTTACCACTGACCCATCCGTTGGAATCGTTACTTCAAAGCGCTCAGGATCGATTTGATCACGATAATTCAACCCGTTAAAGTCCCAGATTATTGCTACATCGATTTCCCCTTTTTCTAAGTTCGCTACACTGACGTCCGCTGAAGTCAAGCGGCCGGCTTTGGCAATTCCCTTAAAATATTCTATTCCTGGTTGGATATTTTTTTCATCTCCGCCATTCGCAAGCGCTGCTGCCAGCACCCCAAACTGCGCCTGGGTCGCTTTCGTTACGTCTCCAGCTGAAATGCTATAGTCTCCATTCGCAAGGTCTTTCCAAGAAGTTGGTGCTTTGTCTACATTTTGCTTATCTGTAATGAAAGCAATCGTACCTGTATAACTTAACAGCCAGTCGCCGTTATCATCTTTGGCCCATTCAGGAATCTCATCCCAATAAGAAGTTTTGTATGGCATCGTCAATCCTTTCTTTTCTGCCAACGGCCCAAAGTTAATGCCGACATCGCCAATATCTGCTGTGCCATTCTTACCCTCTGATTCGAATTTCGCCAACTCTTCGGCACTTGACATGTCCGTATCAGTCTGCGTAATTCCGTATTCCGCTTCTATTCCGTTCCATGTATCAATCCAGTTCGCCCATGTATCCGGCATGCCTACAGTCGCGATCTCTCCTTCTGTTTTCGCTTTTTCTGTGATTGTGTCAACCGAATCCTTTTCATTCACATTTGATGCAGTACTCTTCTCCCCGCTTCCACAGCCTGCTAACGCTAGCGAAATCATCCCTATTCCCACTGCTGCCTTAAATTTGGTCCATTTCATGATAATCTCTCCCTGTCTTTGTTTTATTCAGTCTATTGATCGATGATTTTTTTCCTTTTTGGATATTCACAACGCACCTTAGCGGAAACCTATACAGACTGCCTCCTTACGTTTGAAGTGAAAAGCTCGTAAGCAAACCTTTTTGCTTTTTGTTTGTTTTATGTTTGTTTACACCTATTAATCTACTAAACAAATATAAAGCAGACATTGATTGTTCATTAATGTTGCGTAAATGTTTGTTAAGGTTGTTTACATGAATAAAAAAGCCTGATTTCCCGATTATTCTCGAGAAACCAAGCTTTTTCACTATCAATTTAAGCTGGTGAAACATTAGTTTGAGGCATCCCTAAGCACTAGCACCAATTTCCCCGAGTTTCCTATATTCACCAATAAAGACCAAAAATGCACCAATCACCAGAATTGCGGCACCAAGAACAATGATACTTTGGGTAGAATAGCTCTCCACTTGCGCACCTCCATAAATCATTCGCCCAATATCGTATTCTTTGCGCCTTAAGGTTGTGCAGGTCTGTTCATGAGACATATCAGATGCTCCTCTGCTCCAGCCGCTTTCTTAAGAAATATGATGTCGTCATTGACATATGACACAGTGTCATATATTATTTACTTATAAATATATGACATCGTGTCATACCGCTGAACAGAGGTGATGACTATGCCAAAGCAAACGTTTTTTAATTTGCCAGAGCAGAAAAGAAACATGCTTCTGAAAGCAGCTGAAATGGAGTTCACGCGGGTGCCCTTTTTCGAAGCTTCCATCGCGAATATCGTAAAAACTGCGGCTATATCAAGAGGCAGCTTTTACCAATATTTCGAAGATAAAGACGATTTATATTTCTATTTATTAGAAGATAAATTGAAAATGGCCAAAACCTATTTCAGCGTGCTATTGGAAAAACATCAGGGAGATTTAATCGAGGCTCTGATTGAATTGCAAAATTTCTTTTTACTCGCTTTATCGGATGAAGAAGAGAAGCAATTTTTAAAAAATGCCCTGCTGTACACGACACATAGAGTGGAAAGCTCCTTCGCAAGTATCTGGGATACCTATCTAGAACAAGAGGAATTCAAGAAGGTCGGAAAACTGATTGATCAAGACCTTTTGAATATCCATGCAGAAAAAGAATTGCTGCATATCTTCAAAATCGTTTCTGCAATCGCGTTTAACAACCTGATCGAAAAAACCGCAAAGGGTTTATCGGATGAAGAGGCAATCGAATCATTCAAACTTAGCATGAGTTTATTAAAACACGGAATCTACAATTCGGAGGTGCAGGATAAATGACTGTAACGATTTATGGATTAGGATGCAGGTCAACAAAGAAAGCAAGCAAATGGATGATCCATAACCAGGTCCCTTTCGTCGAAAGGAATATGATGGAGGAGCCTCTAACCGTCGGTGAACTTCAGGAGCTATTGCGAATGACAACGGATGGTACCGATGACATTATTTCTAAGAGATCTCTTCCCTATAGGACTCTCGATATTGATTTCGACAAACTTTCCTTAATTGAGTTACTGGAAATTGTCCATCAACATCCACGGTTATTAAAAAGCCCGCTGATCGTGGACAACAAGAAGCTTCAAGTTGGCTATAACGAAGATGAAATCCAACAGTTCCTTCCAAGGAAGATTCGTAAGCGCCGCTGGCTGCAATGGAAAATGGAACACTTATACCCTTCGGAAGGTTAAGCTGGGAACTTTAACTTCAAGGGCAGCGTACAAATGGAAGAATTGGCTCAGCAGGATACAATGAAGAGGATAGCTCAAACGCTATCCTCTTATTGTATACACTAATTGTCTCGGCCTTCGCTTGTTCTAGCGGCACGAACTATCCAAAAATTATGCAAAGATTTTCTCTACATCAACATGGAAATCTTTCATGACAACCGACCTTATAATGCCTTTATCTTTAGCAATGTCATGCAATTTGAATGTATCCTTTTCATCTAAAACATACACTTGGATGGTATGGAGGAGCGGATTCACGATCCAATATTCCTTTACACCAAACTGCATGTAAAGGCTCAGTTTGAAAACCAGATCATGCGATTGATTCGAAGGACTAATAATCTCAATGATTAGTGAAGGAACTCCTACATATCTATTTTCCAGAAATCCTGTTTTGTCGCATATAATAGAAAGATCAGGGATGACAATCCTCGTGCCTTCCATATGATTACTCTTTAGCTCTACATCAAAGGGCGCTTGGAACACCTCGCAATCTGAACCATCAAGCAGATGGAACAACCGAGCATGTAAACGTCCTGAAATTCTTTGATGCTTCGTGGAAGGAGAAGGAGTCATAAAAACCATACCGTCAATATACTCCAGTAGCTGGTCAGAATCTTCTCTATATCGATAAAATTCATCCAGTGAAATATGTCGATCTTCGGGCAAGCTCATGATTTCACCCTCCCTGCTTTTTCATTTCATATATAATATATGCTCTATAAATGATGATTTTTATCAAGCTAACAACCGTTTTCTGATATCTGTCACATCACTTCCATAATACCACAAAATGACAGACAGAGACATAGGAACTAGACAGGTTTTTGAGCTCTTTTAGTCGGTCCCAATAAAAGAAGCAGCCAGGTGTGATTTTGCTCCTAGCTACTTCTTTTCGGATTAATCTGGCTGGATGACATTATCAATCTCAGACCAGTCAAAGGTTCCTGCACGAATCTTTTCGCGGCGCTCTTTGGTAATGATATCTGTCGGTCTGCCACCATTTGGCCAATCTTTATCATGGCCTTCCCAGACCGGGCGATCTTGGGATAGGATGAAGGCTGCCAGATTGGCTGCTTCCGGATCCGTTAAGGTACCACCGTTCGGCGGCATATTATTTTGAATATACCCCGCTATTTTTGACAATCTTCCCATTCCTGCCCCGTCATTGAAGGAGTTTTCTCCCCATAGAGCGGGTCCAACCGTCGCGCCCTTTCCTTCGCCATTTTGGCCGTGACAGGCGACACAGCCTTTTTCGGAATACAGTCTCTCGCCATCCTCGATTTTCGGCAGCGGGATTTCTTTCATTGTGTTCTGCATTCTCCATGGAAGCTCAGTTCCGACTTCAATTCCCTCTGAGATATAAGTCAAATAGGAAATCATCGCCCGCATCTCTTTGCTGTCATTAGGAAGCTTTTTCCCATTCATGCTTCGAACCATACAACCATTCACTCGATCCTCAAGTGTATAAACGACACCTTCCCTCGGCCGATATTGAGGGAATTGGGTGGTCACCCCTACCATCGAGGAAGACTTTGCAAGTCCTGCATCGGCATGGCAGCTGGAACAGGACAATTGATTCCCGATATACCCATCCAGGACCGTATCTGTTTCATGAAATACCTTTTGCCCATACGTAATATATTCAGTCATTGGATTTTTCGGATCGAGGTCGTCCATTGACGGCGGATTATAAGCAGAATCCCCGCCTTCATTTTCTCCCCCTCCCTTTTTACTGTCAGTGGCCTGTTCATTCGTCTTGCCATCGGTATTCTTGCTTTGACTCTCTTCCGGGTCCTTATTGGCATTATTATTGTCATTGCTGCAGGCTACAAATGAAAACACAAGTACCATCATCAAAAAGCTTACCCATATTACCTTCCGCATTTTTTCACCTCCTAAAAATAATCTCATATAGTAGCTTCTTAATTCTTCTGTAAAATTATTCGGCAACCAGCCTTCGAAAAGTTTTTAACCCTTGCATTACAAGATACCGTTTTAGCGAAAGGACGATCTATCCCCTGCTGTTGAGGATGCAAAAGGAAGGTCTCGTGAGCACAACGCTAAGAAAATCCACTGCCGGGCCAAAACGTAAATATTACTCATTGACGGCAAAAGGCGAACAAGAATTGGAACAATTTATCATCAGGTGGACGCAGCTGAGCGCCTCGGTAAACAATGTCTGGCGATAATCATTACTGGCATGAGCATTCTAATTTACGGCTTGTTCTTATTCAAGGTGTTGCCGAAATTCTTTCATTCTAAATGGGGCTATGTTATTTTTTCCGGTGTCTCTATAGCGGTAACCGGATTAATCGTGGTATTCCTGCTCTGGTATAAAGCACAGGAATTCGAACCCAGCTTTGTGGCATCACCCGCCCAGAACAACTGGATCATTGTCCTGTGTGCGGTTATTTTCATCGGTGCCGCACTTTACACCAAAACCTGGTTCACCGTCCTGATTCCTTTATTTATATCCATTGGTCCAATTGCCAACCGATTCATCCCGGAAGAAACACACAATGATTCACTGTACATCACGATCACAATCCTTACCTTTTTACTTGCATCCGCAGTATTAATCGCCATCTTCTTTTACCAGAGAAAAAAAGAGCAAAGGGAGATTTAAGATTTAACAAGGAGCTCAACTAAGTTAAGCTCCTTTTTGTCTTTTGCTAGAAAAACAACAAAGGCTACGATAGCGATAAGAGTCTTTGCTTTACTCATGGCTCCCCCTCCTCTAAACAACATAAAAAAGGGGATAGACTTTATGTCTATCCTCCGGAACTAACCTTCTTATGCCTTATGAATTTTCACTTTATCTTCATTGTCTTTGCGGATCTGCTCGACAAGCTTTGTGGTCTGTTCATCTTTCTTTTGTGCTAGGATTTGCTGTTCAAGTTCTGGTTTGATTTTATCCAGTTCTTCTGGCGTTTGCTTTTGACCTTCTACTTGTTGTTTGTATTGATCATACATTGCCTGAATTTCTTCATCGGATGCTTCTACCTTACCAATCTTGCTGTCGAGGTACTGAATGACGGTCATTTGCTTTTTCAGTTGGGCCATCAGTTCTTTCTCAGTCAATTCATTTTGTTTCAATGCATCTTCATACTGTTTTTCGTCTGCGAAATTGGTTTTGATCTTTTCCAATTCTGCATCGAGTTCTTTTTGTTCAACGGATACGCCATCCTTCTCTGCTGCCTGAAGAAGTAGCTCCGCATTAATCATTTGGTCCAATACAGACTGTTCAAGATCGGCTAGCATCTTGCTATCCATTTGATCTGCCGTCATGCCCTGCTGTTCATATGTCGCTTTCATCGATTCCAGTTCTTTGTCATAGTCCTTTTTGGAAATATCCTTTCCATCTACTGTGGCAACTACATCACCTGTTGTTTCTTTTTCAGCATTCTGTTTTGTACTATCATTATTGCTGCATGCGCCTAGAACCAGGACGGCAATGCTCAATAAAAGAATGCCAGAAAAAATTCGCTTCATCATTAATAAACTCCCCTTTCATTCAACATGTCCGTCATACTATCATATTTTTCTAAGAAATAGAAGTTTTTAGAGGAATTGTTATCAGATTGTAATATCCGAACAGCTTATAAATGGACCTGACGAAAACGTCCTGTGAACCACAATAGAAAGGGACCCAAAATCGATGGCCCCCCTTAACTACCTTACTTTTCCACTTTCATCAACTTGTCCCGATCCTCAAACATCGGAGGCTGCTCGAGCCAGCCTCTTTCAATGATCATCTGGGCTCCATCCTCAGAATAGGCTAAAGATCTTGCCAGAAAACCGCTATACAACGCTCCAACATCTCTTCTCATGCTCATCGACAATGCCATTCCATAAGCAGCTATGCCCAATTGAGATAGAATGCCGACTACAAAAAGCATCAGCTGGTCAGAGTATGGCGCATCTGTTGAATCACTAACGATTGTATCCCAAGACATCGAGCTCGGGACATTGCTTTCCATCATCACATGTTGGCTTCCTCTCAAAATTTTGTCACAAAGCTGGACTCCTGAAAAAAAGTAAGCTTTTAAATCAGGATCCTGTGTTACTTGCGCAAAACCTGTTAAGGTGGATTTTCCGAGCTCATTATGAATGGAGGTCAAATAAAGATGATTGACCTCACTCCCTAAAAGCGGTCGTTTTTTTCCGAACAAGCCTGTCAAAAAATATTGCTTGTCCACAAAATCCACCTTCTTGGGATAGGTCATATAAGGAGGCCGAATGTAAATCCCTTTCTTCTTCATCATCATGATGATTTTGCGATTAAGGACTGCAGCCTGATTGTGGTATTTTTCAAAAAGCGCACGGATATCCTCCCTAGATGAAGTAGCTATAGCACTGGAATGGCTTGTCAAACCAAACTTACTCATATGCTGCATGTACTCCATGTAAAAAATATCAGAAAAAAGGCGCGGAGCAGACAGATTCACGTGCTTTTCCACCGGAAATCCAACTGGCGTGACAATGCCCTCTTTCTGATAAAGTTCGCTGATGTCCTTCAAATGAGAGTCCGCTATTTCAAACGTTAGTTCGAGAAGCGGTATTACTTCTGGATCATCAACCCTTTGAAGAAAATGGGTCAGTATACACTTAACAACATTATCGTTTATATATGTAGCCCATAGATTCGATATTTCCACGCAGGTTAAATGAATATTTCGATCTTCCATCCAATCTCCTCCAGATAGTGCGGCGTAAACCAAGTTTCGTATAAAAATTCATTAAACAATTGACATTACTATTTGTCTAATCCATTCAAATTATGCAGATGGGATCAGGGGGAACTTAAAAAAGCATCCCGAAGGATACTCAAACGTAAATTTTAAGCGGTTCCACACTAATTTTTAAAACAACTGTCGAAGGGTCATGGACGAGGTTTATTTTTTCTACCATATATTCTTTCTTGTTAATCGTAACGGTATTACTTGCTCTCAACGCTGCAATATAGTGTTCCCAATGCTTGACATTGTCACTTAAAAGGCATTTTTCTTTTAGATAATATTCCACCCTGTTCGGTGCACGATTCAACTTTCCCCCTCCTCTCGATAGAGTCAATGTGTGCATGTATTGGCTTGCGAAATAGTGACCGTGCCCTTTCCTGCAAAATCTCTATCTGTTTACATAAAGATAAAGAATCAGAAAGAGAATCAATCCAATCAGGAAAACTGAGCCAAGACTTGCACTGAACACGACATAAACCTTAGTGTGGAGGATGACATGAATAAGTAAAATGAGAAGCAAACCTAAAAGCAAAAAAATGGTTACTTGTAACTTCTTGTTCCTATTCAAATGATCAGCACCTTAAGGTTCTCCATTACCCTAAAATCAACAGTTTCCTTATTCTTATATATTTGCGCACGACAAATTATATACCTATAAGAAAATCTCAATCGCCTTTATAATTGTCGCAACTTCCTAGTGGCAAGCACCTTTCTACTCGCCGTTTCCTTCTCCTGCTTTAGATGGAACTTAATCAGAACGGAGATCGTATGCTAAGTGTATTTATGTGAAAAGGGCTTTTTTATAGCGCTCATTGGCTATTTAATTGAATTGAAATTTTAATTCCCTTTAGTGTTTCTTTCGAGTATTTCGATAATTGTATCCATTTGTCAAACTTATTCTTTTTCCTCTAACAGCTGAACAGGCGCGAGATTCCAATCATCCTTCACATACTTCATGGTGTTGTATCCAATTATTTCGAGTTTCATATCGTTTTTTTCAAATCCTTCGATTCCCAATGTCTGTTCTGTGACAAAATAGCGGGGCTGCTCTATTTTTTCAAAATCGATTGGCCCTGAACGATCGTCGTATTCAACGCCATTTTTATCCATGAGCACTCCGTTAGATTCCATATTGGTGATGCTTGGTTGATCTGTCGAACCTCCTTGAAAACCGAATTGAATCGATTCGTACTCCCGATTTATTAAATCCTTATTGGTTATCACGACATTTGTCCATTGTCCATTTTTGACCTTATCGATGGCAATGTCACTCCCTGCATAGTGAATCATCCGGGGAAATGGTTGAGATCCGCCCAGGTCAATCGTTTTCTGGTCACTGACGGATAAATAAACTGATTCTAACTCCGTTCTTACCTGTTTTGGCTTTTCGCCGTAAACTGGATCGAAGTACGTTTGATATCCAATCCAGTCATTGTCCTGCTGAGTCTGGATAAAGTAACCGCCATACTGGTCAGCCTCCACTTTTTTGTTGTTTACATTTAATGAACGAAAATTCACCATTTCAATTCGCTTCTCTACATCCCGACTATTGATTGCATACTGTAAGATCGTCGTAGTTGGCGCGATTATTAATTTATCAATCCGAATCGGGACTCCTTCGATTTTCTTCTGTTGCTCGATTTTATATTCCTTGGAAGGCTGTTTGGTCGCTGAAAATTCAAACGACCAATTTCCCGTTTTGTTCTCACCGGGCAAAAAACCAAATTTAAGCTCAGGGTCATTGCTCCATTCCTGAATCTTGGTTACCCTTAGCTTGATTAACCCCTCCTCTTTTTTTAGCGGGTTTAGGGAAACCTTACCGTAGTATGTATTTTTCTTGGTTTCGTTGTTCCATCCTGTCCCATTATCACTTAGCGTAGAATACAATGGATACGATTGGGTTTTCATAATCTCAAATTCATTTTCAACGGAAATTCCATCCTCAAAATGGATAAAATATTGTTTGTCTTCTTTTAAAGCATGAATTTCATAAAAAACCAGCGTCCGGATATCATCGGCAACTACCCCGTTGATTTTTATCAATACATCCGCATTTTCTGCTTCCAAGTTTAGCCTTTTACCAAACCCTTGCTGTAAAAAGGGGCGTAATTGCTCATTCTCTTCGGCCACCGCATAATAGACTTTCGGCAGCACACCCGTCATGAAACCAAGAGCGATCACGAATGCAAAAGCACTTGCAGCAAGCACGGCCCATTTTTTTCGTTTTTTGTTCTTCCCTTTTCGCTGTTCCTTTTTTTCTGTCAATTTTTTCTTGATAGGATCGAGAATCTGTGGCGGTACTGTAGGCTCTTGCAGCTCGTCAAACCTGAACATCATTACTTCTTGAAAGCTCGCCAAATCGGCCTGACATGCCGGACAATGATAAAGATGGACCTCAAACTCGATTTTTGCCGGTCGATCCATCGATTTCAACAAGTAATCGATATAATGTGTCTGATACTCTTCACAACCATGATAATCTTTTCCGTAAAGCTCGTTTCGGACGGACTGAATCCCAGCGTATAAATCACCCTTAATTTTCCCCACTGTCATGCCAAGGATCTGCGCTGCCTCCTCAAGAGAAAAGCCTGCAACTTGAGTAAGGATCAGCGCTTCCTTTTCCTCCATTTTCAGGTGGTCAATTGCTTTGTATAGATCCTGACGTGAATCTTCAGGACCTTTTAATCCGTCCTCTCTCGAAAGCTCACGGGCGCTCTGAATAAAATTTGCTGTCATCCACATTTTATGTGAATTATTTCCTTTATACTTTGGCCAATCCTTATGTACCTTCCCAATGAATCGGTAAAACAGTTCCTCCATCTGAAGCTGATTCTGTACGTAGAAACAACCAAGCGTATAAAAATATTGCTTATGCACATCTACCCAATCAACGACAAATTCAATCCCTTTCTCCTGAATCGCTGTCCCCGTAATCGGGTCTAGTTTTTTCAATATCATCCCTATTCCCCCCGGGGACAGAGGCCATTCCACTGTCCCAAAATGCATTGGCAAAGAAGACTATTGTTTATTTAACGTCCACAGACATACTTGCTCGCTTTCTGGCTCGTAAAAATTTTACCAAATTCAAAATGATTGTTTTGATGACTGCATAGGTCGGTACTGCCAATACCATCCCCAGGATTCCGGCCAGATTCCCGGCAGCCAGTAAAATAATGATGATCGTTGCCGGATGGGTATCCAGTGTTTTTCCTAGAATCAGTGGAGATAGCAGATTCCCTTCGATCTGTTGCGCCACTAGTATGACCACAACAACGAGCAACGCCTTCGTCGGGGAATCAAAGAAACCAACCAGCACGGCCGGTGCTCCTCCGATAATCGGACCAACATACGGTATGATATTTGTAAAAGCAACAATGAGCGCCATAATTAGTGCATAGCGCAAATCAATGATCATATAGCCGATAAACGCGAGAATACCCACAACGGAAGCGACAGTAACCTGTCCTTGGATGTAAGCAGAAAGAGTCTCCCCTGTTTCCTTCAGGATTTTCAGCCCCTCTTCACGGTATTCTTTCGGAATGAGCTTAGACACAGCTTGTGGGAAACGATGACCATCCTTGAACATGTAAAACAATAAAAACGGCACGGTCACGAGAATAATCGCGATGTTGGTGACAACGCCAAGAAAACCCATCAGACCATTCGTCAGACTGTTCGGCAACGTATTTGCATATTCAATCAGCCGCTGCTGTACGGAATCAATCGTATTTTGTTGCTCAACCCTGAAGTTTTTAAATTCGGATGAACGAACTATATTATAGAAATAATCCGTCGTCTTGTTAGCTAAATCGGGAAGATCATTTGCAAGCTCGGTTGCCTGTTTGGAAACAGCTGGAACTAGATTTCCGATCGCAAGGACAAGCAGTCCCCCAAATACTACATAAATGATCAAGATCGCAAGTACCCTCGGAACTTTTTTGCGATGCAGAAAGTCGACTACCGGATTCAGCAGAAAATAGAGGAAACCCGTAATCAAAATCGGGAAAAACACCGTCGAGATAAAAACCCCGATCGGTTGAAAGATAAATGAAATCTTCGTAGAAACATAAAGGATAGATGTGATAAGCAAAATCTGAATCAGCCAGAACTGCACTTTTGATTTATTCAATATATGTACCTCTCACCTTAGATTATTTTGGTAAAATTATACCAAGTTTTCATTCTAAAGTATATCAGTGTTTCGAAATATAAGTGGCGGTTGATTTTTAAGTAAGCTCCGGTGGACAGTTTCTCGTTTCTCACCAAACCTGTCAAGATCATCCAAATTCCCCCTCAAACATCTAACCAAGCCTGCCAATATCTTCCCAATCACCTTCAAATACAAATAAAAAAACCATCCAGAGACATCAAATCACTGAATGGTTTTTAAAATCTAACTTATGCTGCCGGGTTTACTTCAAGTTCTACTTTAATCTTAATGTCTTTCCCAACCATGACACCGCCTGTTTCAAGTGCTGCATTCCAGGTGAGACCGAATTCTTCGCGGTTTACTTTTGCTTCTGCTTCGAAACCGTATACTTCGATGCCCCAAGGATTTGTTCCTTTGCCGCCGTATTCGACATCGAATGTGATTGGCTTTGTTACGCCTTTGATCGTTAGGTCGCCTGTTACTTTGTAATCCGCACCATCACGAGTAATGTTAGTTGATGAAAATTCGATAGTTGGGTTATTTTCGATATCAAAGAAGTCTGCTGATCTGAGGTGATTATCACGGTCCTCGTTGCGTGTATCAATGCTTGCAACGTCAATGTTGATTGCAATGGAAGCGGTAGTTAAATCTGTCAAATCTGCTGCTTCAATATCCGCGGAATAAGAATTGAATTGTCCTTTTACCTTTGATACCATCATATGTTTCACTTCAAAGCCAATTGCTGAGTGTGCCGGATCGATTGCGAATTTAGTCATTCCAAAATCCTCCTATTTTACTTTTAATTCGAGATATTATTCCAAAAAATAAATCTCTAAATCAATTATTTTTAATTCGAGATAAATTTAACATGAAATGAATCTAGCTGTCAACACCTATGCATCCCTCGAACGACTTCAAACTTATTTAGATTTAGGTTTTTTCAAGTTCACAAGCATTGTTCATGAAAAAATTCTCGCCACACAGGACATGCACCCTTACCAATTCATTTCTTTGACGTATCCTATAAGGAAATCTATTTTAAAAAGAGGTGATCTGATGAAACTATATTTAGATCCTGGCCATGGCGGCTCAGACCCAGGAGCACAGGGAAATGGTCTTCTTGAAAAAAATTTGACCTTAGATATTGCACTGAGACTCCGTTCGATTCTAGAAAAAAACTATCAAAATATCGAAATCAAAATGAGCAGGACAAGCGATTTGACCAAAAGTCTTATCCAGCGTACTGATGAGGCTAATTCTTGGGGGGCTGATTTTTATCTGTCCATTCACATTAATTCTGACAAAGGTTCAGCGAGTGGATACGAGGACTACATCTATAGTGGCCTTTCAAATAATTCAGCAACCGCTCAATACCGTGATCTTATCCATTCCGAGGTGATAAAATTAAACAAGCTCCCTAATCGCGGCAAAAAAATAGCCAATTTTCATGTACTTCGTGAATCATCAATGGCTGCGATGCTCTCAGAAAACGGCTTTATCGATCATGCCCATGATGCCGCGCTTATGAAGCAAGAATCCTGGCGGCAAAGCGTTGCTCAGGGACATGCGAACGGGATTGCGAAGGCGTTCAAACTTTCACCAAAGAATCGCACAAATCCAGCCCCGGGCAGCAGACAATCTTTGCACAAAGTGATTGCCGGTTCTTTCCAGGACCGAACAAATGCGGAGCATCAACTCTCAGTCCTGAAAGCAAAAGGGTTTGAAAGCTTTATTGCAACGGTGGAGATTTCAGGCGAGAAATGGTACCGTGTACAAGCAGGTGCATTTTCAAACCGTGATTCTGCCGAAGCTCGCGTCCGCGAAATGGAAAGCCAGGGAATCCATGCATTTATCATCACAGAGTAACACAGACAAACAGCCGAATCCTTTAGAAGGATTCGGCTGTTTTATTTTCAAGTTTTTTTCATAGGACTGCACGAGAAACCATAAGCAGAAGTGGAATTGAGGTATTGACCAAAAGCAGGGAACGAAAGTGTTAAGATGGAACACACGATTTAATCAAACGTTTGAATAGTTATTCTTACCGCTGCATCATCGGAAGTTCTCTTTCCTTTTTTCCTTTTCGGGCACATGTTGGCCTTTCTTGTGACCGTGCTCTCGCTTTTTCTTCCTTCTCGGGCACATGTTAACCTTTCTTGTGACCGTGCTCTCACTTTCTCTTCCTTTGCGGGCACATGTTGGCCTTTCTTGTGACCGTGTTCTCGCTTTCTCTTCCTTCTCGGGCACATGTTGGCCTTTCTTGTGACCGTGCTCTCACTTTCTCTTCCTTTTCGGGCACATGTTGACCTTGCTTGTGACCGTGCTCTCGCTTTTTCTTCCTTTTCGGGCACATGTTAGCCTTGCTTGTGACCGTGCTCTCACTTTCTCTTCCTTTTCGGGCACATGTTGGCCTTTCTTGTGACCGTGCTCTCGCTTTTTCTTCCTTTTCGGGCACATGTTGGCCTTGCTTGTGACCGTGTTCTCGCTTTTTCTTCCTTATCGGGCACATGTTGGCCTTTCTTGTGACCGTGTTCTCGCTTTTTCTTCCTTATCGGGCACATGTTGGTCTTGCTTGTGACCCTGCTGAATAATTATCAAAGGTAAAACAACCATCCCTAGCAGTCAGACTAGTATAAAAAACTTTTCTTCATATACTCCCGCAAAAAATAATAAGAGAAGCAAATTTCTGGTGTGTTGATTTTTACCTGTAGATCAACATCAATTCCTTTTCAAGCCCCTCCCAGATTGTAACCTGTACCTTTCTGGGTATTAAAAAATCTGAAAATTATTTTACTTTCTACCCCTGCTGGATTTACTATTAAACTATACTAAGGACAGAGGTGTTATTTTTGAAAAAGTTTAGAGTAGGTATCATCGGGACGGGTTTTGGCGCAAAGGTACATGCGCCAATGATGGCACAACACGAAGGATTCGAGGTAGCAGCAGTCTCGAGCGTTTCAAGGGGCAATATTGAGGAAGCCAGGAACGCCAGCGGAATTGAAAATGTCTACACTGACTGGCGACAAATGCTTGAGGAAGAAGCTCTCGATTTAGTAGTGGTCTCTTCTGCAGTGAATTTGCATAAAGAAATGGTTGTTGCCGCTTTTAAAAAGGGCATACATGTAGTTTGTGAAAAACCAATGGCTATGGATGTTGCCGAAGTAGAAAAAATGATTGTGGAGCGGGACAAAGCGGGAAAACTTGGGCTGATCAACCATGAATTCCGTTTCTTGCCGGCTCGTACAAAGGTAAAAGAAATTTTGGAGAACGGGCAACTAGGGGATATTTTACATGTCCGTTACCTGTGTTCATTTGCGAGCTATAATGGTCTGGTTTCAAAACCACGTGGCTGGCTCGGGCAGGAAGATAAGGGCGGCGGCATGCTTGGAGCGATCGGCTCCCATATGACGGATTCTCTTCATTGGTGGCTGGATAGCACATTTAAACAAGTTTTTGCTCAGCTTCCTATCCATGTTCCTATTCAAGCGGCTGATAATGGGCATACAGAACACCGGACAGCGGACGACGCTTTCCAAATCATCGGTTCTCTGGAAAACGGTGCGACTGTAACATTGGAGCTCCTTTCCGCAGCGCGCAAAACCGAGAACACATGGCGTCTTGAAGTATTCGGTACGGAAGGAACACTTGTAATGCTGGATGACAATAAGGTCCTCCTCTCCGCCGGAAATTCGCCATTCGAAGAAGTGGAGCTAGCGCGTGATTTACAAGCTCCTTCTGGGATGCCAGAGGTTGCAGCCCGATACTATAATGGCTTTCAACGGGCTTTGAACGCACTCCATGAAACGCTTCTTTCCGGTGAGAAGCACCCGTATCTCGCAGATTTCGAGCATGGACGTTCGACGCAAAAAGTATTGGACGCAGCCAGGATTTCAGCGCGTGAAGGGCAAAAAGTAGAAGTAAAAGGCAATCCCTGATGGGACTGCCTTTTTTCATGACTAACGATGTTCTCGATTCCGGTAATGGACATTTTTCACGATTCTAGCCATAAAAACACATCATGTTCCGCAAAAAGTCCGATATGGATTAGAGGATGGCGGGGCGGGCTGGCAGAATTCTGCTTGCTCCGCTGAGTGCTCATATGGGTTCGCCAGGATTTCAAGCAGGTTCAGCATGACGCTCATGTCGCCTTTTGTCGCTGCCTCCAATGCTTCTTCTACCCGATGATTTCGCGGGATGACCGCTGGGTTGTTGTTTTGCATCAATTCCTGGGCATCTTCCTCTGATTCTTCCTGACGTCCGAGTCTTTGTTGCCACTTTTCATGCCACTGGATAAATGCTTCTGTTTTAAATAGCTCCGATCCTTCCAGCTTTCCAAAGGTCAAAGCTTTAAACGTATTCGTATAGTCGGTCTTGTTGTTATTCATCAAGTTAAGGAGTTCAGAAATTAAGGTTTTGTCTTCTTTTTCCTCATGAAAAAGTCCAAGCTTCTGCCTCATACCTGTTAGAAATTCCATTTCGAAAGTATCGGGATATGCTGAGAGGGCTTCCTCGGCTAGCTTCACGGCTTCCTCCTCGTTCTCATGAAGCAATGGCAGCAAAGCTTCTGCAAGTCGAGAAAGATTCCAGCCGGCAATATACGGCTGATTTCCATAGGCATATCGCCCCTCTTGATCTATCGAACTGAATACAGTTGCTGGGTCGTAATTGTCCATAAATGCACAAGGACCATAGTCGATCGTCTCTCCGCTTATCGACATATTATCTGTGTTCATAACACCGTGGATAAAGCCGACGTGCTGCCACTTTGCGATCAAAGCTGCCTGCTTGGTAATCACTTTTTTCAAAAACGAAAGGTATAGGTTCTCCTCTCCGTCGAGTTCAGGATAATGGCGCTTGATGGCATAATCAGCCAGTTCTTTGAGGTCTTCTTTCTTTCCCCAGTTGGCAGCGAATTGGAATGTACCGACTCTTAGATGGCTTGCGGCTACACGTGTCAGCACCGCTCCAGCCTGAATTGTCTCCCGGATGACTTCTTCTCCTGTCGAAGTCACAGCGAGGCTTCTCGTTGTCGGAATCCCCAAGCCCGTCATCGCTTCACTAATGATAAACTCGCGCAGCATCGGTCCAAGTCCTGCCCGGCCATCGCCGCCTCGGGAATACGGCGTCCGGCCTGAACCTTTCAACTGAATGTCATACCTTTTCCCATCAGGAGTGATTTGCTCACCAAGCAACACAGCCCTTCCATCCCCCAACATCGTGAAATGGCCGAACTGATGTCCAGCATAAGCCTGGGCAAGGGGAACCCCTCCATTTGGAATCTCATTTCCGCCGAAGATGGCAGCTCCTTTGTCATTTTGAAACGGCTCGCAGTTCAACCCTAATTCTTCCGCAAGCGACTCATTAAAAATCACCACTTCAGGTGCTTTCACTTTGGTCGGTTTTTGCTGGCGATAGAATATGTTTGGCAGCTGCAAATAACTATTATCCATTTTCCAGCCAGCTTGGTTATCCGTCATTGCTATTCCACCCTTCTCCCATAATCTTGTATTCGGTTATCTATCCAAAAATATCCCTTTGAATTAATATACCCTACTGATGGAGTGGTAACGCTATTTTCACGAAGAAAAGATCTTAATCAAACGTTTGATTAAGATCTTCAAAAGGATCATTAGTCCCTAAGACTCAATTTTTTAAAATCCCACTGTATTTCGGATCCGTCTCCAGTTCTTTTTTTGCATACGTACAAACAGGATCGATTTTCAAGCCTTCATTTTTCGCCTTTTCGGCAACATGGCGGACCAGTTCTCCCGCAATACCATGTCCCCGGTACGCTGGATCTACCCCAGTGTGATTGATGACCAACACCTTATCACCATTCCTTGTAAAGGTCACTTCTCCAACCTCTAGCCCGTCTTCATCCTTCGCAACAAAGCGGCCAGCTTCTTCAGAAATTTGGAATGACATCCTTACACCTCCAAAAAATACTTTCAAGATATACTTAATTATACCTTTCTGACCGCCAATCATGTAACAATTCCGCTTCCACATAAAAGTCCGCGCCCAAATCGTTCATCGAAAAACACTGGCAGGCACATCAAACTTGTTCCATAGAAACACGATAAACACGGCGGAAACAATCAAGGCAAATAGCGGATTATGAAAATGGATTTTTAAAACAAGGAACATCACAGAATCGAACAGCACAGACCACCATAGGTTCCAGCCATTAAAATACTTCATTAGCCCGAGGTGGACATCTACCAGTTCATTCAAAAAATAGACACTTATCCATGCAAAATAATAAACGACTTTCTTCATGCGCCCGTCCCTCGGAAAATGGGCCAAATAGGCGAAGCAGGTAGCTGGATATTTGACAGCCATAATGAAAAAAGAAATATGAGTATTCGTGATGCCAGCATGCTTGTCCCCTGGCACAGGATTATACTTCCACATCGGGTAATGTTCAGATAATAAGTACATGTACAGAAAATCACCAAGGATGAAAAAGAGAACCGTTGGATAGTACTTTCTCCAGTTCTGCCAGTCTCCCCACAGCACAAAAATACCAGCCCATATTAACCCATAAATTACATTAATCATACACTCGCCTCATTTTACAAATAAAGGAAATTTACCTTAGTATAACCATGTGATCTAGTTAACAGTCATCAAAAAACAAAAAACGCTGATTCGCATACGTTGCGATCAGCGTTTTTTCTTGTCTTTTTTATCAGTAGCCTGCTCAAATAGTTGAGTTACATACCCCTTTAGCTCAAAGCCCTCTTCACTCATAAACTCGGTGATTTGTTTCATGATGATCTACCTCCGTTTTAAAGCGTGTTACGCTTATTATTCCCACTCTAGCAATCTTTTAATCAACCAAAGATTGGCAGAAAAATAATTAGGCTGGCCGATCAGGGTTTTCGACGGCTTCCTTATTCCCTGTACTTCAAGGTCAAACCTTTTAGGAAGTTACGGGCAAACTTATCGCCGCATTCTCGGTAATTTTTATGGCCAGCCTTCCGTAAAATGGCACTTAGCTCCCCTTTGGAAACCCGGACACCGGCAAGTTCAAGAAGCCCTAGCATGTCCTCACTTGTCAGCGACAAGGCAATTTTTAGCTTCTTCAATAGCTGGTTGTTCACATTTTCCCCGCTCAAAGGGGGAGAGCCATTTTCTCCTGGCCGTTTCCCTCTTTTAAAGGTAACTAGACCATTTAAGAACTGCTCCATCATTGCATTGTTGACCCTTATATAATCCTCGGACAACCCATCGTCTTCCTCTTCGTCTACTTTCTTCAGCATCAGCTGCACATCATCTTTTCTCAAGTCCACGCCGCCTAGCCTGAACATCTCCACCATATCTGTATCCTTGATATCCAGGGCATATCGCAAACGGATCAGTATATCATTGTTAAGCATTTTCAATCCTCCTATAGCTTGCCTTGTCACTAGTATTGCTCCATTGTAGCATATTTACTTCCTGTGCTGAAAAATGGTGAACGCATCGGTGTTTCTCCCTATTCCATTTCAAACTGCTGAAACCCGTTGCACCAAATCTCGATACCCCTATAGGCATTGATGATGCCCTCTTGTCAAAAAATGTTCAATACTTTTTGACAGAATTGTGTTGGTGTTTTCAGATGTGAAGTTCGTCACAACTACTGTGTGATATAAATGGTTTATTAATCTTATAAACACCTACTTAAAAATATTTGGAGGAATGAAAATGGCTCGCATAAATAAATGGAATCCGGAAGACAATCGTTTTTGGCAATCCGAAGGCAAGAAACACGCCCAACGGAATTTATGGATTTCTGTTCCTTCCCTGATGCTCGCTTTCATTGTCTGGCAGATTTGGTCTGTAGTTGCCATTCGCTTAAATGATATTGGCTTTAGCTTTACGGATCAGCAGCTTTTCACTTTAGCAGCCATGCCTGGTCTTGTTGGTGCAACTTTACGATTTGTCTACACCTTTGGAGTCGGGATGATGGGTGGTCGTAACTGGACCGTCCTGTCGACGGCAGTGCTTGCGATTCCGGCAATTGGCATCGGTTTCGCTGTCCAGAACCCTGATACACCTTATTCGGTTATGCTTTTACTCGCAGCACTTTCTGGCCTGGGTGGCGGAAACTTTTCCAGTTCTTCCTCCAACATCAGTTTCTTTTTTCCGAAAAAGGCACGTGGAACCGCACTTGGAATCAATGGTGGTTTAGGCAATATGGGGGTCTCTGTCGTTCAATTTGTAACACCGTTAATCATTACAACTGGAACTTTCGCTTTTATCGCTGGCGATGGGCAGCAATTATCCAACGGCCAGCAGGTATGGCTGCAAAATGCAGCTTTCATCTGGCTTGTACCAATTGCAATTGTCACGATCGCAGCATGGTTCGGCATGGATAACCTGCCTGGAACAAAGCAATCATTCTCAGATCAATTCGTGATTGTAAAAAGGAAACACACTTGGATCATGACATGGCTTTATGTTGCAACATTCGGATCTTTCATTGGGTATTCAGCAGCATTCCCACTATTATTGAAAGCACAGTTCCCTGAATATATTTCTTTTGCCTTCTTAGGTGCCTTCCTTGCCGCAGCATCACGCCCTGTCGGCGGATGGCTTGCTGATAAAATGGGCGGAGCTAAGCTGACGTCGATCGTCCTGATAGTGATGATGGCTGGAGCTGGTAGTGTCATTTATTTTCTAGGCACAAAGCAGTTCGGCGGATTCTTGGCATCATTCTTGATTCTGTTCATTGCGTCTGGTATGGGCTCTGGTTCCACCTTCCAGATGATCCCTGAAATCTTCGTTCCGAAAGAAGCGGCACCAGTCCTAGGGTTCACCGCGGCCTTCGCGGCGTACGGATCCTTCCTGATTCCGAAGCTGTTCGGCTGGTCCGTTACTATTTCCGGCGGCTATGTGCCAGCATTCTCGCTTTTCATTGGTTTCTATGTATTGTCGATCATCTTAAACTGGTATTACTACCAGAGAAAGACTTCAGAAGCAACAAGTACCCAGAAAAAGGCAGCAACCACAGCTTAGAAAAGCCTAACAAAAAGCCTTATCCGTTCTGAAAAACGGGTAAGGCTTTTTGTATTTCAGTTCTATTCTCCAAGTATTTCCCACTTCAAACAGGAACAATTTTGTAAGTGAATTAGCAATAAAAAGGCTTTAGATTCCTTAAATCCCAAGCCTTTACGTATTAAACGTATTTATCAAGAATAACGGTTATTTTTTCTTTCAAAAGTGGTATTTCTTTTTCAACCACGTTCCATACTATTCCATTATCTACTCCAAAATAATCGTGAATTAAAACATCTCTTAATCCCGCCATCTCACGCCAAGGTACATGGGGATTTTGCTTTCGAAAATCTATTGTAACACGTTTAGTTACGAATGACCGCATCTTGAATTAGTTTAGAACTAAAAAAGTCACTTTCACCATTTGAAATATATAATTCAATATTTTCTATGCACTCCAAAATATGAAGCAAATAGATTTTGTCCTTTTTCATAATTGAATAGCTCCGTTTACCACATCTTCTTTCATACCCCAATGAATCGCGTTCTCTGTTACAACATCGACTTTAATACCGAGTATGTCTTCAATCTCTTGTTTAAATCGAACCAGATCAAACAAACTTCTGTCTTTCTCAAATTCTACAAGTAAATCAAGGTCACTTGTAGGTCCATCTTCATGCCTTGCAACTGAACCAAAAACCCGTACATTATAGATGCCATGATCATCTGCAATTTTTAATATTAAATCACGCTTTTCTTGAAGAACATCATATAACATAACGAATCCCTCACATTCTTCCTTACTATTAATACCATTATATCATGTCTTTTTATAAAAGTTCATTCTTTGGAGCAGGACATCTTTTTATGTATGCCTGTTTAAAAAGCGCGTTAATCCTTCTGGATCAACGCGCTTTTCTTTTGTTTTCGATGGCAGTCTTATAGTTCATCAAACCCATTCTCATCGGAGGTTTTCGTGTACTGTCTTGATTTTTGCTCAAAGAAGTCCGTTTTGCCAAGGTCCACTTCCTGATAGGCGATAATCCATCTTAATGGATTGGTTCGATGCCCTTCGAAGGGGGCAGTAAAGCCTAGTTGTTCTGCCCGTTTGTTTGCCATGAACTTGATATATGCTTCCACGTCTGACAAAAGTAGCCCGTCGATCTCGTTGCCGATAATGTATTCAGCCCACTCAGTCTCCAATCGTGCCGCTTTTTGGAAGGCTGTCGTTCCAAATTCTCTCAGTGATTCTGTGTCATATTCTGGATTTTCAAGGAGAATCTCTTTGAAAATTTTTTCAAATAACCCTACATGCAGCTGTTCGTCCCGGTTGATGTAGTTAATCATCGTGCTGGTGGCGACCATTTTCTGATTCCGCGCAAGGTTATAAAAGAAGGCGAAGCCCGAGTAGAAAAACAGGCCTTCGAGAATGACATCATAGATGATGGAATGCAACAAATTTCCTATGCTTGGATGTTCCGCGAACCCTTTATAGCCGTCCGTGATAAATTCATTCCGCTTGCGCAGGATCGGTTCTGTCCGCCAGTAGTCGAACACTTCCTCTTGCTTCGACTTGGATACGATGCTTGATAACACGTAGCTGTAGGAATGGTTATGGATTACTTCCTGCTGTGCCAAAATGATCATTAATGCATTTAAACTGGAATCGGTGAGATAATCGGCAACTTTGCCAGCATAGTCTGTTTGAATGCTGTCAAGGAGTGCCAGCAGACCGATGATTTTCAAAAAAGCATCCTGTTCTTTTTCGGAAAGCATGGAAAATTGCTTGATATCCTTTGACATATTGATCTCAAAAGGAGTCCAGAAATTCCCCAGCATTCTCTTGTATTTTGGATAAGCCCAGGGGAAACGGACATCATCCCAATTCAATATATTGGAACTCTGGCCATTTAAAATGCCAGTTGAAGCATTGGGAGCTCCAACGTCTACAAGGTTTCTTTTCTTCAATTGCGTCATTGATTTTCATCCTTTCTTTTAACTATGGCAGCTCTCACATTCAGCAAACTCACTGCTGGAGGTGGAGCGGACGTAATACGTCGTTTTCAGTCCGGACTTCCATGCATCCATATGCAGCTCCAGCAGCGCTTTTGCCTTAATGTTGTTTGTGACGTAGAAATTAAACGAAATCCCCTGATCGATATGGCGCTGTCGGCGGGCATTCTGTCTGATGCTCCAATGCTGATCCACGTTATAGGCTGTCTTATAGAACCACATCGTTTCGGCCGATAAATCTGGTGCGGTCACAGGGATTTTATAATCCTTCTTCTCCTCGGAGTATTCCAACCTAAAAACCGGATCAATACTTGCTGTCGAACCAGCTAGAATCGAAGTGGAAGAATTTGGAGCTACCGCCATCAGATACCCATTTCTGATTCCATTCTGCTTTACTTCCTCAGCCAGGTTGTCCCAGCTGTCACCAATGTATTGTCTTTTTTTGAAAAATTGTCCTGTTGACCAGTCCGATCCTGCGAAATAAGGGTATGCCCCTTTTTCTTTTGCCAGCTCGAGACTTGCGCTGATAGTGAAAAAGGCAATCGATTCATAGAGACGATCACAATACTCGACCGCTTCTTCACTTTCCCATTTAATCCCTTGAAGAGCCAGTAAATGATGCCACCCAAATGTACCCAGTCCGATTCCCCTGTAGTTCTGGTTGGTTATTTGCGCCTGGAGGACAGGAATTTCATTGATATTGATAACATTATCGAGCATCCTAACTTGGATGTTGATCACTCTCTCAAGTACATCATCTATCACGCTCTTTGCTAAAGAAATCGAGGATAAGTTGCAGACAACAAAGTCCCCCGGTTTTTTATAGATTACTATCTTTCCGTCCTGCACCGTTTCCTCTTCAAGGAGGGTAGGGCTCATATTCTGGGTGATTTCTGTGCAGAGATTGCTGCAGTAAATCATCCCTTTATGGTGATTTGCATTGAGCCTGTTGACCTGATCCCTGTAAAACATGTAGGGGGTGCCGGTTTCGAGCTGAGAAATCATGATGGATTTAAAGATTTCAATAGCAGGAACCACTTCGTGTGACAAACCAGATTGATGGACGCAAGCCCAATATTTTTCGCGAAAGGAGCCAGCCCCCTTCTCCTCATCAAAATGATCTTCAAGGGAAAATCCCATGACCCTCCTTACTTCATGAGGATCGAACAGATACCAGTCCCCACGGTTTTCCACCTGTTCCATAAATAAATCCGGGATACATATGCCTGAAAATAAATCATGCGTCCGCTGGCGCTCGTCTCCATTGTTCAGCTTGGCATCAAGGAATGAGAAGATGTCTTTATGCCACACATCGAGATAAACAGCAATCGCCCCTTGACGCTGTCCTAATTGATCAACCGAAACAGCGGTGTTATTCAGTTGTTTCATCCACGGAATGACTCCCGAACTGACCCCTTTAAAACCTTTGATATCACTGCCGCGACTTCTGATCTTTCCAAGGTAAACGCCAATTCCGCCCCCGTTTTTGCTTAAGGTGGAAATATCCGTATTCGAGTCGTAAATACTTCTTAAATCATCAGCAACTGTATCAATAAAGCAGCTCGATAACTGGCCATAGCTTTTGCCAGCGTTCGATAATGTCGGTGTGGCGACTGTCATATATAAATTGGAAAGCGCCCAGTAAGCCTCTTCCACTAATGGAATCCGCTTTTCCTTTGGTTCTTCAGCTAACAATGTCATCGCGATCATCATGAATCGCTCCTGTGGAAGTTCGGCAATATCACCATTTTGTGTGCGTGCCAGATACCTTTCCGCCAAGGTTAAAAGCCCTATATAGGTAAACAGCTTGTCTCTCTCTGGATCGATGACTTTTTCCAGGTGATCTATTTCGTCACGTGAGTAGGATGCTAACACTCGATTGTCATAGATCCCAATCTCTATTAAGCTATTGATCAACTCATAGAATGAACCGTAACCAGATTCTATTCTTCCATTTCGGAAATGGGCACTAAGTCTGTATAATTTTTTTAAATAAAACCCCGCAGCTACATATGTCCATTCAGGCTCGTCCCGGTTAATTCGTTCCACTGCGGTCAAAATCAACATGTTCTCGATCTGATCATCGGTCATATCCTTCACTTCAAGGGCTTGGTCCACCTTTGCTTTGAAAAATGGAAAGTCCAATTTAGGGAACGCAAACTCTATTTCTGCGATCAGTTTTGCTGCATTTTCATCCTTTGCTTGGATACTCATTGATTATCCCTCCAACTTGATTGCTTTTTCTTGCTTCCAGCCTGCGCTTCCTTCGCATATCGGCAGTATTGAACATCTCCCGTTCTTGATCGTTTTCTGGAATGACCCTTGCGACTGGCTCCGGTTTACCATTCTCATCCTTCGCGATCATCGTAAGAATTGACGTGGTCGTCAGCGTTCTCCTGCTTGTTTTCAAGTTTTCACTTTCCACTTTCACGAATACTTCCATTGATGTTCTGCCTGTTGAAATGACCACCGCTTCGAGTGTTAAAATATCGCCTACTACCGCGGCAGACAGAAAGTTAACCGAGTCAATCGAGGCGGTGACAACTGCCCTCCTGCTGTGTTTCATCGCGGCAATTGCGGCGATTTCATCAATATAGGACAGCACGGTTCCGCCAAAAATCGTGCCAAGATGGTTTGTATCTGGCGGCAGGACGAGCCTGTTCTGAAATGTCCTTGACACATTTGCTGATAATCCTTCCATGTCCGACCTCCTGTGTGTAAAAAATGCTCCCTGAAAAATAAGAAAAACCCATCTCGAAAGATGGGTTTAAGTAACGTTGATATCCTAACAGCTCATATAAAGCACCAAAAACAGCATGAGACTATCAATTTATCCCCGTATACCTTCCCTATTCCCGAAGAAGATAACACGAATAAATATGGCAGGTCTCCTGACTTGTGCATCACCCTATTTTAAGGCCTTCCCATCTATTTGTTAGACAGTGGTTCATCCTTATTTCGTCAGCACTTACAGTTGCGGGAACAGTTCTGGATTCACACCAGATTCCCTATTAAGTCTTATTCAGACACCATACTTATCGGCAATTTCAATATTTAGATGTAAAAATCTCTTACTAACACAATATATTGTGTTATATGAATTGATAGTAAATCATCTTACCTGCTTTTTCAACTATTTTTCACTATTCATTTGAATATTTGACAGTTAAGATGTCTTCTTGATGTTGATTACTTTTCCTTCTTGGCGCCATTTTCTGAATTCTACAGCAGCCGTAAAAAGAACGTCTGTCGATGAGTTAAGTGCCGTTTCAACAGAGTCTTGCACAACGCCAATGATAAAACCTACAGCAACCACTTGCATCGCGACATCATTTGGGATGCCAAATAAGCTGGCTGCGAGAGGGATCAGCAACAATGAGCCGCCAGCAACACCAGAAGCACCGGCTGCACTGATGGCAGCCATCACACTAAGAAGGATGGCGGTTGGAATATCCACTTGAATGCCAAGTGTATGGACAGCAGCCAGTGTCATCACGGAAATCGTTACAGCTGCTCCTGCCATATTAATCGTTGCGCCTAACGGAATCGAAACAGAGTAGGAGTCTTTATCCAGCCCTAATTCTTCACAAATTTTAATATTCACAGGGATATTAGAAGCTGAACTTCTTGTAAAGAAAGCGGTAATCCCGCTTTCTTTTAAGCATTTAAACACAAGCGGATATGGATTTTGCCTTATCATCGTGTACACGATAAGGGGATTGACGATAAGCGCAACGACCAGCATACAGCCTATTAAAACCGCAAGCAATTTTCCATAACCAAGCAAGGAACTAAGCCCGTTTGTCGTAATGGATTCAAATACTAGACCCATAATGCCAAGCGGAGCAAATTTTATAACCCAGGCGACAATCTTGGACATAGCATCGGCTAAATTGCCAATCACCACTTTTGTTGAATCTGCTGCACTTCTCAGAGCAAAACCGATCAGGACTGCCCAGGCTAAAATTCCGATATAATTAGCATTTATAAGAGCGTTAACCGGATTGTCAACAATATTGAGCAATAATGTTCTAAGAACCTCTACCACACTTCCTGGAGGCGTCATTCCTTCGGTGCCAGCTGTCAATTTCAAGCTTACCGGAAACAGGAAGCTAGCAATAACGGCGATAAGTCCCGCCAAGAACGTTCCTAAAAAATAGAGGAAAATAATCATTTTCATGTTTGTTTTCTGTCCGCGTTTATGCTGGGCAATCGCCGACATAACCAGGAACAATACCAAAATGGGAGCAACTGCTTTCAGAGCCCCTACAAATAATGATCCAAAAATGGCAACAGGCTTTGCAACTCCAGGGATTGCAAGTGCCAGGATCACCCCGATTACCAGACCAGCAATGATCTGCTTCACCAGGCTTACTCGGTTCAATTTCTTTAGTAAATTGTTCATCGTCCTCTCCCTCACAAGTATCTTTTTGTTTGCCATAAGAGCCGTTTCATGTAATCTGTATTATAGATACTGAAATATCATAATACAATTTGTGAACTACTCCCACCACTTACCACCCTTACAGGTCGCTTGAAGTGGGGGCTTCTCGACTTATCG
>NZ_JXIQ01000027.1 GCF_000934845.1 Mesobacillus subterraneus
GGTGTAGCGGTTAACATGCCTGCCTGTCACGCAGGAGATCGCCGGTTCGATCCCGGTCGGGACCGCCATTTTTTAGATTGTTAGAATCACAAAGCGGAACAGGGTTTCGTTTTTTTTGCTTTTAGAATAGGTTCTACCGACCTTGAAAAGTGGAAAATGCATGGTTTCTTTGCTCGTCCATGATAAATCGTGTAAACTACATATAGAATCGTCATCCTTAGGAGGCATCCTAAGGTTTTTTTGTCTTATAAAATTTGTTAGTTAGGTGATAGATATGGCGACTTATCAATTCATTTCAAAGCTTCCGGAAGACACGAGAAAATTCGCCCGGAGGCTGGCTGGACTTTTGCGGGCAGGTGACGTGATTGCGCTAGAAGGTGATTTGGGAGCAGGAAAGACGACTTTTACAAAGGGACTGGCAGAGGGTTTGGGAATCACCAGGAATGTGAACAGTCCTACTTTTACGATTATCAAGGAATATCAGGGGCGGCTACCTCTCTATCATATGGATGTGTACCGCGTGGAAGATGCGTTTGAAGATCTCGGATTTGAAGAATATTTTGAAGGCAACGGAGTAACGGTGGTGGAGTGGGCGCATCTTATTGAAGCTCAGCTGCCGAATGAACGGTTGCTACTTCAATTGTACTTGGAGGACAATGGCGCAAGGAGAATTGTCGCTGAGCCAAAGGGCGAGCACTATGAAAAATTGTGTAAGGAGATTTTTTAGATGAAGGTATTATCGATTGATACGTCTAATAATGTTTTGGGTATTGGTTTGTTGGATGGAAATATGGTTTTGGGTGAGTATATCTCCAATATAAAAAAAAATCATTCTGTTCGCGTGATGCCGGCGATTCAGACACTGATGGAGGAGTGCAATGTCAAACCGGATGAGTTATCGAAGATTGTTGTAGCGGAAGGGCCAGGTTCATATACTGGAGTCCGTATTGGTGTGACGATTGCCAAAACAATGGCCTGGACATTAAAGATTCCCCTATCAGGTGTTTCGAGCCTTCAGGTGGCAGCAGCTTCAGCAGGGCGGTATTTTAATGGGTTTTTAGCGCCATTTTTTGATGCGAGGAGAGGCCAGATTTACACCGGTTTATATAAGTTTGAAAATAAAAGGCTGGAAGTTTTGAAAGACGATCGGCTAGTGATGTCAGCAGATTGGGGAAAAACATTGAACAATTTGGACAGCAATATTTTATTTATGAGCAATGATTTGGCACTCCATGAGGAAGTCTTGAAGCAGGAGCTAGGGAGTAAAGCTATTTTTGCGGAGATCACCGAGCTGAATCCCAGGCCGGCCGAACTTGGATTGTTAGGCAGGGATAAAGAGGCTGTGGACCTTCACACCTTTGTCCCTAACTATATCCGGTTGGCAGAAGCAGAGACAAACTGGCTGAAAGCGCAACAGAATAATAAATAAGTGGGAAGAGTAGATGAATAATACAATAACGTTTCGGAAAATGACAATTGATGATCTGGATGATGTGATGATCGTGGAGGCCAATTCCTTTACTTTACCATGGAGCAGGGAAGCATTTTTTAATGAGTTGACGAAAAATCAATTTGCTCAGTATTTGGTTGTCGAAGTGGATCAGCTGGTTGTGGGTTACTGTGGTGTATGGATCATTGTGGATGAAGCACATATCACAAATATTGCCGTGCTTCCGGATTACAGGGGCATGAAGCTTGGTGAGGCATTGATGGCGAGGGTAATAGAGCTTGCCAGTGATATGGGAGCATGTAGGATGACGCTTGAAGTGAGGGTAAGCAATGAAAGGGCTCAAAATCTTTACCGAAAGTTTGGATTCCAAAAAGGTGCCATTAGGAAGAAATATTATACAGACAATATGGAAGACGCTATAGTAATGTGGGTGAATTTATCATGACAAAAGACCAATTAATCATGGGAATAGAGACGAGCTGTGATGAGACTGCAGTAGCCATTATAAAAAACGGAAGGGAAATCCTTGCGAATATTGTGGCCTCCCAGATTGAGAGTCATAAACGATTTGGTGGTGTGGTCCCGGAGATCGCTTCGCGGCACCATGTCGAGCAAATCACGCTTGTGTTAGAGGAAGCACTCAGCCAGGCAAAAGTAGATATGAAAGAGCTCGATGCGATTGCTGTAACAGCAGGACCAGGTCTCGTTGGTGCGCTTTTAATCGGTGTAAATGCAGCCAAGGCTTTAGCCTTTGCTAACAACATTCCGCTGATAGGAGTTCATCATATTGCTGGCCATATATATGCAAACCGGCTTGTTGCCGAGATGAAGTTCCCGCTGCTTGCGCTTGTCGTGTCTGGAGGGCATACAGAGCTTGTTTATATGAAGGAGCATGGTTATTTCGAGGTGATAGGGGAGACGCGTGACGATGCAGCAGGAGAGGCCTATGATAAGGTTGCTCGTACCCTGAATCTTCCTTATCCAGGCGGTCCTCATATTGATAGGCTTGCCCATGAAGGAAAGGCAACCATTAAGCTGCCAAGAGCCTGGCTAGAGGAAGGGTCCTATGATTTCAGTTTCAGCGGTCTGAAATCCGCTGTGATCAATGTTGTCCATAATGCACAGCAACGAGGAGGAGAAATTGTTCCGGAAGAGCTTGCAGCCAGCTTCCAGGAGAGTGTTATTGATGTTTTAGTCACGAAGACGCAAAAGGCAGTTAAGGAATACGGTGTAAAACAAGTGTTGCTGGCTGGAGGGGTTGCGGCCAATAAAGGACTGAGAGCAAAATTATCTGCAGTTTTTGCCGATTCGGATGTGGAGCTCGTCATTCCTCCGCTGTCCTTATGCACCGATAATGCAGCAATGATCGCGGCTGCAGGAAGTGTCATGTACGAGAAAGGGCAAAGAGCGGGGTTAACACTGAATGGAGACCCTGGTCTAGAGATCACAATCCACAACCAAAATCGCGGGTAAAAAATCTTTTAGCACCAAATATTTGTGGATAAGTAGATAAGTAAGCTTGTTTTTGTGGATAATGTGGAAAACTCTATGGATAACCTTTAAATTAGTCTTTCCTATGTGAATAACTGTGTGAACAAAAAGTCCCGGTTTTTACTATTACATTTTGAGCAAAATATGAAACCGGATATATTCATATCCGGTTTTTCTCATTTCTATGCCAATTCTGTCCATTCTTCCATCAGCTCGTCGATTTTTTCTTTCAGGCTTTCGATTTTGGAGTGGATTTCTGCTGCTTTTTCGTGATCTTGGAAGATGTTTGGGTCACAAAGCAATTCTTCGTATTCGGCGGCCTCTGTCTCGAGCTTGTCAATCAGCGCTTCGACTTCTTCCATACGCCGCTTGCGCTGACGTTCCAGCTTCTTTGCCTCTTTATCCTGTTCGTAGGAGGTTTTGTCCTGTTTGACTGATTCGGTAACCTTGCCAGCCGCTATTGCAGCCTGTCTGGCAAGTGCCTGCAGTTCTTCCTGTTCTAATTTCTTTTCGACGTAGTAATTATAATCACCTAAATATTCTGTTGCCCCACTGCGGTTCAGCTCCAGAACCTTTGTGGCGATCCTGTTTATAAAATAACGGTCATGGGAAACAAACAGGATGGTGCCCGGATAATCAATCAAAGCATTCTCTAGAACTTCCTTGCTGTCCAGATCGAGATGGTTTGTTGGTTCATCTAGAATGAGAAAATTGGAATTTTGCAGCATCAGCTTGGCAAGTGCCAACCGTGCTTTTTCACCGCCGCTCAGGGTAGAAACGATTTTTAACACATCATCGCCTGAAAACAGGAAGTTGCCCAATACGGTGCGGATTTCCTTTTCGGATTTCAGCGGGTGCTCGTCCCATAGCTCGTTTAAAACCCGTTTATTCGAACTCAACTCTGCCTGTTCCTGGTCGTAATAGCCGATCGAGACATGGGAGCCATATTGGATGCTGCCAGCAATCGATGGCAGTTTTTCAACAATGGTTTTCAGCAATGTCGACTTTCCAACACCATTAGGTCCGACCAGTGCCGTACTATCGCCGCGAGAAAGATGGAAGGTAATATCCTTTGACACGGGCTGGTTGTGATAGCCAACTGAAAGGGCGTCCACTCTCAAGACATCATTTCCGCTCTGGCGCTCGATCTGGAAGCTGAAGGAAGCGGATTTTTCGTCAGCTAACGGCCTGTCCACTCGGTCTATCTTCTCTAACTGTTTCCGGCGACTTTGGGCGCGTTTTGTTGTCGAGGCCCTGGCAAGGTTCCGCTGGATAAAGTCCTGAAGCTTGGAGATTTCATCCTGCTGTTTTTCATAAAGCTTCAGGTCGCGATCGTAATTCACGGCTTTCTGATGCAAATATGAGCTGTAATTTCCTGGGAATTTAATCAGCTGATGGCGGGAGATTTCGTATACCTGGTTCACTACCTTATCGAGAAAATAACGATCATGAGAAACAATCAAAATGGCCCCATCATAGCCTTGAAGATACTGTTCAAGCCAAGAAAGTGTATCTATGTCAAGATGGTTTGTCGGCTCATCAAGGATCAAGATGTCAGGACGCGTTAATAACAGCTTAGCGAGTGCAAGCCTTGTTTTCTGTCCACCGCTTAAAGTGGAGATTTTTGTGGAATAATCAAAAGACTGAAAGTTCAGGCCGTGAAGGACCGAACGAATATCTGCTTCGTATTGATAACCGCCTTGCTCCTTGAACTGAACTTGACAAAGGTCATAATCTTTCAAAATTCTAGCATACTCTGCTTCATTGGAAAGGATTCCAGGATCAGACATGGTCTCCTCAAGCCGCCGCAGCTCTTTTTCCATGCTGCGCAATTCGTCAAAAACAGCGAGCATCTCTTCCCAGATGCTTTTCTCGGATTCCAGTCCGGTATTCTGGGCAAGATAGCCGATCGATGTGCCTTTCGGGAGGATGATGTCTCCACCGTCATGTGATTCATAGCCAGCAATGATTTTCAGCAGGGTTGATTTTCCAGCACCATTCCTGCCGACCAGGGCAACTCGATCATTAGTCTGTATTTCAAACTTAATATTCGCTAAAATAAGATCAGCCGCAAAATATTTTGAGAGCTGATTAACTTGTAATAAAATCATTTTTTTCACCTCTAATGCCTTATGGATAGTGTAACCCAAACTAAAGGGCTCGGCAATATTTGCTTGTGAGGGGAGACATTCAGCCTTAACATGTAAGGATAGAAACAAAGTTCACACACAAGTTTGTGAAAATAGTGTATTATTTGGTTGAAAGGAGCTTGAGCATGGCAGAATTTACGCATTTTAATGATGAGGGAAGAGCGAAGATGGTCGATGTCAGTGAAAAACCAGAGACCGTCCGTACGGCAGTTGCCCATTCAAGCATTACCGTTAATGAAGATATATATGGCAGAATTACCGAAAATAAAATAAAAAAAGGCGACGTACTAGCGGTCGCTCAGGTTGCTGGCATCATGGCAGCCAAGAAGACTTCCGAGATTATTCCTATGTGCCATCCGATTCCCTTAACAGGCATAGACATTTCATTTGCTTGGGAGCAAAGTGGGAGTGACTATACTCTCACAATTGCTGCAGCAGTTAAAACGAAAGGAAACACAGGTGTAGAAATGGAAGCGTTAACAGCAGCATCTGCATGCGCGCTGACTGTTTATGATATGTGCAAGGCCGTAGACAAAGGCATGGTGATTGGCAAGACATATCTTTTGGAAAAAACCGGCGGGAAAAATGGTGATTTTAAGCGAGATGAGAAGATAAAATAGAAATACAAACAGGGTGGAGGATTTGAGAATGACCAACGATGGAATGAAGATTCCGCAAGCAACGGCAAAACGTTTGCCTCTCTATTACCGATTTTTATTGAACTTGCATTCTTCAGGCAAGCAAAGGGTTTCGTCTGCGGAACTGAGTGAGGCTGTCAAAGTAGATTCGGCGACGATCAGAAGGGACTTTTCCTATTTTGGGGCTTTGGGCAAAAAGGGTTACGGTTATAATGTAAACTACCTGCTGACTTTTTTTCGAAAGACGCTGGACCAGGATGAACTCACAAAGGTCGGTCTAATCGGTGTCGGAAATTTGGGCACCGCTTTTTTGAACTATAATTTTTCCAAAAACAATAATACGAAAATTAAAATTGCCTTTGACGTTGATCCGAATAAGGTGGGAACACAGATTGGCGATGTACCAGTCTATCACATGGATGATCTTGACAAGGTTCTTATAGAGGAAGGCATTCAGGTTGCAATTCTGACGGTGCCCTCCACCGTGGCACAGTCGATTACGGACAGACTGGTGCAGGCAAATGTAAAGGGAATTCTTAACTTTACACCGGCAAGGCTGAATGTACCGACTTCCATCAGAATCCATCATATTGATCTCGCAGTAGAACTGCAATCGTTGATTTATTTCTTGAAGCATTATCCAACCGACGCGGAAATAACGGAAGTGGAAGAATAAAAATAGCTCCTTCAGATGAAGGAGCTATTTTTTATTCTGGTTATTCTTCAGTTTGAAATGGAACAGGACCATTCTGATGCCGGACCCAAAGTCGAATGTTGCAAGGGATACGAGCAAATAGCTGAAAAACCCCCAGCCTGTTTCGTTGACATTCTGGATCGCGAAATAGGTAAATAAGCTGCCTAACAAGATATAGACAACGCCTGAAAAAATAGGCGATTGCGTCATGACTTAAAATCCCCCAATAAAGCTTTGAATTTTTTCTGCTTCTTTTATCATTCTCTCAATGTCTTCTCGAAATACCGATTGAAGCATAACAACCATTGTATTCATTGTAACATGGGCAATGATCGGCACAATGATCCGTTTTGTTTTCACATATAGAAAGGCAAAGGTGAAGCCCATGGCTGAGTATAGGATCACATGTTCAGGCTCCATATGGGCCAACGCAAAAATGACGGAACTGATCAAGGCGGCAAAGAAAAAGTTCATTTTCTGGTGCAGTCTTCCAAAAATAATCTTCCGGAAGACGATTTCCTCTAGAATTGGACCAATAATCGAGCTGACAAGGATGACAACCGGGAATTGAGTAATCAGTTTGATGATTTGCTGTGTATTTTCTGAGCCCATTTCAATTCCCAGCATGCTTTCTAAAGTACCTGCAATCGACTGGGCAAACAAGGCAAGAAATACCCCGCCGAATGCCCAGGCAGCCGAGCTTGCCGGTGAAGAAGCGTCGCGAAAATCAGTGTCCTTCGTTCTTTCCTTCCTTAAAATTAGAAGGATGATCAAGAGTGTCAGTGAAAAGCTGATCACTAGCCAGTATGGAATCGCGAGGGTTTGCATTTCCTTCAGGCTTTTTCCCATGGCAGTTCCGATAAAGACAACAAACGGTACACCGACCAAGCTGGAAATCTGCATGACGATATAGGCAATAATGACGAACCAGTATTCCTTTTTCAAAATGAAAACTCCTTCTAGTAGGATCGGTTTATTTGAAGATGTGCAGCTATTTTAGAAATGCTATCTATCCATTTTACTAGTAAGTGTTGGGAAAGTTCAAATATCAGGTTGTCTTCTAACTATTTTTAGCAAAATTCCAGGGAACAGGCGGTCATATAAGCGATCCCACATTAGAATACGAAAGACGGTTTAGAAGCTGTTTAGAAAATTTTATAAAAAAATTATCCTTCCTGCTTGCAAAAAAAATCGAGATTCATTATTATATAAATTGTGTTAGCACTCTATAAAGGTGAGTGCTAATAAACAAGAATCTACATATAATTTGAGGAGGTTGTTTCACTTGATCAAGCCATTAGGAGATCGTATTATTATCGAGCTTGTTGAGTCTGAAGAAAAAACTGCAAGCGGTATCGTTTTACCCGACACAGCGAAAGAAAAACCTCAAGAAGGAAAAGTCGTAGCTGTTGGTACTGGCCGTGTACTTGAAAACGGAGAGCGCGTTGCTCTTGAAGTTGAAGTCGGAAACCGCATCATCTTCTCAAAATACGCAGGCACAGAAGTGAAGTATCAGGGAACTGAATACCTGATCCTACGTGAAAACGACATTTTAGCAGTAGTAGAATAGAATAGCGGAAGCGCCAACGTCTCGAGGGACTAGGCGCTAAAGCTAGACACAAACAAAAGTGTAGAGATTCATATAACAAATAAAAATCCTAAGGAGGTTTTTCTACCATGGCAAAAGAAATTAAATTCAGTGAAGAAGCTCGCCGCGCGATGCTTCGCGGCGTAGATTCTCTTGCAAATGCAGTAAAAGTAACTCTTGGACCAAAAGGACGTAACGTGGTACTTGAGAAGAAATTTGGTTCACCATTAATCACGAACGATGGTGTTACAATCGCAAAAGAAATCGAACTTGAAGATGCATTCGAAAACATGGGTGCTAAGCTGGTAGCTGAAGTAGCAAGCAAGACAAATGATGTTGCTGGTGACGGTACAACTACTGCAACCGTTCTTGCTCAGGCGATGATCCGCGAAGGTCTTAAGAACGTAACTGCCGGAGCGAACCCAATGGGTATCCGTAAAGGGATGGAAAAAGCTGTTATTAAAGCAGTTGAAGAGTTAAAGGCTATTTCTAAGCCAATCGAAGGGAAGGCTTCTATCGCTCAAGTTGCCGCAATCTCTGCTGATGACGTAGAAGTGGGCCAATTGATCGCTGAAGCAATGGAGCGTGTTGGCAACGATGGCGTAATCACAATCGAGGAATCTAAAGGCTTCACAACAGAATTGGATGTTGTGGAAGGTATGCAGTTCGACCGCGGATATGCATCACCTTATATGGTAACTGATTCTGACAAAATGGAAGCAGTTCTTGAAAACCCATATATCCTGATTACTGACAAGAAAATTGGCAGCATCCAGGAAATTCTTCCTGTTCTTGAGCAGGTTGTCCAACAAGGTAAGCCATTATTGCTTATTGCGGAAGATGTTGAAGGAGAAGCACTTGCAACATTGGTAGTCAACAAGCTTCGCGGAACATTCAACGCAGTTGCAGTAAAAGCTCCTGGCTTCGGCGACCGCCGCAAAGCAATGCTAGAAGATATCGCTGCATTAACTGGCGGCGAATTGATCACGGAAGAATTAGGCCGGGACCTTAAGTCTGCTACGATAACCTCTTTAGGACGCGCTTCTAAAGTTGTTGTTACAAAAGAAAACACCACGATCGTGGAGGGTGCTGGAGACAGCGCACAAATCAAAAGCCGTATCAACCAGATCCGTGTGCAAATGGAAGAAACAACTTCTGAATTTGACCGTGAAAAGCTGCAAGAGCGCCTAGCAAAGCTAGCTGGCGGCGTTGCAGTCATCAAGGTTGGTGCTGCTACTGAAACTGAATTGAAAGAACGTAAGCTTCGCATTGAAGATGCCCTTAACTCAACTCGCGCTGCAGTGGAAGAAGGGATCGTTGCAGGCGGAGGCGTTGCGCTTCTAAACGTATACAAAAAAGTATCCGAAATCCAGGCAGAAGGCGACGAAGCTACTGGTGTGAACATTGTTCTTCGTGCAATTGAAGAACCAGTTCGCCAAATTGCTCACAACGCAGGCCTTGAAGGCTCAGTCATCGTTGAGCGCTTGAAGCGCGAAGAAGTCGGCACAGGCTTCAACGCTGCAACTGGCGAGTGGGTAAACATGATCGAAGCTGGTATCGTTGACCCAACTAAAGTTACACGCTCTGCTCTACAAAACGCAGCATCCGTATCTGCAATGTTCCTGACTACTGAAGCAGTAGTTGCTGACATTCCAGAAGAAAACGGCGGCGGCATGCCTGACATGAGCGGCATGGGTGGAATGGGCGGCATGATGTAATAAGTGCCTCCAACCCTTGATATGAGTGGGTTTTGTAGGGTGCTTAGAGTGATTTGCTAACATTTTGCTAATATTGAGGATTTTAACGGAGGCTTCTCATAAGTTGAGCAAACTTGTGGGAAGCTTCTTTTTGGTTTCTTGTTGAATATGAAGTCAGTAGACTTTGTGAGCTTTATAAAAATGGCTTGGCGATTGCGAAGGAAGAGGACAACTTACCATGAAGAAAGTATTGTATCGCTTTTATTTAGATTTTGAAAAAGAAGAAAATTGGGTTATGATATGGGAGCGTAAGAAGAAATCGGCGCATTATTAGTGAGTGTTCACCTATTAATATTCTAATGAGAATGGTTATTTTGTTGATATTTTTAATGATATAATGAAGATAGAATGCAAAAACCTGATAGAGGTGGAATAAGGTGACTAATTCTAATTCTAATAATATTGGATTAATGGATAAGGATAAGTTGTTAGAGATATTTGATTATCTAAATGAACGGCTAAAAGAAAATTTATTGCAACTAGAGATAACAATTTATGGTGGTTCTATTATGACGATGGTATATGATAATAGACCAGCAACTAAAGATATAGACTGTGTGTTTGGTAACACTAATACGAAATTATTGGATAACATATTAGCCCAAACCAAGTTTATTTTTAATCTTTCAGAGGGTTGGATAAATGAAGAGATTAAGGAGCCGCTGAAAGCCATTTTAAGAGAAGATAAAGAAACCTATAAGGTATATTCCAACTTAAAAATTTTAAAACCTAGGGCAGAACAATTGTTAGCAATGAAAATATTAGCAGCTAGACCAGAACCTGCTAAGGATTTTGTTGATGCCTTTTTACTATGTAAAGATTTAGGTATTACTACTAAAAATGAACTTTTAACTATTTTTAATAATTACATACCGCTAACTCTAATCGGCGAGAGACAAATAAATTTTATAAAATATTTAGGAAAGGATTTAGGATATGATTGGGAATAAGTATTTACTTTCATTATTCGAGTATCCTGATGAAGATACAAGTTTAAATCAATTATTAGAAATCCTAAGAACAAAGGATATGGAGTTTATTGAGAGTCTTTTCAATCCAATAGATTTAGAATTATGTAATGATACTGAGTTAACATACTTAACTAAAGTATCAGCCTTGATAGATTATTATTTGCAAATTTATTCTATTGAAGTCCCAAATTGGCTTAGAAATGAAAAATTATCGTTTACTCATCCTTATTATCATTCTAAGCGAATAAGTGATTTTGACAAATTTAAATTACAATATACAAGTCCTGCTCCCTTTAGGGCAAAAAATGTTTATTTTAATTTAGAAGGTATTAAAAGAGTGTAACAAAAAGATGACTGGAATTTTCGGGAAGCTTCTTCTAACTTGGAAATGAGTTAATCTTAAAGGTTGTACCTCTAAAAAACCTGATCGATTCATTTTTGCTATAGTATTCCAATCTATCTGTTAATCATTGGGCAACACTACACCATAATGCCCTAGAACCCTTGATAGGATTTGGTTTTGTAGTAAGAGAGTGGTTTGCTAATATGGATGTTTTTATAGAGGCTTTTCAAAAGTTCACTGAACTTTTGGGAGGCTTCTTTTTCTTTTTGTGATGGTCCAATTATCCGGGAAAGGAGTGTTGAAAACCGGCCCTACTTGTCCTAACGTATCTATTTTTTCATTTTTTAAAATATTTTTATGTAAGGTAATCTTACATCGAATATTAAACGATGTGCTAATTGGGTTATATTGAATGAAGGGGTGAAATAAATGAAGCTTACTTCGCGGGAAATGGAGAAATTAATGATCGTTGTAGCAGCTGACTTAGCACGGCGTAGGCAAAAACGAGGGTTGAAGCTTAATTATCCAGAGGCTATTGCTATTATTACATATGAAGTCCTTGAAGGTGCGCGGGATGGAAAGACGGTAGCTCAGTTAATGCAGTTCGGTGCCACAATATTATCAAGGGAAGATGTAATGGAGGGTGTTCCTGAGATGATTCATGATATTCAGGTGGAGGCAACTTTTCCGGATGGGACAAAGCTTGTGACGGTGCATGACCCAATTCGTTAATAAAAGGAGGAGTAGGCAATGATTCCTGGTGAGTATGTGTTGAAAAAAGAAATGATTGTATGCAACGAAAATAAACAAGCGAAGAAGATTCAAGTTCTCAATAGAGGAGACCGACCGATTCAAATAGGGTCGCATTTTCATTTCCTTGAAGTCAATTCAGGTTTACACTTTGACCGGGAACAAGCCTTTGGAATGCACATTAATATTCCTGCTGGTACTGCTGTACGTTTTGAGCCTGGAGTTCAAAAGGAAGTAGAACTTGTTCCATTTTCAGGCGAACAAATGGTCTACGGTTTAAATAACAAAACAAATGGTCCGGTAGGAAAGGTGGTTGATTAATGAGCTTTAAAATGCCGAGAAAGCAGTATGCTGATATGTTTGGTCCAACAGTTGGAGATGCCGTCCGTTTGGCAGATACCGAACTATTTATTGAGATTGAAAAAGATTATACAACCTATGGAGACGAAGTGAAGTTTGGCGGTGGCAAGGTTATCCGAGATGGAATGGGGCAGCATCCCTTAGCGACTAGAGCTGAGAGTGTCGACTTAGTTTTCACCAATGCTATTATTCTCGATTATACAGGCATTTATAAAGCTGATATTGGGGTGAAGGATGGTTATATTACTGCTATTGGAAAAGCGGGGAACCCACTATTGATGGACAATGTTGATATTGTTATTGGTGCTTCTACAGAAGTAATTGCTGCAGAGGGAAAAATAGTAACTGCGGGTGGGATTGATGCTCATATTCATTTCATATCTCCCGGGCAGATTGAGACTGCCCTTTCCTCTGGGATTACGACAATGTTAGGTGGGGGTACAGGTCCTGCAACAGGAACAAATGCAACAACTTGTACACCGGGACCATGGAATATTCATGGAATGCTTCTTGCTGCAGAAGAATATCCGATGAATCTTGGATTTTTCGGAAAGGGAAATTCTTCAGATGAAAAACCTCTTATTGAACAGGTAGAAGCAGGAGCTATTGGATTAAAGCTTCATGAAGATTGGGGAACAACTGCTGCGACGATTGATACTAGTTTAAAAGTAGCGGATCAGTTTGATATTCAAGTTGCTATCCACACAGACACTTTAAATGAAGGAGGGTTTGTGGAAGATACCTTAGCTGCTATCGATGGCAGGGTTATCCATACTTTTCATACGGAAGGGGCTGGAGGTGGGCATGCTCCAGATATTATTAAAGCAGCTGGATATTCTAATATTCTTCCTTCCTCTACAAATCCAACTCGTCCATTTACAGTAAACACACTGGAAGAACACCTAGATATGCTTATGGTTTGTCATCACTTGGATCCGAGTGTTCCGGAGGACGTTGCTTTTGCGGATTCAAGAATTAGAAAGGAAACAATTGCAGCTGAAGATATTTTACATGACCTAGGTGTGTTCAGTATGATTTCTTCAGACTCGCAGGCAATGGGACGTGTAGGGGAGGTGATTTCCCGCACATGGCAAACAGCCGATAAAATGAAGAAGCAACGAGGCAAGCTGCAAGAGGACCTCTCAGTAGGAGATAACTTTCGGATCAAAAGATATATTGCCAAATACACCATTAACCCAGCAATTGTACATGGTATTTCGGAATATGTGGGATCTGTGGAGGTGGGGAAATTTGCTGATTTAGTTTTGTGGGACCCAGCATTTTTTGGAGTGAAACCAGATCTTATTCTAAAAGGCGGGATGATTGCTCATAGTATCATGGGTGATCCAAATGCGAGTATTCCTACTCCTCAGCCTGTCTTATATCGCCCAATGTTTGCAAGTCATGGAAAATTGAAATATCGAACATCGATAACTTTCGTTTCTAAGGCTGCATATGAAAACGGCATTCATACGAAGTTAGGACTTCAAAAAGAAATCAAGTGTGTTTCGGGAACCCGGAATATATCAAAAAAATCAATGATATTTAATGATGCAACACCAAATATCGAAGTTGATCCGCAAACATACGAAGTTCGTGTGGATGGGGAATTGATTACATGTGAACCAGCTGAAGTTGTTCCAATGGCCCAGCGTTATTTCTTATTTTGAGGTGGATGTTATGATAATTGAAAAAGTGATAGGGAATCTCTCGACGATGGAAAAAAGAACTCCGCATGTTGAACGTGTTTATTTGGAAAGTGATTTATTGGTCAAAAGAATCCTGCGGGTTAGTACAGACCATGGGAGAGAAATTGGAATTCGTCTAAAGGATCATAAAGATTTGGTTGATGGTGATATTCTTCATATGGATGAAAAAAATATGATTGTTATTTCGGTGAAAGAGGAGGATGTGTTGGTAATCATGCCAACTTCGATTGGACAGATGGGTGATATTGCGCATCAGTTAGGAAATCGCCATCTTCCAGCCCAATTTAAAGGGAATGAAATGATGGTTCAGTATGATTACCTTGTCGAGGAATTGCTTAAACAGGCAAAGGTGCCTTTTAAACGAGAAAATAGAAAAGTGGGGCATGCGTTTCGTCCTATAGGGCATAGTCATGGATAATGAGTTACTTCCTTTGCTACAATTATGTGATTCTAATTTTCCTTCGGGGGCATTTTCGCATTCATTTGGGTTAGAAACATATATCCAAGAACAAGTTATTGTCGATAAGGAAAGCCTTAAAACGGCCATTTCTGCCTTTGTTGATAACCAATTAGTCTTCTCAGATGGACTTGCTTGTAGACTATCCTGTGAAATCTTGGAATCAAGCAGAGGTATGAATGAGCTCCTCGAGATTGATCGTCTATTGTATGTGTCGAGTCTTGCGATGGAAACAAGAGAGGGTAATCGCAGGATTGGAGAACGAATGGCGAAGTTGTGTATGGAATTATACTCTTCAACTACCTTAGGGGAGTATCTTCATTTTATAAAAAATAAACAGGGCTACGGTCATTCGGCACTTGTGTTTGCGTTTGTTGCACATCACTTGCAGATGGATAAGGAAAAAGTTCTATCAGCATACCTATTTTCCTCTGTGTCATCACTTATTCAAAATGCAGTTCGAGGCGTGCCGCTAGGTCAAACAGATGGTCAAAAGCTATTGGTCGAAATGCAGGCAAAGATTCACGAGGCCAAAAATAGAATTATGAAGCTAACAAAGGAGGATTTAGGTGCGGTAAGTCCGGGTTTGGAAATTGCGCAAATGCGTCATGAGAGGCTATCTGTACGATTGTTTATGTCTTAATTGAGCCTTATGAGGAGAGATGAAGATGGAACCGATACGAATTGGAGTTGGCGGTCCTGTTGGGGCCGGCAAAACAATGCTAGTCGAAAAATTAACAAGAGCATTGAACAAAGAGTTGAGTATGGCGGTTGTTACAAATGATATTTATACAAAAGAGGATGCAAATTTTTTAATTAAAAATGGAGTACTGCCTGAGGACCGTGTGATTGGTGTGGAAACTGGAGGATGCCCTCATACAGCTATTCGTGAAGATGCTTCTATGAACTTTGCGGCCATTGATGAGCTAATAGAACTTCATCGAGATTTAGAATTGATTTTTGTGGAAAGTGGTGGTGATAATTTAGCTGCTACGTTTAGCCCGGAATTGGTCGACTTTTCCATATATATCATAGATGTTGCCCAAGGAGAAAAAATTCCTAGAAAAGGAGGGCAGGGGATGATTAAATCAGATTTATTTATTATAAATAAGATTGATTTAGCGCCATATGTGGGGGCAAGTCTAGAGATTATGGAAAGAGATACCATTGCAGCAAGAGGGGAAAAGGCATATATATTCACGAATTTGAAGGATGGAACTGGTCTAGATAAGGTCGTTGATTGGATGAAAAAGAATGCATTATTAATGGGATTAGGTTCATGAGCTACACAGGAGTGTTAGATCTTTTCGCCTCAAAAAAGAATGATAAAACGATTATCTCATCGTGCTATTATCATGGCGCCTTAAAAATAACACGTCCAATCTACCTAGAAGAACATTCACCTTCTATCTATCTCATTCATGTTGGCGGAGGGTATGTTAATGGAGATTCTTATTTCACTCAAATACAGGTAGATGACAGTGCGCATCTCCTAGTTACTACACAATCATCAACGAAGGTTTATAAAACTCCTACAGAACCTGTACGTCAGCAAACAAAAATAAAATTGGGATTTGGAAGTGTCCTGGAGTACATTCCAGATTCTTTGATTGCGTATGAAGACGCTCGATTTATACAAGAAACTGAGGTTGAAATGGAACGTGATTCCTGTTTTTTTTATAGTGATATCATTACTCCTGGCTGGGCAAAAGATGGGAGTTTTTTTAAATATGAATGGATTCGATCTAAACTTAGGATTTATAGAGATGGACAGCTCGTGTTATTTGATCATCTTTTTTTAGAACCGGATCATCAAATGAACGGAATTATGCAAATGGAAGGATCTACCCATATAGGTACATTCATTCTTATTCATGAGCAGGTGAATAAGAAGTTTTTAGATAAGCTTTATTCTCACCTTATTGGAAATTTTCCTGATGTTCATTTAGGATTATCAGGATTACCTGATCAAGGGGGAATTCTGCGATTATTAGCAAATCATTCTGGAATCATGGAAGCAGTCATAGCAGAAGCTCAAACATTTAGTAGGCGCGTGTTGTTAAATAAAGAATCCGTTCTTTGGAGGAAATAGTAACAATGAGTACGGTAAGTTCGAGTTGGGAAGCTATGCCATACTTGGTTTTGGTTAATTAACTCGGATAAATGTATATATCATATTTTTATTCAAGCATGGACACCTTATAAGTGGAGGTGTCTAGCATATGAAAGATAGAACTATATTGCACTTATTAACACTATTCGGAATAGGCGGCAGTATAATTTTTTTACTCAGAAAAAAAGGGGAATTAAAGGATTGGTTCCTAATTTTTTTTATTAAAACATTAGTTTCTACACTATTCGATGGTCCAGCCATAAAGAAAAAATATATAAAGTATCCTACTCGCTACATGCCTAAACTGTTTGATTCTAATATTGTATTTTTATATATCCTGTTTCCTCTATCGTGTGTAATCTATAACCAATTTACCTATAAGATGAAGCCACTATACTCTATGCTAAGCGTTTTTCTTTTTAGTGGACCAATGGCATTTTTTGAGGGCTGGCTTGAGAAAAATACAGATTTGGTTGAATACAATAAGGGCTGGAATAGTTTTTATAGCATTTCAGTTCTTACATTTTCTTTTTGGTTGGTTAAATACTTCATGGAGCTTATTCGTTTCTTAGATAGCAAAATAGGCGGTTCTTCTTTTTCAGACAAAGAAACACCAAAATCTTATTAACATCTAGTCCGCAAAATGGAAGAAACCTATTCCTAATAAAAATATGTATAGCTGTCAGCAATATCATTTTAGCTAACATTTTGGTAACGGAATCCAGTAAACTGGGAATGATTAAATTGCTGATTGGGGCAAGTGGAGAAGAGAAATTAATAAAAGAGAAAATGTGTATATGCTATAATGGGACAAAAAAGGTAGGGATATTATGGGTTGTCCTGCAGATTTACGGGAGCGAATTTTAGAACAGCTTAAATCGATTTTGGATGAACAACTCGTTATGGAAAATGTGCGTGTTTACTTATTTGGTTCTTGGGCCCGACAGGAAGAAAAACATAGTTCGGATATCGATATCGCTATAGAATCCGACCTCCCGCTCTCTCCTTTTAAATGGAATAAAATTATCGAACAAATCGAAGAATCTACTATTCCTTACAAGGTAGATGTGGTGGATTTATATAATGCCAAACAGGCGCTAGTCCAAGTAGTGAAAGAGGAGGGGATTTTATGGAAAGATTACGCCAACGATTAGACGCAGCAGAAAAAGCGTTGGCTGCCTTTGAAAAGCTAGCTAACCTTAAAAATCCGAATGATGTAGAACGTGATGCAGCGATTCAACGATTTGAATTTTCTTTCGAGGCTAGTTGGAAAGCGGCTAAACAATATTTGTATGACATAGAAGGGGTGGATGAAGGCTCTCCGAAGGGAGTCATTCGCAGGTGCAGGGAGGTACACTTGTTCAAGGACGAAGAAGCCATTCTAGCACTGGAAATGGTAAATGATCGCAATTTGACTGTCCACACCTATAATGAAGAAGTAGCCATTAAAATACACAAAAACTTGACCAGGTATAATAACCTTCTTCATCAATGGGTTGAACGGATGAATGATAAAGTGATGGAATAGCCATTAAAAGATCAAAGGGCATGCTAATCTCTTTTTTAAAAGAATAAGAAAGTATAAAATTCACTTCGAGAATTGTCTATCTCCAGCGCCTATCCCCTCGAGTCGCTTCGGTCCTGCAAATAAAGTCAAAGAACGACTTCACCGGTCGGCCCTCCGAGGCACAGGATGTGCTAGACCCGCCAGCCACAGGACGTGGCGTTATCGGCGGGCAAGTGGCTTATCGGAGTTGAACAAGTCGCCTCTCCGCATTTCGAATAGTCTAGTGTCGCCTCCTAGAAACTCCGAAACTTCCACTCCACGGGCAGAAGCAAAAAACGCTTCTTCTGGTGGAGTCTTCTGTTTCTGCGTTTGCCATACTTTTCCGTTACCGTCCTGCCAATGAAGTCAAAGATGTATTGGGAAAGAATACGTTACATAATTTGTAATGGTTTTTTTCATCAATAAAATTCCCCATAGCATGTTTCGGACAAGCACCACGTGAAGTTAGATAAGATTGGGGAGTTGTGATTGCGGGAGTCGAAGGTGATACTCATCAAAGCGAGTGTCTGGAGCGGAAATCAACAGCCCCGATGACAGCAAAACCAATAAAGGACCGGGCGGTTTTGCCCGGTTTTTCTTATAATATCAGAATTTATATGTTTACCTTTTTTTGTAATTGCGGGAAAATCGAGGCATGGAGCTTAAACGAATCTTTTTTGTTGATAGGTACGAAGGCGAAAAACGTCTCGAGGAGTCAGTGGCAAACGGCTTGCCTAGGTTGAGGTTGTAGAGCGGAAAGTTGTCAAGAAAGCCCCGTTATTTTGACAGGTTTGAGGGTGTAGAGCGAAAAGTTGTCAAGAAACCCCT
>NZ_JXIQ01000028.1 GCF_000934845.1 Mesobacillus subterraneus
TAAAGCCAACCGAAATTCATCTTACACCTACTCATGGGCTTTAGCCCTTCCCATTCCTTGAGGATGAGAGACTTCTTTCGGAAATCTGTTAAAGAATAATAGGAAAAATCGGCAGGAATTCTATCCTGCCGATTTTTGTTTAAGCGTACATTTTATTTTCTTCTTTTTGGAAAAAGCTTTTCATGGCATGGAACACATCGGCTTTTTGCTTGAGGATATAGTATCTAAAATGTTCATCTTTTATGTTCTTATACGCTGACATTAAGGTTGAATTGCGGTTGTATTGATTAACTTCTCCATAACCGAACATATTGGAGACCTTCATCAACTCTTCCACTAATGTCACACAGCGGGCATTGTCAGAGGTTAGGTTATCCCCATCGGAAAAATGAAATGGATAAATATTGAACTTGCTTGGATTGTACTTCAAATCAATCAGTTCTAAAGCTTTTCGATAAGCGGATGAACAAATAGTACCGCCGCTTTCTCCTTTTGAGAAAAAGTCTTCCTCAGACACGACTTTTGCTTCTGTATGATGGGCGATGAATTCAATTTCAACCGTTTCATATTTAGAGCGTAGGAATCGGGTCATCCAGAAAAAGAAGCTCCTCGCCATATATTTTTCCCAAAGCCCCATACTACCGCTCGTATCCATCATGGCAAGCACAACAGCCTTAGAATCTGGCTTCATTACCTCATTCCATGTCTTGAATTTCAAGTCCTCCTTATAAATAGGGTGGAAGGATGGCTTTCCGGTCATCGCATTTCGTTTATAAGCCGACATCATTGTGCGTTTTTTGTCTATATTTCCCATTAAACCTGTCTTTCTGATGTCATTGAATTCAATGTTTTCCACGAGATGTTCCTGTTCTTCCTTCTTCTTGAGATTTGGAAGCTCCAGCTCTTTGAAGAGAGCTTCTTCAATTTCCATCATCGACACTTCTGCTTCATAATAGTCTTCCCCGGCCTGGTCTCCTGCTCCCTGTCCCTTGCCTGGTCCCTGCTGCTGACCGGTGCCATCCTGGGCGACAACATCCCCGATCTTTGAATCTCCGTTTCCTTGGCCTACATGCTTGTTCTTATCATAGTTATAACGGATTTTATACTCATCCAGTGACCTTATTGGAATCTTTACGACATCCCTGCCGTTGGACATGATAATATTCTCTTCCGTGATCAAATCAGGCAGATTGCTCTTGATTGCTTCCTGCACCTTTTCCTGATGGCGCTGCTGGTCATCATGTCCTTTGCGGTGGAGGGACCAATCTTCCTGGGAAATCACAAACTGGTGACTGCTTTCATCGGTCATTTTCAACCCCTCCTTTAAATTTTCATTTTGTGGAACATATTACAACCTAGTTTCATACAATATCCCGATGGCTGTTCGCCTCGAGGGAAATGTAATTACTCTATCTTATGCAAAAAGACAGAATAATTTACAAATAATTTTGACAATTGCTCTTTTCTCTTTAGTATGGACAAGCCCATTTTCCAATTTAATGAGAGCTTGAATGCAGATCGTACTAGCTTTAAAAAGAAATAACCTTTGCGTCATCCGCAAAGGTTATTTCTTTTCATTTGCTCGATCATATTGTATTGGATCCGGTACTTTGTGATATTCCTCTTTTAAAACTTCGCCACTGCGGCGATGCTCCATTTGTTTGCCAAGAGCTTCGATCTCCTCTTCATTGCGAGCCATTGAACTGTTTTGTGGAACATAGTCTTTTGGTATATCTTTTTGTACATCCTCTTTTGCCATCATTATCACCTCTGCTGTACTATTCCCTCTATGCCGACTAATAAACTACTGAACCTTAACTAAAAGAGGACCTGCTATCGGCAGGCCCAGGCTGACTATCTATTTAGCAAGCTTCCAACATACCGAAGCAATTCATTGGCGGAAGTGGAATTGTAGCCATGTTCATCAATTAATCTTGCAACTACATTATTGATTTTCTTCAACTGCGTCTCATCAGGAGTTTTTGTTGATGTCGTAATCTTTACAACATCCTTCAGATCAGCAAACAGCTTTTTCTGGATTGCTTCTCGCAGGCGGTCATGGGAACTATAATCAAACCTTTTGCCTTTTCGCGCATAAGCAGAAATTCTAATTAATATCTCTTCACGGAATGCCTTCTTCGCATTTTCGGAAATGCCAATCTGTTCCTCGATGGAACGCATCAACTTCTCATCCGGGTTAATTTCCTCCCCAGTTAGCGGATCGCGAAGCCTTGCCTTATTGCAATAGGCCTCCACATTATCAAGATAATTATCCATCAGCGTTTTAGCTGATTCTTCGTAAGAGTAGACGAATGCCTTTTGTACTTCTTTCTTGGCGATATCATCATACTCTTTCCTGGCAAGTGAAATAAAGTTCAAATAACGCTCCCGTGTTTCTGTGGTAATCGAGGGGTGCTGGTCAAGTCCTTCTTTCAATGACCGCAACACATCCAGTGCATTGATCGTTTTGACTTCCTTCCTGATGATGGTGGAAGAAATCCGATTGATGACGTAGCGGGGGTCAATTCCACTCATTCCTTCATCCTGATGCTCTTTCTTCAATTCCTCCACATCTGCCCGGTTGTAACCCTCTACACTTTCGCCATCGTATAGCCGCATTTTCTTGATCAGGTCAATATCACCTTTTTTCGGGTCCTTTAGGCGCGTAAGGATTGTAAACATAGCAGCCACCCTTAAGGTATGCGGCGCAATATGGACATCGTTCACATCGCTCTCGCGGATCATTTTGTCATAAATTTTCTCTTCTTCAGAAACTTTTAAGTTGTACGGGATCGGCATCACGATAATCCGAGAATGCAGTGCTTCATTCTTTTTATTGGAAATGAAGGAGCGGTATTCCGTTTCATTTGTATGAGCAACAATTAATTCATCCGCACTAATCAATGCGAATCTCCCTGCTTTGAAATTGCCTTCCTGTGTCAAACTCAGCAAATGCCAAAGAAACTTCTCATCACACTTGAGCATTTCTTGAAACTCCATCATCCCCCGGTTGGCTTTATTTAGTTCCCCGTCAAAGCGATATGCCCGCGGATCGGATTCAGAACCATACTCAGCTATCGTGGAGAAATCAATGCTGCCTGTTAAGTCAGCAATATCCTGTGATTTGGGATCGGAAGGACTGAACGTACCAATTCCTGTTCTTTTGTCTTCTGAGAAAAAAATTCTTTCCACAAGGACATCTTCTATTCTACCACCATATTCCTGTTCCACTCTCATCAGATTAAGCGGCGAAAGATTGCCTTCAATTCTGATGCCATACTCATCTTGAAAATCTTTTCGAAGATGATGCGGAATCATATGCAGCGGATCTTCATGCATCGGGCATCCCTTAATGGCGTAAATCGCCCCTTTATCAGTATAAGAATAAGCTTCCAACCCTCTTTTCAAAATGGTAACAAGGGTCGATTTCCCCCCGCTAACTGGTCCCATCAACAGCAGGATTCGTTTTCTGACATCCAGCCTTTTAGCCGCTGGATGGAAATACTCTTCGACGAGTCTTTCCAAAGCCTCCTCAAGGCCAAATAATTGAGAACTAAAGAAGGAATATAGTTTTTTGCCTTTGTCGCTTTCAATTCCAGCGTCTTTTATCATATTATATACACGCGAATGTGCCGATTGAGCAACCCATGGCTGTTCCTTTACAATTTCAAGATATTCCCTGAACGTCCCTTCCCATTTCAACTTTTCTTCATCCTGACGGAACATCTCAATCTTTTTTAAAATATCCATATGGACCTCCCCATGTAGCGTTATCAAGAGACGATTAATTCATTCTATGCACCAAACAATTTGAACATGCATATTCGTTCAGCTTGCCTGATTGTCCTTTTTTATTCTCCTCGAAAAAATAGCTGCTTCACCTTCCCAGTTCCAAGCTAATAGGCTATAATTATTTTTATACGGACAATATTGATCAAGGGGAGGCTTATATACATGAAACTAATTCTCATTTTGGGCGTCACAGTTACATTCTTGACTGCAATCTTCACTTCAGGTTACGACGATAAGCCTGGGATCACTAAAAAATAAAAAAGCTGCCAATCGGCAGCTTTTTTCATCACCTTTTATTATTTGCGCAAATCGCGGTAATCCTGCTGTCTTAATGCCTCATAAATCAGGATAGCAGCAGTATTGGAAAGGTTTAGGGAACGAATATTTTCATTCATAGGCAGTCTGAGGCATCTGTCCATATTGTTTTCAATTACTTCTTTAGGCAGTCCGGTTGTTTCCCGGCCAAAAATAAAGAAGTACTCCTGTTCGGTTCCACTATAATCAAAGGCAGAATGCCCCTTTTTGCCGAATTTGCTTACATAATAAAACTCTCCGCCCTCGTTCTGCTCGTAAAAATGCTCAAGCGAATCATAATAATGAATCTTTACGTGTTCCCAATAATCCAGCCCGGCACGCTTCAACATCTTATCATCTGTTGAAAATCCCAGCGGTCGGATCAAATGAAGCTCGGTATCGGTACCAGCACATGTGCGCGCAATATTGCCAGTATTTGCTGGAATGAGCGGCTGGTATAATACAACATGCAATGCCATGAATATCACCTCTCATAAAAACTACAGCTAATTATACCATTCCTCTTCTCGGCGCAAAAGCGGGTGGCTCCGTACCAGTCTTCATTCAGTCATTTTGGTCATCGGTAATCGTCAGGAATTTATACTTTATATTCGGAGTATAGGCTGTCGAATCCTCATAAGCCCAGTACCTCATCCGGCTATTATACGTATGAGCGTTAACAAGCGGCATTCCGTCCGCGTCGTGCCCGGTCACAATGGTTGTATGGTCAAAGCGTCCATCTCCCTGGAAATCATAACAAACCACATCGCCGAGTTTCAGCTTATCAGCACTAGCCACCACTTTTCCCCTTAGCCCATACTTAGAACCGGGAATATGCAAGCGTAACGCATTGGCAACCGACCAGCTGTAGCTCCAATTATTATTCTGCATCCACCAGCCATTGCTTCTGTTCGGGTAGCCACGCATTGGTGCCCCGCCGAAATGGAGACATTGCGATATATAATTGGTACAATCCACTTCGAACTTCTTATATGCCGGATTATAGTCATTCCACCAGCGCTCAGCATACTGGACTGCCTTTAGCCTGTCATATACAAAGCCTTTCCGATCCTGATCGCCCGTTTCATCCGAAAGGGCAGGCAACGCTTCCTTCAAGTTCTCCGCTGGTTTTTTCAACTTCTCGTCCTTTATTAGGACACCTTTGTAAAATTCCGCTCGCCTCTTTTCCACTTCCTCCTCCATGTAAAATAATCCTTTTTGCCTAATCAAATACTGAAAATGCACATCATATAAAACAGTTGCATTCTCCTGTTCTTCTAATTTGTGCTTGATTCTGCCAGCTGCCTTAGCTTTTACAATCTCTGCCGACCTTTTTCCAAGGCTCTGTTTTTTTAACTCAATGTCAGGACACTCATGCAATGGACTTCGAGGCATTGATACAATTTGAAGAACTCGCTGTTCCAGCAATTCCTGCAGTTGATCTCGCATCCTCATCTCCCCCTTCCCCTTTCATGTTTATGAAGCAACAGGGAATTTGAGGTATAGAAAATCTATTTTAGCTTAGATCGTAATAAAAAATTCCTGCTTTGTCTGTTGTCCTTCTTTAAAAACTCGTTCCGTAAAATAGATTTCTATGTCGTTCATTAAAATGACTGTTGAACTTCTCGTTCCGTATTTTTCACTTTTAATGAAAATAGGTGATAGTAGACGTTCCCATTCAAGTGTAACTCCCGTAGAAGGTAGTAACTGGTCAGGAGCAGGATCGGCATTTTCTAAAAGGCTAAATAAGCTGTCTGCCATGTCAAGAGAATCTTCAGCGAGGATTTTTTTCAACCCTGCTTTGCCTTTTTCTACTTTGGGCCAAGCAGTATCGAGCAAATGGTTGCTGACTCCGTGGATGCCTGGTTCCACTTTTAACAATTTATCTGCAGTGTTTGAATAATAATAAAGTTCTTCAACGTCCCCGCTTAAAAGATTATATCCAGGATAAGCATGCCGCTGTTGCGCTATTTTTTGAAGATAGGTTTTCGGCTCCTCAGTTCCCTTAAGAAAATCCACCACAAGCTCCCCACGTGTTCTTTTTCCAGCCGTATATTCACCTGGGTCACGGTAGTTTGTCAGGGCAGCAAACCTGCCAGAGGTAGTCACACCCATCCATGTCCCCATCTTTTCAAGATCGCGCCCGGCAAGCAGCTCCGGTGCATCTTCCCAAAAATGAGCTGGCGCAGTGTCGCGATCATACGCTTCATCCCTGTTTGCAGCAATAACCAGCTTATACTTTGGGTGCGATTTATAAGCAAATAAAATCAAACACATTATGATCACGTCTTTCCGTTATAGAGAATTTTTATAGCGAATGGAAAATTATCCTTGTTTTTTTTCAGCGAAAAAATACAATCCTTTCCTTATTTCCTGCAACACCTCTTCATCCTTCTCTACAGAAAAAGCATGCTGCAATGCCTCCAACGCGTCTTGGCCGCCGATTTTGCCAAGTGCCCATGCCGCCGTTCCTCTGAGAACAGGTCTTGGATCGTCCTTCATGACCGTTATCAACTCCGGGATTGCTGTTTCATCCCTATAATGAGCAAGTGCAATAATCGCATTGCGCTGGATAGGCTTCTTTCCGCGCCACGACCCTGATACATGTCCGAACTTTTCTTTAAACTCCCGATTGCTAATGCTCAACAGCGGCTTAAGGAGTGGTTTCGCAATTTCGGGATTTGGTTCCATTTCAGTATGGAAATGAAAATCCTTGCCTTTATTTTCAGGACAGACCGTCTGACAAGTATCACAGCCATATAAACGGTTTCCAAGCTTCTCCCTGAATTCTTCCGCTAAAAATCCCTTCGTTTGTGTCACGAAAGCAATACATTTTTGCGCATTCAGCTGGCCGCCCTGTACGAGTGCCCCGGTAGGACAGACATCCACACACTTGTTACAGCTGCCACAGCGGTCCTCCATGGGATGATCCGGCTCAAAGGGAATATTCGTGATCATTTCGCCTAGATAGACGTAAGATCCAAATTCCGGTGTAATGATCGAGCAGTTTTTCCCGCTCCAGCCAATTCCCGCACGTTCCGCAACGGCCCTATCTACCAGTTCGCCCGTATCAACCATTGATTTGAAGCGCGCTTCGGGCATTTTCAAAGCAATATATTCTTCCAACTTTTTTAACCTGTCCCTCAGAACAGTGTGGTAATCTGTTCCCCATGAAGCACGACTGAAGATTCCTCGCCTTTCCCCCTTCTTGCTAATCACTTTTGGCCCCATTTTTGAAGGATAAGCGAGTGCAATTGAAATAATCGACTTAGGTTTGTCAAAAATTAGCGAAGGCTCGGTTCTCTTTTCAATATCCTTTTCTTCAAACCCTGATTGATAGCGAAGCTCCTGTTGCCTGTATAATCGAACCTTCATCTCTTCAAATGTCGAAGGGGATGCAAATCCAATTTTATCGATGCCGATCGTTTTGCTGTAAGCTATAATCTCCTTCTTCAAACTCGCCGTATCCATTACGTGTATCCCTCCTTTCCATTTTGATGTCTATATAAAATCCGATAATTGTAAAAGCAAATCTCTTTTATGATAAACTATTTTAAAGCAGATTTGGAGGTGGAATCAATGGAAGTTCACGTTTCCGATGCGATATGCGGTCTCATTCCCGGGTTCACACTCGGAATAATGGAGTATCAAGACGTACAAATAGGAGAATCTCCGCAAATGTTGAAAGGCAGGTTGCAGCTCTTCCAGGAATCAATATATTTTGATCTATTGGACAAAAACGTAACCGAACTGGAAGGAATCAAAGAGTGGCGCGGAATTTTCAAAACTACGGGAAAGGATCCAAACCGATACAGACATTCGGCTGAAGCCCTCTACCGACGAATCGCTAAGCAGAATTATCTTCAGTCCATTCATAGCGCAATCGATTTGAATAATTTCTTTTCGCTTGAATATCAAGTCCCAATAGGAATTTATGACAGTGACAAATTGCAAGGGCCTATTACGATAAAAATCGGCGAAGAAAACGAAGAGTATGCAGGATTGAACGGGAGAGCGAATAATCTCGCAAACTTAATCGTAACTGCAGACGCAAGCGGGCCGTTCGGAAGCCCTTTTGTCGATTCTGAAAGAACTGCCGTAACAGAAGAAACAAGAAACGCATTGCAAATTGTCTATTTAAGACCTTCTTCCCCTCTGTTAGACAAGGAGAAAATGACGGCATCCCTTATGAATATGTTTACGCAGATCCATGGAGGAACCGGAACATACAGACTAACGGGGTGCTGACGCATCCCCTTTTTACTGGAACCGTATTCGATCAAACATTCAGTTTGCTTTTTAACGATTGAATGCATGCACTTACAGTAGATTGACTTAGAAATACTTCTTCTCAAATAATAAAAAGACAAGAAATTGACCAGCTTGTCTTTTCAAACTCTTTTATTTACTTTACAGCATTTTCAAGAAATCTTGTTCACTCACAATCTCGATATTTATTCCTTCATATATCATTTTTTCAGCTTTTATTAACTTTGAAGATTTATTTCCTTTGATCATAACATCCTCAAAATCGCCTAGTACAATATAATATCGTTTTGGTATTCATGGATTTGTTTTCTTACCAGTTCAATCAATTCTTCTTTCGTTAGTGCAAAGCAGCTTCTGCCAAATCCTACGAAACGCCAGACAAAGGATTTGCATTTTTTCACGTTATTGTTTTCATCTACATAATGTTCATAATCATACAATAAAGTACCTACCCTGTTTTCAATCTGCACAAGTTCATAGGTCATGATTTTTGCATTCTTTTTGTAGTTTGCTTAGCTTTATTCCTTAAAAAAAGAGCATACAGATTGACTACTGTATGCTCCTTATTAATAATTATTCGCGCAGGCAGACATGTTTTCCTTGGTTGTTTGCGGGTGGCAGTGAGATTCTGGATCTGGTGCTTTTTCAAGTGCCATCCATTTTCCACGTTTGAATTGGATTACCAGGACAATTGCACGAAATGCGATATCGGCTCCGATTGCTATCCATACTCCCGCGAGTCCCCAGCCCAGCTTGATTCCAAGAAGATAGACAAGTACGGTTCGTACTGCCCACATCCCGAATCCAGTTAGGTACATCGGGAATTTCGTGTTATTTGCCCCCTGGAATGCTCCTGTCAGCACCATTAATACAGCGAGGAACGGTTGGAAAATACCCGAAATCTTTAGTGCGGTACCTATATCATCGATAACTTGCTGTTCTTCGGTAAATAAGCTGCCAGCCCAATCACCAAGGAAGAAGAGCAGGGCACCGAGCAAGGTCATCGCTCCTACTGTGAGATACGTGGATAGTCTGGCATAATGCTTGGCTTCTTTAAGATTTCCCGCACCGATTTGCTGGCCAACCAAAATTGTGGCGGCTGTAGCAAATCCATATCCAATCATATAGGAAAATACTTCGACATTGCCGGCAATCTGATGAGCGGCAAATGCATTGGTACCAAGGGCAACGACGAAACCAAAATAGACGATTTGGCCGGCACGCATGACTAGTCTCTCGCCTGCAGCTGGGGCTCCAAGAGTAGTCAGTTCCATTAGATGTGTCTTGTCAATACTCCAGTAATCTCTTCTGAAGGTAAGAGTTTCTGTTTTATTGACATAATAAAACAGCGCAATGCTTCCAATCAATCGTGAAATTACCGTCGCAATCCCTGCTCCTACGATGCCCATTTCAGGTATGAACAAAAAACCGAAGATAAGGACATAATCCAAAATTGCATTGACAATATTGATGACAATACTCACTTTCATCGGCGATTTTGTATCGCCTGCTCCCCGCAGGATAGCGCTTAACACAAACATGAAGCTCATCACAATCGAAGGGATTCCAACAATCCGGAAATACAGAGCACCGGCCTCGAGTACCTCTGCCTCTATTCCCATTAGTTTCAGCAGCGGTTCAGCAAAAATCCAAGTAATAATTCCTGTTAAGATACCCAATATGGTAGCCAGAACGATTGATTGCTGTGATATATGCCTTGCTTTTTCCGGAAGGTTAGCACCAAGAAAGTTTGCAATCCTTACATTGGCTGCTACCCCAATTGCCATAAATAATGCAAAATATATCGCAAGGACTGCATTGGTGACCCCAACCGCCGAAACTTCTGCCAGACCGATTTTTGATACAAAGTATGTATCGACAAAGCCGAGGATGGTCTGGAAAAAATTTTCGATGACTGCGGGAATAGCAAGCACCGTGATAATTTTCAATCGTCCTTTGTTCGTTTGCGGCATGTCGATTTCCCCCTCCATATCCTTCACAGTTCCACCTCCTTAACTAGAAAATTGAACAATAGCACACATTCATGTGTGCCATTGCAGTTACTGATGCCTTTTACTTGACTTCAATCACAAAAGGCACCGTATAAAGTTGTTGTTTGTACTTGAACTGACCCCAAATTTTATACAATCCACTACGAGGAAAGCTCGTCATATACTCAACATCTGGTCCTTTTGTGTTTTCATCTACTGGATGGACATGGAGAAATTCATTCATATCCTCACTGACAATCACGACATGTCCTGCAGAACCAAGATAGGGTTCAAGTTCAGTAATTGGGTTTCCATTCTTATCATATAGGGTGAAAATCAAACTTATATGCTCATCTACTTTCGCTTTTGGGAGAATAAGCTCGATTGTCAGGTCATCTATCTCCTTTTTCAAAAGCTTGTCGGGAACAACCTCTTCCTTGGTTTCCAAACCTTTTACGACCAGCTCATGAGACGCTAGCTGCTGATTTGCCCCCTCCGGCAGGAAATCTGCATAAAATTTATATTCCCCTGCCTTTGGGAAGGTTGTCTTCACGTGAAATCTACCTTTTTCAATATATTGCGGGTGGAGATGTTGGAAGACTGATAAATCCTTTTTAATTGCCAGTAGGTGCATTTCTTTTTCATGCACAGCTAAAAAAGTCTCGATAACCTTCCCGGAGAAATCTTTTATGTCAATAAAAATTTCTGTTTCTTGATCAACTTTGACCGTATGAGGGTTTGCGGTCCAATCCACCTGTAATTTTGGTATGTTCTCCTTATGGTCGGTGTGTCCCTGATGGGAGTCCATCATGCTATGTCCTTGAAGGTTGCTTACAGTACTATGTTCATTCATTGAAATCCGAAAGTTTCTCAAAATCGCTTTTTTGAGGATCGAGCATATCCATCATGATACGCATATGGCTTCTTAAAATTCCTACTTTGGTATTTAGTAATTTAATTAATTTTTCATTTTTTGCCTCTCTTGCCATAAGCTTCACTTTCATTATCATTCCGTCATGGGCAGATAGGTGACTTGCAATCAACCCCAGGTCCGATGCAGGTAAAAACATGTTGATTCCTCCTTAATTTTTTCGGTTCTTTACTATTTTTACCACAGGTTATTAGAACTAAACTCCATAGAAAATGCACATTTAACTACAGTAAACCTAATAATTGAAATTAAAAACTGGCGCTTATAAAATATGCACGGAGGTATATGAGAATGTAATAATGCAATCATGTGACGAAAAAGGAGGTAAAAGCTAGGTGAAAAACTTTGTTTTGACCGCACTAATCATATTGATTCTGGTCATTGCGGGCGGCTGGTTTTTTATGAGGGGCACTGGGGGGATGAAGGGTAATATGCCATGACAAGGCGGTGGTATGATGGGTAATCTTTGGAAAGGGTCCTTTCTCCAATTCGTTAAAAGGACCAATACTTGCCATAGAACTGGTGTCAATATTGCTTTCCTCTTTACTGCAAGCACTTAAACCTGCTGGAAGGATAGTGCCAAAATCCCTCTGTCTCTTTTAGAGACTTCCCCAAAAACTTCCGGCGATTCAACATGTAGCTCTTTTGATCAAACAATACCAAATAATTTCGCAAAAATAATGAATGAGAAATTTGTACTAATGTAGTCTTTATCTAAGCAGAATGCACCCTGAGAAAAGGAGTGTAGTCCATCATTTCACTGATTTATTTCCAATTGTGCAGAAATCTATGAACTTTTCACTAACATATATACAGCCTCATCTACTGCACTATAGTCTTCTTTTATGGAGTTTTTGTCATTTGTGAGAGAATTTTGGAGATCGTTTGCGACAATATAGGCTATTGCTCTACCTGTGGAACTTCGAATAGAGGACAATTGGTTCACAACATCAGCACATGGTTTTTCTGCTTCCATCATTTTACTAATCCCCCTGATTTGGCCCTCCATTTTCTTAAGTCGATTTACTATTTCTTTGTTATACAACATGCCGTCCCCTCCTACTGTAAATTAAATATTCCAAGGTGATTTCCCCTTGTGCAAGCCTCATTTTCAATTGTTCCATCGCTTCACTGGAATCAGAACGAATTGGCTGACAGGTCCCTTCTTGTTTTTCAACAGCAAGTAGCTCAGGAAACCGGCCAGCAGAAAACCGATAAACCAGCCAATCGGTCCGCAAGCCAGCAGATGCAAAACCCGGTCCCCACATCAGAATCCCTCCTTTCATGATGAGTTGTTTGTTTCTATGACTTAAATATAAAAGCAAATCATGGAGAAAATATGTGCAAGACAAAAAAACAGTTCACCCCAGTAACTCTGCGAAAAACCGGAGTGATCAATTATCAGAATACATAGTAATTAACCCTACATACTTTTTGCATATATTCATATTAAAATACAAAAATACCCCCCACCGATTTAAAGTTCAGTGGAATTTGATAAGGAGGTACAGCTTTAATGGATAAATACAATAGAAGAAAATTTCTCTCTTATTCCTTAAAGGGAGCCGCAGGATTAGCAGCTATTTCTCTTGTTCCTTTTGGAGTAAATAAGATTTTTAATAACAATGGAATGATGTATGGAAATGATAGTAGTGGACTTCCATTCAGCGGCGGCACTCCTTTACCTGTTCCACCGCTCCTTAAAAATATGAGTTCGATCCCAAGTAAAGCCAAATTTCAGCTTTCAGCTCAAATAGCTAAGACAGAATTTATCGAGGGGAAAGAGACAGACACTTATGGTTACAATGGAAATTATCTAGGCCCTGTCATTAGAGTCAGAAAGGGTGATGAGGTTTCGATAAAAGTCAAAAACAACCTGAATGAAGAGACAACAGTCCACTGGCACGGGCTTGAAGTAGACGGGGAAAACGATGGTGGTCCTCACTCCCGGATTCGGCCCGGGGAAACCTGGAATCCAAAGTTTACGGTCACACAGCCTGCTTCAACATTATGGTTTCATCCGCACTTGCTCCATAAAACTGGAGAGCAAGTTTATAAAGGGCTCGCTGGTTTGTTTTATGTAGATGATGATGTTTCAGATAATCTGAAACTCCCAAATGAGTATGGTGTCAATGACATTCCGCTTGTGATACAGGATAAAAAGCTGGACGCGAATGGAAGGTTTGAATATAGACTGGGCATGCATGACGTCATGATGGGCCTTCAGGGAGGAACCATTCTTGTTAACGGAGCTGTAAACCCTTATCTTGAGGTACCAAGAGGCAAAATGCGCTTTCGTTTGCTGAACGGATCAAATGCCAGGATTTATGAATTGCTTTTTAGCAATAACCAAAACTTCTATCAAGTAGCTAGCGATGGGGGATTACTTGAACAGCCTGTCGAGATGACAAAACTAGTGCTCGGTCCAGGGGAAAGAGCTGAAATCATAGTGGATTTTTCTATGTTTAAAGATGGCGATACGGTCGAACTAACAAATCAAGGTACTGAATTCATGAAATTTATGGTAACTGGCAATAAACAGCAAGACTTTAATATACCAAACCAACTTACAAAAATTGAAAGAATAGATTCATCAAAGGCAGTAAAAACCAGAAAATTTATTTTCCAAGGAATGGGAAGCAATGTCAATATAAATGGCCAACAAATGGATATGGACCGGATGGATGAATATTTGACCTTAAATACTACAGAAATCTGGGAAATCTCCAATGAAAGTACTGGGATGATGGGGGGAATGGCCCATCCATTCCATGCTCATGGAATTCAATTCCAAATTCTTGACCGTGACGGTAAACAGCCTCCAGCAAATGAATCCGGCTGGAAGGACACTATCCTAGTGTATCCAGGGGAGAATGTCAGGGCGATTGCTACTTTCAAGTATCCTGGTATCTTCATGTACCACTGTCATATCCTTGAGCATGAAGATGCAGGTATGATGGGGCAATTTAAAGTGGAATAAAATTTGGTATCCAAATAACGCTTTCAAGCATACAGTCTTAGAAAAGTCTGTATGCTGAAAGCGTTATTAGCGTAAGTTCGCGGAACAGCTAGGATATCGAGTTATCAAAGCAAATAAAGGAATGTTAGTGAATTGAATACAGCTAAAATCAAATGATTTCGTACGGAAGTCTACATTCCCTATGTAAATTACCTTTTAATAGGCGGAAAGTATAAAAAGAATAAATAACAATATACAAAACCTCGGATCTTCTTAGAAGGTCCGAGGTTAAATAGGAAAGTTATTTGTCATTTATACCTTCTTTGTAAAACCGGTTTGTCGATTGCTTTTGCCTTCGATACCAGATGAGGAACAAAGAAAGACCAACTAAAGCCAGGGAAATGACCTGTGCAATTCTTAGTTCATCAGTTACCATTAGACTGTCTGTCCTCAATCCCTCCACAAAAAACCTACCTACTGAATACCAAATGAGATAAGAAAGGAAAACTTCTCCCCGCTTGACTCCGAACTTTCTGATGGCAAGGAGGACAAAAAAAACTGAAAGATTCCATAATGATTCATACAAAAAGGTTGGGTGGTAATACGCTCCATCTATATACATCTGGTTAATAATCCAGTCTGGAAGCATTAAATCTTCAAGAAAGGTTCTTGTCACCTCTGTTCCATGCGCTTCCTGGTTCATGAAGTTTCCCCATCGACCAATGGCCTGCCCGAGAATAATGCTAGGAGCAGCTATGTCAGCGAGCTGCCAGAAAGAAATTTCTTTTTTTCGTGCGTACACTATCGAGGTTGCTACCGCACCGATCAATCCTCCATGGATGGCGATGCCGCCTTCCCAGATTGCTAGAATCTGTCCTGGATTATCTAAATAGTAATCTAGATTGAATAATACGTAATATAACCGAGCACTAAGGAGAGAAATTGGAATCGCCCAAAGAAGCAAATCCGAAAAGACATCCTGGTCCAACCCTCTTCTTTTTGCTTCTTTTGTAGCGAGTAACCATCCTAAGAAAATCCCAAAGCCGATAATTATGCCGTACCAATAAATAGTGATAGGGCCTAATTCTAATGCTATTCTATTAATTGGTTCAAAGTTTCCCATCTATTTCACCTCTTCTATGTCATTCTCTGTCATCATACCTAGTATTTATGGATTTTATATGGAGGGGAACAAAGAAGATTGATTTTCCCTTAATCGGTATTAGCTGGAAAGATAGAATAGTGACTAGCTGAGAACCACAGAGTGATTGGTAAGGGTGGTACCCTGTACCGAATTGAGCCAGATAAATCGGACTCAAGTTTGCTCGCGGGGAGATCGATATAAGAATATTTAAATCAACAGAAAAAGAGAAACCGACAACTAATTGACCAAACACTAGAAATCATCACTCTGTTTGCTACAGCTGGATGGGTATTTGCTTCACTTTTCTAAAAATGGGCATGAAAAAATAAAAGATTTCGGTGAAAAGAAAACTGCCATTTGGCAGCTTTCTTTAGAGTAGGTTTTTAGAAATCATTTCATATTCACTCTGGGAAATCTCACCTTTGACGTAGCGCAGTTTCAAAGCTTCAGAAGGAGCATCCTTTTGTAGTGATTCTTGTTTTTGTTTTTTGAAAGAGTACATAAGATCAACAATCAGCTTCCTTGTCATCTTGAACAGTCTGAACAGATCTCCAGTCCTTAACAAATAATAGAAGACTATGGCTGCTAATATAAGATTAATCACTGCATTCACCTCGATTACGATTTAATTGTTTTTAAAATTCGCTGGAATTCTTCTAAGGTAATCTCTCCTCTTGCGTATCTTAACTTTGCTATTTCTTCGGCTTCTATTGTTTGGATTTTCCGTGAATTCGCCTTGGGTAAAAACTTGTTTTTCATCAGAAAATATACTCCGATTGCAATTAGAACAAGGAAAATGAAAGTAGACGAGTTAAAGTATGGCATCATTCCAAACTGGCTGAAACCGGATGGAGCTCCATAACCATTTCCGTTTATAAAAGAACCCATGTGACCGTTCATCATTTGTCATTACTCCTTTATATTAAATGAGATTTCTCAGTTTC